>DASQIB010000317.1:0-3647 GCA_035631795.1 Gemmatimonadales bacterium | reverse complement strand
AAGCCCGAAGGTAATGACTGGTCCCTCACCATGGCGTCTGCCTTCCCCACGCGGGGGCATGACATCGGTCACAGTATCTGGGTCCACGATCGAGCCTGTTGGCTCAATAATTCTTCTCCCCGTCCCTGGTAGTAGAATACTACCTGGACGCGAAACGTCAATCTGGAGAGAACGGCATGAATGTGACGCTCGTCGCAGCGGCCGCCCTGCTCGCGTTGTGGGCCGTGTTGGTATTCGCCTTCCACATCGGCACCGGTTCGGTCCACATCCTGTACGCGGCGGGCGCGATCCTGTGCGCGCGGCGGGTGATCGTGGGCGCGCCGACGTTCTTGTCGTAGGGGAACACCAGCGGCGGCACCCGCTCGCCAAGCGCCGCCGCCAGCCGTCACCAGAACGTCAGTCCGAGCCGAACGTGAGACCGGCCGTCACCGGTACGAACTTGAGGTGCGTGGGGGTCAGCTGAACGCTGATGTAGCGCGCCTCCGCGAACGCGTGGATCGGCCCCACGCCGATCGACGAACCCAGTCCGGCGGCCCACGCGAACTTCGTCGTCGAACCCCCGCCGGGGTTGACGTTGTACAGGCCTCCCCCGCCGAGAACGTAGGGTTTGAAGCCCGGCACCATCGTGGGGATATGCCAGACGAGCTCCGCCGTTCCACCGGCCAGCTTCGTGTTGCCTGTGAGCGGAGACTTCTGGCTGGTCTGCCCGTACAGGCCGTCCACTCGTACACCCACTGGCGACACGGGAATCTTGATGTCCACCTTCGCCAGCACGTGCCACCCGGTGTTATCGGTGTTCCTGTATTCACTCAACGGGACCGTGAGACCGCCGCCGAGGCCGACACGCGCGCTCTGAGCCGCCCGAGCGGACCCACCAACGACGGTCGCAACGGCCAGTGCGGCCGCCATCTGCCGAACCCGGTTCATCAATACGCCTCCTGGGAAAATGTTCGGATTTGGGGCGCGCTCCATGATTGGCGAATTCACCTTCACGGCGCAAGCCAGACGTCCCAAGACGGCATCCCCCACGGGCGACTAGATCTCCCAGTTCGAAAGCAACACGCCGCGCGTTGGGTGGGGCTCGGCGTAGCCCTCATACGTCATCCGCAAATCGGTCCAGCGTACGCGGTACCCTCGCGCCACCAGGTGACGGAAGGCGTCCGCGAAACGCGTCTGGCAGCGAACCGCGACCCGACGGATGCCCGCGCGGGCGGCGGCGGCTTCGGTCGCGGCGATCGCGGCGTCGAAGGCGCGCTCGTCCCGCGCAGCGAGCTTCAGCACGCGCACCTCATCGCGCGGGCGCCCTTCCGCGAGGGGCGCGGAGTGCCACAGCACGAGCGCCGCCAGGGCGTCACCGCCGTCGACCAGGGAGGTGTCACCCAGGCCGAGCTCCGTTGTGAGCAAGATCTCGCGGGTAAAGTCGTAACCCGGAGCGAGCGACCCGACCAGCCGGCGCCCTGCCTCGAGCGCTTCCCCACCGGCGGAGCCTTTGCGCTGCGACAGGAGGGCCGGGGGCTGGTGCCCGCGCGTCGGGATGTCGTTCGTCAAGGTCACGGTCAGGTGACCGGGTGAGAAGCCGAGGCGCGCGTAGAAGCCGATGTTCTCCACGGTCCGCGGCATGGTCTCGAGCCCGAGGGTCGTCACCCCCTGCGCGAGCAGCCAGTCGACGGCGGTCTGCACGACGGCCTTGCCGACACCGGCGCCCTGGCGATCCGGCCGCACGGCCAAGGGTCCCATCCACCCTTCCGCTCCGGAGCGGTGCGCGATGTTGAACGCCACCACCTGTCCCGCCTCGTCCCGCCACACCATCGCGCCCGCACCCGCATCGAGGAGCGCGTAGCGCCACACCTGCGGGTTCAGGTGGGGCACCCGGACTCCAACGAGTCCATCGCGCCGGTACCGGTCGGTGAACGCGTCGGCGAAGACGCGGTTCAAGCCTTCGGTGTCGCGCTCCCCCGGGGCCTCCGGCCCGTAGACCTGGCGGTTAGGCAGCCACGCCCGCATCGGCGGCTCCCAGGGTTGCGGTGTCGTCTCTGGTCACACTCGTTCCGCGCGCCGGGTCGAACTCCACGCGGATCACGCGGTCGAGACCCTCACGCACTTGCTCGATATGCGTGATGAGCACGACCTGCGGAAACCGATCCGCGAGACGGCGCAGCAGGCCCACCACGTGCTGCCGGCGGCTCTCATCGAGCGACCCGAAGATCTCGTCGAGCACGAGCAGCGAGAGCGGCTGCCCCGCCCGCTCGGCGATCATCTGGGAAATCGCGAGCCGCAGGACGAGGCTCGTGATGTCTTCTTCACCGCCGGAGATCACGGGCTTGGGCACGCCGCCTTCCAGGACGGCGACGGTATAGTCCTCCGTGAGCTCGAGCTCGTCGTAGCGACCGTCGGTCAGGTCCGAAAGGAAGCCGGAGGCGAGCTCGGCGATTTCGGGACGCATGCGCGCATTCAGCTCGCCCCGCAGGTCCGAGAAAGCACGATCGAGCTCGTTGTGGAGCCGCTGGCGGGCCTTGAGCCCGCCGATCTGCCGCTGGCGTTGCGCGCGCTCCGCCTCCCGCCGCTTGGCGTCTCGCACGTCGTCTTCCGCGCGGTTCAGCTCGCCGCGCGCCTCGACGACGGCGAGCTCGGCCTCGCGCAGGGCTCCGACCGCGCGGTCGTAGCGATCCTTCGCCTGAGTGTATTGGGTGTCCGAGAACCCCTCTGCCCGGACGGCGGCAGTCAGCTCCGCCACGCGACGTTCGCTCACGGAGAGCTGCTGCTCCGCCTGTTCGGCGTCCTGCACCAGGTGCTCCGCGCGCCGGGCGCGCTCTTCGAGGGCCGCCGCCTCGAGCGCGATCGGCTCGAGCTTCGCGAGCTCTCCCCGGACTGCATCGTGGCGCGCCGGATCGTAACCCACCGGCCGGGCGGTGAGCCGGCGCTCGAGCTCCTTCGCCCGCCGGCGGGCGTCGGCGAGCTCCCCACTCGCACGGTCTCGCTCCTCGACCTGCGCCTGCAGCTCGCCCGCGCGTCCGCTCGCCCGGCGGCTCTCCTCGAGCACGCGGTCCCGGTCGGCCTCGACGTCGAGTACCCTGGCGGGCGGCTGGGCAAGCTGTTCGAGGCGCTGGCGAAAGTACTTCCCGTCGCCGGTGATCACTTCGAGCTGGGAATCGAGGAGCGCGAGCACCGCCGCGTACTCCGCGCCGAGCGGCCGCTTGCAGGTGGGGCACGTACCGTCGGGGCCGAGCTTCACGATCTGGTCGCGCTGCTCCTTCACCTCCTCGTACAGCTTGAGGAGCTCGGTGCGCTTCGTCTCCGCGTACTGACGATCGCGGATCCACGCCGTCCGCTCCTCCTCGACGGCGTGCTCGGCCGTCTCCAGGCGGTCGTGCAATTCCCGCGCGGCGGCCGTCGCCCGTGCCAAGGCGTCAGCCACATCGCCGAGCTCGGTCACGCGACGCTCCAACGTGCCGGCGGCGCGCCGCAGCTCGGCCAGCTGCGCCTCATCCGCCCGCCGCGCCGCGGCATCCCGCTGCAGGCGCTCGAGCTCCGCCAGGTCTTGCTTCAAGCGGGTCACCGGGGCCAGCTCGGTCTCCAGCCGGCGCAGCTGCTCCCGTGCCGCGAGCGCGTCGGCGAGCTCCTTGTCGAGCCGCTGGAATTCCTGGCGG
>DASQIB010000316.1:0-3992 GCA_035631795.1 Gemmatimonadales bacterium | reverse complement strand
CGACCCACGATCGATACCATCATCGTCGTCAACCGGAACATCTTCGACCTGCAGGAGGACGCCTCGAGCTTCCTCGCCCGGCTGGCGAACCGCCTGCACGTTCGCACCCACGCCGGCATCATTCGCCGCACGCTGCTCGTCAATGCGGGTGAGCCCTACGACTCAGCCCGAATCGCGGAGAGCGAGCGGGCGCTACGTAACCTCCACGTGTTCAGCCAGGTGCGAATCGATACGACGCGTCTCGACGGGCGACTGGTGCTCCGCGTAGCGACGACGGACGGCTGGAGCACCAAGCCGCAGCTCGGCTACACGTCGGCCGGGGGTGACGTGACGTGGCTCGCCGGCGTCGTGGAGGACAACCTGCTCGGCACGGCCACCCAGTTGGTGGCGGTCTATAACCACACCCCCGACCGCAATATCTTCAGTCTTGGCTACGCGAGCCCGCATTTCTTCTCCCGTCGCACCCAGCTACAGCTCTTGTACAACGGCAAGTCGGATGGAAAGGAAGGAACCTGGTTCCTCGGCGCGCCGTTTTACGAGACCGCGGCGCGTCACGCGCTGGCCACTGACGGGGAGGCTGCCGACGAACGCGTCCTCGTGTTCAAGGACGCCGACACCGCCGCGATCGTATACCGGCGCGCCCTTGCGGTGGGCGTCACGGCGGGCTGGGCGCCACACGCCACCACGCGGGACTTCGTCAGGCTCTTCGCGAGCGGGCGGTGGCGACGCGAGGACTTCGCATCGACCGATGCGGACCCGTTCCCGAGGTCGGCATTCGGGACGGTCGGTGCGGGGCTGGACGTGGGGCATGTGCGGTTCCAGGTGCTCGAGCGGTTCAACTCGTATGCGCGGCGCGAGGATGTGGATGTCTCGCAGCTGCTCCACCTTGGCGTGTGGGCGGCGCCACGTGTGTGGGGATATCCCGACGGCGGCGCTGGTGTCGGACCGGAGGTGAGCGCGCAGGTGGCGGCCCCGTGGGCGGGCGGGTTCACGACGCTGCGCGTGGCGGGGAACGGCGTGTTCACGTCGGGGCGGCCCGATTCCGGTCAAGTGTCCGGCGCCTTCACGATCGCGAGTCAGGACGTGGCTCCTCACACCCTGATTCTGCACGCCGAAGCCGCCCGGCAGCGACGGCCCAAGTTCGGAGAGCAGTTCGACTTGTGGAGCACGCGCAACGGACCGCGGCTGTGGGGGATTCATCAGTTCAGCGGCACGCAGATGTTCTGGCTCGCTTTCGAGGACCGGGCACTAGTCGCCGACGACGCCTGGGGACTGATGGGCATCGGCGTGGCTCCGTTCGTGGACTACGGCGGCGCCTGGTATGCCGGAATGGAGCCGGCGCGGCTCGGGGGAGACGTCGGTCTTTCGCTTCGAATCGGGCCGACGCGCGCCGTGCGCGGCGATGTCGCCGAGATCGCGTTCGGCTACCGGTTCTGGGTGAATGGCTTCGTCCGGCCCCCCGGACGATGGGGCCTGACGATTCGGAAGGGTGTAGTCTATTAGAGGGAGGCGGCGATGAGTCAGCGCAGGCGTATGGCGGTCTTCATCGGCATCGTCACCAGTGTGTGGACCCTGCTCCACGTGTATGTCGGGGAGCGGATCCTCGGTCAGGAACCCCTCCCCGTGGTGTGGCGCCTGCTCGGCTGGGCCGGCCTTCTCTTGCTCGCGGCGGGCCCTGTGCTCGCATTCACGGCGGGGCGCTCCCCGCGGCTCCCGGCGCGGCGGGTGATCGAGGTTGCCGGCTTCACGGCCATGGGGTTGTCGTCGCTCCTTATCGTCTTCGCGTTCGCCGGGGACGTGCTGCGCCTCCGGGCCTGGCTCGGCGTTGGGGGCTCCAGGCTCGCGGTCGTGGGTGGTGCGCTCTTGGCTCTCGGTGCAGGTCTTTGGATCGCGCGGCGACCCGCGGCGGTGCGGGTTGTCCGAGTCCCGATCACCGGCTTACCCACCGATCTCGAAGGGTTTCGCATCGTGCAACTTTCCGATCTGCACGTGGGACCCACGCTCCGCCGGGAGTTCGTGGAACGCGTGGTGGACACGGCGAACGGGCTCGCCCCGGATCTCATTGCGTTGACCGGGGACGTGGCCGATGGCTTCCCGCCCGCGCTGCGTGACGAGGTGGCGCCGCTCGCGGCGCTCCAGGCGCCGCACGGCAAGTTCTTCGTGACCGGGAACCACGAGTACTACTGGGACGCGGCGGCGTGGGTGCGCGAGCTCGAGGGCCTCGGATTCAAGGCACTCGTGAACGGCCACCGGCTGATCCGTCGCGGGACCGGCCGCATCGTCGTCGCGGGGGTCACCGACCTGTCGGGGGGATGGCTTCCCGGTCACACATCCGATCCGGCCGCGGCGGTCGCAGGTGCGCCGGAAAGCGACGTGAAGGTCCTGCTGGCGCACCAGCCCAAGAGCGCGTTCGCGGCGCGCGCCGCCGGCTATGACCTCCAGATCTCCGGTCATACCCATGGCGGTCAATACTTCCCCTTCAATCTGTTGGTGCGGCTGTTTCAGCCGTTCGTCGCGGGGTTGCATCGGCTCGAGGCCATGTGGCTGTACGTCAGCCGTGGCACCGGATATTGGGGACCGCCGCTGCGGCTCGGGGCGCCGGCCGAGATCACGCTTATCCAGCTGACGCGGGCCTAGGCCCGCCCTTCCACCAGCGCCGTGTCCCGGCCACTCGTCGCGGGAGCGGGGCCATTCATCGCAGCCGCGTTCCTCCGCCCGCCAGGCGTGACGTACAATGGAGGGCCGTCCCTTTCCCCTCCACCGGAGGCGAATCGTCCATGCCGCGTCTTGCCCTGGCCGCGATCCTGCTCGGGGTAACAACTGCCTGCACTCGAACGGAGGATGTCGCCGTGACGCGCACGGCTCTCCAGAACGCCGATCGCGCCTTCGATCTAGCGACGAGCGAACGACGGCTCGACGGGTGGGTCGAGTTCTTCGCCGAAGACGGCGCGATGCTGCGACCGGGCGGGGCGGTGACGGGACGAGCGGCGATCCGCGAGCACATGAGCCGCGTGTTGCGCGATACGTCCTTCACCCTGCGATGGCATCCGACGCATGCCGATGCCGGGGCGTCCGGCGACCTCGGCTACACGGTGGGCCGGTATGAAGCACGGCGGCGTGATGAAAAAGGCGCGACGGCAGTCCGGACGGGGACGTATCTGACGATTTGGAAAAAGCAGGCGGACGGATCGTGGAAGGTCGTGCTCGACACCGGCGTGGAGGATCCGCCGACCGCCGTCGCGTCCGCGCACTGAAGCGCCATTCGTCGCGCCCGCGCCGCCGTTCGGCGTGCGCAGAGCGTGTTTCGTCGCTCGCGGCACGACCCTCGCGATCCGTCGCGGCGGCGCCGTATACTTCACGGTGAAACGCCGAAAGGAATTCGTCGCACCGTGACCGTCTCCGGCCCGACCTTCAGCGGTCGTCGCGCTCGCGCACCCTATCCACGCTGGTGGGTGGTCCTCGCCGCCTGGATGCTGTGGGGCCTCCTCTGGTCCACCCAGGTGGCGCTCTATTCGCGGTTGGGCGGCAAGCCCATGCCGTACCTGCTGGCGCTGCGCATGCAGATGCCGCTCGGCTTCGCGTGGGCGCTGTTGACGCCGGGGATCGTGTGGCTGGGACGCCGGTATCCGCCCTTCGAGGGGCCGCGCTGGCCGCTCGGGCTCGCGGTCAATCTGACCGTGAGCATGGTGATCGTCTATCTGCTGGGGCTCGGGCAGATCGTGAACGAGCGGGCGGTGCTTGGCTCCACGCCACGCGACCTGCCGCTCTTGATCGCCGGGGTGCGATCGTGGCTGTTCTGGCTCAGTTCCGACGGCTTGCTCTACTGGGCCGTCCTCGCCATCGATTCCGGCGTCACGCGCTACCGCGAGGCGCGCGAACGCGAGCTCCGGGCCTCCCAGCTCGAGGCGCAGCTCTTCGAGGCCCGATTGCAGTCGCTGAAAATGCAGCTCCAGCCGCACTTCCTGTTCAACGCGTTGCACACCATCGGCCAG
>DASQIB010000315.1:0-20184 GCA_035631795.1 Gemmatimonadales bacterium | reverse complement strand
CGACCCGCGCTCGACGCGGAGCTTGGCCTGCTGGTCGAGGAACAGGAGGCCTTCCTCGAGGTCGAGCGCGGTCGACACGCCCTTGAGCGTGAGGCCGAGCTGGACCATCGCGAACGCCACTTCGGGCTGGATGCCCACGATGACGGTTTCGGCGCCGCGTAACCGCGCCATGTGCGCGATGTCCCGGAGCGTCCGGACCGCGAACGAATCCATCACGTCCAGCGCCGTCACGTCGACGATGACGCCGCGGGCCCGGAATTTTCCCACCCGCTCGATCAGCGCCTCGCGCAGCTGCGAGAGGTCGGCGTCGGTCAGCGCGGACTGGATGGACGCGATGAGGTAGTGGCCCTGCTTCAGAATCGGGACTTCCACGCACCCTCCCTCGACGGAGTGGCGAGTCGGCTCACGCTTTCTGCGCCGGCTCTTCCAGCGGGACCACCTTGTACCCCAAGAGCCGCTCTGCCTCTTCGATGCCGCCCTGCAGGTCGCCGACCGTCGCCATCTCGCTCAGGTCGACGCCGATCGTCACGAGGGTCTGCGCGATCTCAGGTGAGAGGCCCGTCACGATCACGGTCGCCCCGAGGAGGCGGGACGCCTCGACCGTCTGCACGAGGTGGTTGGCCACGTTCGAGTCCATCGCCGCCACACCCGTGATGTCGATCACGACGACCTTGGCGCGGTTGGTGCGAATCGCGCGCAGCAGCTGCTCAGTCAGCTGACGCGCGCGCTGTGGATCGATGACGCCGATGATCGGCAGAATCAGGAGCCGCTCGCGCACCTGAAGCACCGGCGTGGACAGCTCCCGGATCGCTTCCTGTTGCTGCCGGATGATGCGCTCGCGCTCCTGCACGAATCCGACGGCCACCGTGTTGGCGATGCGGTTGGCCGCTGGCTCGTAGGCGTCGAGGATCCGGTTGAGCTTGTCGAAGTCCTCGTGATACTTGCCGAACAACGAGCGGGCGAGCACGTCGCGCAGCAGCAGCACGATCCCGACCACCTCGTGCGTCTCGACGCCTCGCGGAATGATGCGCTCCGACAGGTTGCGGGCGTAGGCCTGCAACGCTTCGAAGGTCCCGGTCTCGAGCGCCTCGACGTAGTTGTCGTACACGGAGGTCGCTTCGGCGAAGATTTCCTCCTCGGTCATGGCCGTGAGCAGCTGTGCTCGCGTGATGCGCCGCGCCCACTCTTCGCGCAGCTGCGTGCGGTTCTGCCGGAGGTGAGCCACCAGCTCGCGCAGCAGCGCGGCGGTGGATTCGGGTTGCGCGAGCGGATCCTGCAGCGGCGTCGGGTCTTTGCCTTTCGCGGCCATGGCGGGGGGTCCTTGACTGGTGAATGTTGCCGCCGCGCAACGGCAAGGCTAGTGCCATGCCGCCGCATCGGACGCAACATCATAACCAATTATTTCACAATATCTTGGGAATAATCACGGACCCGCACGTTTGCGTCGACGCAACAGTTTGATGCGTCAAGCTGTGGTAGGGTGCACAAAAAAGGGGCTCGCCGGAGGCCGCCGTTTTCTTCCGGTCGGCCCCGGCCGCTCGTCTCCTCGGGCCCGCAGGCTCGTCACATCGACGCGTTGCTGGTCGCCGAGCCGACGATGATCTCGCCCGTCGTCTGCAACGACCCTCCCACCACCTTCCCGGTGAGCGGATCGAGAACGCCACCCACCAGACTCTGCAAGTAGACGTGGATCATATTCACCGTCAGGCCACTGCTCGTTACACCATCACCCGCGGGGAGCTGCTCGTTCAAGACGACGTACCCGACCCCGGGGAGACTGATGTTGGTGTTCGGCGCGACTGCGGCGTCGCCCGACGTAACCGGCACGCCGGCCACGACGAGGTTCGTGAACGTCGAGCCATCCGCGTTACTGACGGCCGTGCTCGCCGTCCGGCTGCTCATGACATTGGCGACGACCTCATCCGCGGTGATCAAGCCGTTTAGAATATTGACGGACGCGGCGCTCGCGGTGCTCTGCGCGCCCGCCTCCAGCGTCCCGAGCTCGCCCGACGTGGTGCTGCTGAGGAACTCGGACGACAGGGCGCCCGCGATGTTCAGCGTGCTGCCCTGGGCGTCGGCCTCGGCGCCGTCCGTCCCCGAAATCGCGGGGAGCACGGCCAACGGCGACCGGGTGCTGAAACCGGTCGGCGTGTTGACATACGTGCCGTAGGCCTGACCGCCCACCGACTGGGCGACACCCGCGGCCGCGAGCCCGGTCGTCAGTCCCACGACGAGCGCGGGGGCCACGACGCGGTTCACCCAAAGCATGCTCATGCGGTTCATCAGTTGTCACTCCTTCCTGGATTCTGCGTCCGAATGACTGAGCCTGGATGTGGTCGCCCGTTCACGACCCGTGCTCGACGATGTTGCCGCCGGTCAGGAACGTGAGGCCCGTGTCCCCGAAATGCATGCTCCGCCAGCGCATCGCATCGGATCGGCTGTTCTGTGGCTCGCCCCGATCGTTGTCACAGCCCTCGAATTGCGTCAGCTCGGTCCCCCCCTGCGGGTTGACCCGGGCCGTCATGAAAGTCTCGGGTATGCCGACCACGACACAGAAGCCACCCGAGTTATCGGCGAAGGTCGAGGCGAGCACCGGCCGGCCGTCGTACGCGTCGACTCCATCGTGGATGGACACGTGCCAGCTCACCTTGCCCGGATGCCAATTGACTTGGATCTCGCCCTTGTTCACGACGCAATTCCCGTTGTCGTCGGAGCCGAGAAAGACGTTGAAGCCGAACGTGACCTTCCCGTTCATCGGGCTGAGCCCGTCCGAGTATCGTGGGGGCTGCCCTCCGGATGTTTCGTCCTGCAGATCGGCGTTGCTGGGGGGGTCGATACGCCCGCCGCCCGTCCACTTCCCGGTGACGCACGCGGGCGGCGGCCCGGCCCAGAAGTTGGGCTTGTGCGCGACCGAAGTGAGCGGTGTCGAATCCTGGCATGCCGTCGCCACCAGCGCGGCAGCCGCCAGACTCGGCGTGAAACGCAGCATCAGGTTCTTCAGCATTGCTCCGCCTCCTCGCAGAGTTGTGAGTGCGTCGGCTACGGAGGAGGCGACTCGGCAAGACAAATGCCCAACCGAGGATCGGTACGGAATCCCGTGTGATCGCGAGAGTTGCGCGAAGCGTGTCACCGGCGCGGCGCGTCGGCATTGCATCAGCTCTGCTGACGTTCTCGTGGCGCGCTCACCGAAACGCGCGCGCGACACGTCTCAGGTTCGACGTTGGATCAGTGCGACGGGGGAGAGCGCCGCGGGGAGCGGCGTGCGGTCCGCTCCCCGCGGGGCGCTTCATCTTCCATGCAAACACCTCCTTCGTTACGCACGCTTGATCCTCCCGCTCAGCTCGCCCCGAGCGGGATCGGAATTGCCGCTGCGCGTCGCGCCGGTGAGGCCGGCGACTCCGCAGCACCGTCCAGGTCGAACCGCGCGTCGTCGCGCACCACGGCGACGATCCGCTCCGCCGCATGCCCGTCCCACCGCTCGATCACCGGCCGAGCCGGCGAGCGGCGGGCCAACGCGCGCTCGGCCGCCGCGAGCACGGCGTCGCGTCGAGGCAACACCAGCCGGTTGGTCCCGTGCGTACAGGTGATCGGGCGTTCGGTGTTGGGCCGCACCGTGATGCACGGCACGCCGAGGAACGTCGTCTCCTCTTGGAGCCCCCCCGAGTCGGTTACCACGAGCGCCGAACCGGCTACGAGGCTGAGCATTTCCAGATAACCGAGCGGGTCGAGCAGCTCGAGCCTTCGCCCACCGGCCGGGAGCTTTCGCAGCTCTCCGACCCGGCTGCGGGTGCGCGGGTGCACCGGGAAGAGGACCGGGAGCTTCGCCGCCAGGCGTCCCAGGGCATCGAGCAGCTCCCGGAGGACACTGGCCTCGTCGACGTTGGAGGGCCGGTGCAGGGTCACTACCGCGTAGGGTCGTCCGGCGACGCCGTGGCGCGCGGCGGCGTCGAGCGTGCGGGCCTGGGGCAACGCCCAGCACAGCGTATCGATCATGACGTTGCCGACGAAGTGCATCCGCTCCGGGGCCACGCCCTCCGCGCTCAGGTTCAGAGCGGCGTCGCGCGACGGGAGAAAGAGCAGATCGGAGAGGCGATCCGTGACGACGCGATTGATCTCCTCGGGCATGGTCCAATCGCCGCTGCGCAGACCCGCTTCCACGTGACCGACGCGCACCTGCAGCTTCGCGGCGACGAGCGCGGCCGCGACCGTCGAGTTCACGTCGCCATAGACGAGCACAACGTCGGGCTTGAGCTCCACGAGAAGCGGCTCGAGGCGCTGCATCACCGTCGCCGTCTGCTGCGCGTGGGATCCGGAGCCGACGCCCAGATGGTGGTCCGGCGTGGGGATCCACAGCTCCTCGAAGAACGCGTCCGACATGCCGGGGTCGTAGTGCTGGCCCGTATGGACGATCACGTGCTCCATGCCCTGCTTCACGAGCTCGCGGTCGACGGGAGCCAGCTTCATGAAGTTGGGGCGAGCGCCGACGACGGAGAGGACGCGCATCGCCCTAGTGCCCCAGGCGCGTGATGCCGTAGATCGCGACCGGCAGCGTGACGAGGATGCCGATGATCCGGACCGTGCGCTCGGTGTCGTTCTGCTTGGGCACGACGATGCGATCCCCCGCCCGCAGGCCCAGCGCGTCGATCGTCATGCCTCGCGAGACCGCGTCCTGAAACGCGCTCCCGGTGATCAGCCCCTTGCCGTCGCGCTCGATGCGCGCGTCCTTGAACCGCGCGTCCCGCGTCGGCCCGCCCGCTGCCATCAGCGCATCCGACATCACCGCAGCGGTCGGGAGCGGGTAGAACCCCGGGTGCTCGACCTCTCCGAGCACGCCGATCCGCACCAGCACTTTCGCGTGCACGATCGCGCTCTTCATGTAGCGGCCGAGCTGTCGCGCGAGATACGTCTCCACCTCGGCGCGGCGGACGCCCGTCAGCGGGATCGCCCCGATCACCGGCAGCGTGAGCGCCGGGCCGGGACCTACGGTGAACGCGTGCGTGAACAGCGTATCGCCTTCCACCTCGAGGAGGATCTGATCCCCCACTTCGAAATCGCTCTGCGGGCCCGTCCCGTCCGCAGTGCCCGCCTTCGCCGCGGCCTGAGCGCCGAGGAAGGTGGGGACGGCTCCCGTGAGGATTGCCAGCGCCAGCAGGCGCAGCACGAGCTTGCGTTTCATGGCTTCACTCCACTGTGACGCTCTTCGCGAGATTGCGCGGCCGATCGACGTCGCAGCCGCGCAAGACGGCGATGTGATACGCCAGGAGCTGCAACGGAATCACCGTGAGCACCGGCGACAGGAGCGGCGCCGCGGCCGGCACGGCGATCTGATGATCGGCGAGATGGCTCAGATCGTCCGGCCCCTCGCTCGTGATCGCGATGATGCGCCCGCCGCGGGCTTTCACCTCCTGCATGGCCGACACGACCTTCGTGTAGACCGAATCCCGAGGCGCCAGGAAGACCACCGGCATGTTCTCGTCGATCAGGGCGATGGGCCCGTGCTTCATTTCCGCCGCCGGATACCCCTCGGCGTGGATGTAGGAGATCTCCTTGAGCTTGAGGGCGCCCTCGAGCGCCACCGGGAAATTGAGCCCGCGGCCCAGGTAGAGCGCGTTCGCCGCGTCCGCGTAGCGCTCGGCCAGGGCGCGTACCCCGGCCTCGACGGCCAAGGCGCGCTCGACGAGCTCGGGAAGCGCGAGCAGCTGGGCGACGAGCGCGCGCCCATCCTCGACAGACAGGCCGCGCCGCCGGCCGAGATACAAGCCCAGCAGCAGGAGGGCGACGACCTGAGCGGTGAACGCCTTGGTCGAGGCGACCCCGATTTCCGGGCCGGCGTGCAGGTAGATCCCGCCCTCCGACTCGCGCGCGATGGTCGAGCCGACCACGTTCACGAGCCCGAGAACCGTCGAGCCCGCGGCCTTGGCGGCGCGGAGCGCCTCGAGTGTGTCGGCGGTCTCGCCGGACTGCGAGATCGCAATCGTGACGGTGCCAGGGATGCGGAGCTGGCGGCGGTAGCGATACTCGGACGCGTACTCGACGGACACGGGGATCCCGGACAGGTCCTCGATCACGTGCCGGCCGACGAGCCCCGCGTGCCACGACGTGCCGCACGCGACGATGACGATTCGCCGGATTCGACTGCATTCGGTGGCCGTGAGATTGAGCCCGTTCAAGCGCGCGGTCCCGTCGGCCGGGAGGAGGCGGCCGCGCAGCACGCTCCGTACCGTGTCCGCCTGCTCGCAGATCTCCTTGAGCATGAAGTGCGGGTACCCGCCGAGGGCGATGGCGTCGAGATCCCACTCGATGTCGTCCACGGTGCGGTCCTGCTCGCGCGCCTCGAGGTCGAGGACGCGATACCCGGCGGGTGTCACGACCGCGACGTCGCCGTCGTTCAGGTACACCACCGACCGCGTGTGGCCGAGCACGGCGCTCGCGTCGGAGGCGATCAGGAACTCCCCGTCGCCGACGCCGAGCAACACTGGTGAGCCGCGCCGGGCAACCACGATCTTCCCGCGGTCCGCCTCGGATACGACGGCGATGCCGTACGTCCCCTCCACGTGATCGAGCGCCGCGATCACGCGCTCCTCGAGCGTCGCGCCGGGGGACTCCTCGATCAGATGGACGAGCGTCTCCGTGTCGGTCTCCGTCACAAACCGGTGTCCATCCTCCTCCATCCGGCGGCGGAGCACGTCGGCGTTCTCGATGATGCCGTTGTGAACGAGAGCGAGTGTGCCGGTACAATCGACATGGGGGTGCGCGTTCCGCTCGGTCGGGGCGCCGTGCGTCGCCCACCGCGTGTGGCCGATGCCGCAGCTGCCGTGCACCGGATCGCGGGCGAGCAGGTTCCGGAGGTCGGCGATCCGCCCCGCGAGCTTGCGGGTCTCGACGCCGCGGCCGTTGAGGACGGCGACGCCGGCGGAGTCATAGCCGCGGTACTCGAGCCGGCTCAGGCCTTCCACCAGCACCGACACCGCGTCGCCGGGGCCGACGTACCCTACGATTCCGCACATCCTCTAAACCCCCTTACCGCTTGAGTTCGAGCAGCGGATCGCCGGTGATCGCCAGGCCGAACCGCGCGAGGTATCCGTGGGTGTCGACCCTGGCGTCGGGAGTCGCGATCGAACGCACCGTCAGACGACCGCCACACCGCAGGCATCGCGCCGTGCGGGCGCGGCGCCGGCGGCGCAGCGCCGTGCTCTCCTCCCCATTGGCTCCCGGTGTCCCACATCGTTCGCAATACATGGCGGTCAGCCTCACGTCACGACGGATCAACCGACGGATGGCCCCGCCTACCTACTTCAAGTTTGAGGCCCGGACCGGGCCGCGGGCTCGGGCGGGCGCGGATACCGGAGCGGCGCGACAAGAGCTTAGCGGCGCGACCCGAGGCGCGGGCGGGGAATCCGAGCCGCGTCCTGCGTTGCGTAGGCGCGTCAGCCCGCCGCGCCACGGCCGCGCCGCACGCTCGCCCGGGGTGTGCCGGCGTGGTGCGGGCGCGTGGCGCAGGCCGCCCTTACGACGGCCCCAGGTTTGCAGAAAGAACCGGGCGGCGCTGGCGAAGGGGACATTCCGCCGGACTGGAGTTATGACCGAGCGATATTCACCGAGCGGACCGACTGCCGGCCTCCCGCTCGTACTGTTGGCTGGCAACGGCGACGATGCGACGCGCTGGCTCAAGGGCCTGCTCGAAGGCGCGGGCTACGCCGTGCTGCAGGAGCGTACCGCCCACCATGCCCTGGAGCGCGCCCGCACCACCGATCCCGACGTCGTTCTGGTCGATCAAGTCCTGCCAGACATGGCGGGCGTCGAGGTGTGCCGCGCGCTTCGCGCCGATCCCCACCTGTCGAATAGCACGCCGATCCTCTTGTCGTTCCGCGAACCGGTCACGCGCGCGGAACGGCTCGGGGCGTTGCGCGCGGGCGCGTGGGAGTGTATCGCGCCCCCGCATGACGCGGACGAGATCCTCCTCAAGATCGGCGCGTACGTGCATGCCAAGCTCGATGCCGATCGCGCACGCGCCGACGGCCTGCTGGATAGCGCGACCCGGCTGTACAACCGGCAGGGACTCGCGCGCCGCGCGCGCGAGCTCGGGGCGCAGGCGTACCGCGACCACGGGGCCCTCGCCTGCATCGTGTTCGCGTTCGACGTCGAGCCATCGGTCATCGGAGCCCCACCGGGGTCCGCTCCGATCCTCGCGCGCCGGGTGCAGGCGTTGACCTCCGGCGCCCGGCTCTCCGACGCGATCGGGCGGCTCAGCGGCACCGAGTTCGCCATCCTCGCCCCCGGCACCGACGCTGCCGGCGCGCGACGACTCGCGGAGCGGCTCGCCGCCTCACTCGCCAAGACCACCACGTCTGGCCAGCCACTGGAGGGCCGCGCGGCGATCAGGGTGCGCTGTGGGTACGAGGCGGTCTCGAACGTGGGGTATGCGCCGATCGAGCCGGTGGACTTGCTGGTGCGCGCCGCGGCGGCCGTCCGTACTGGCCGGGCGGACGCGGACAGTTGGTTGCGACGGTTCGAAGAAGGCGGCAGTTCCTCGCCGGGCTAGACCGGGACCCGTGGGTCCCCGGCGTCCTCGTCGATCGCCTCGTATCCCGGCAGATAATAGGAATAGGTGCTATACGCCCCGCCGGCCGGCACGTCGTTCAGGATCGCCCCGAGCATGCGGACGGGGAGCCGTTGCAGGATCTCGAGCTTCGCCGCCGCCACATCCCGGTGGCTGTACCCGGTCCGCAGGACCAGCACGAGCGTGCCGGTCAACGTGCCGAGAATCAGCGGATCGACACCAGCGCCGAGCGGGGGGCTGTCCACCAGCACGACATCGTACCCCGAGCGCACGCCGTTCACGAGCTCGCCCATGGCGGGTGAGCCGAGGAGCTCGGGGGCATTGTAGGCGCGCGTGCCGCAGCCAATGAGTGACAGCGCCGGGTACGGCGTCGCCTGAATGATCGCGTCCAGCGGCGACTCACCCCGCAGATAGTCGCTCAGCCCGGGGCGGCGGCGCCCGCTCAAGCGGCGGTGCAGCACGCCGCGCCGAATGTCCCCATCGATCAGCAGGGCACGATGCCCCCCGTCGGCGAACGTGTGAGCCAGGTTCGCGGCGAGGAAGGATTTCCCGTCGCCCGCGCCCGGGCTCGTGACGGTGATGAGCAGGGGGGCCCGTCCTCCGTGGGCGTAGACCAGATTCAGACACACGCCCCGGAGGGCCTCCACAACCTCGTGCACGTCTTCGGGCGTCTTGGCGGCCCGCCCACCGTGACGCCCGCGCGCGGCGCGCGGCAAGGTCCGCAGGTGTGGGACCGCGCCCAGGATGGCGAGACCCAGCTCGCGCGACACCTGATCGGGGTAGCGCACCTTCGGGTCCACGCGATCGAGCAACACCGCGCCGAACACGGCGAGCCCCAGGCTCCCGACGAATCCGAGCAAGATCACGCGCGGGGCAGTGTTCTTCACCGGTCTCTCCGGCACGACGGCGTGATCGAGAATGCGCACATCGGGGACGGTACTCGCCTCAGCGAGACGCGCTTCCTCATAGCGCTGCTGCAGCGTGGTGTAGAGGTTCTCGGCGAGCGTCACGCCGCGGCGCAACCGGGCTTCCTCGATGGCGCGGGCGGGGATCGCGCGCAGATTGCGCGAGTCGGTGTCGAGCCGGCGGGTGAGCTCGGCGTCCCGCGCCCCGAGCTCGCCCACGAGCGTCTTGGCCAACGCGGGAATGGTCTGCCGCTCGAGCGTCGCGATCTGGCCCACCAACCGCTGCACCGGCGGGTACGCGTCCGAATACCGATACCGCAGCGCGCGCAGCTCCGCCTGCTTCTGGCCGAGCTCCTGCAGCGCCTGGACCAGCTCCGGGTTCTGCTGCACCGAGCCGACAACGGCCAGTGCTTCGGCGGGGAGACCCGAGTCCCCTTGCTGGGCGATCACGCGCTGTAACGCGTCGCGGTCGCGGCGGGCCTGATCCCGCTCAAGCTGGGTGTTGAAGAACGTCGAGAAAACGGGGTCCTGCGGGCCCTGTGCCGTGGCACCCGAGGCCGCGGTCCCGGTCGATGGCGCGGTCGGAGCCGGACGGTCTTGGGGAAGCGTGATGGTCTGGACCCGGTAGCCTTCGAGGGCGTTTTCCGCCTGCTGCAAGTTTTGTTTCGCCGAGGCGAGCTGGTCGTCGAGGATCTTGGTCAACTCGGTGAGCTTTTGGCGCTTCATGTCGGCGGCGACCGCGACGTATCGCTCCGCGATCGCGTTGACCACGCCCGCGATGGCGTCGGGCTTATCCCCCTCCAGCTCCATGCGCAGGAAGCTCCCGTTCAAGTCCATCCGGACGTCGAGCGCGTCCGACAGACGGCGCGCCGCGTCACGCAGCTGGGCGAGGGAAAACTCGATCGTGCTCCCCGCGGCGATCGTGCCGGCGGAGGGTGCCCAGCGGAACCCGAGGCGCGCGCCGATGGAATCCCCCAAGGTGCCGTGCTGCAGGTCGATCCCGTCGTCGGTGGCGAGTGTGTAGCTCTTGCCGCTGCCGTCGACGGTGAGCCGGTACGCGCCGGGCCGGTACTGGTCCGCCACGTTGAACCCCGCGAGCACCTTGGCGTCGTCGGGCGACTTGGGCGCGAGGAACATGTGCCGCTCGCGCACAACGTCGTCGAGCACCACGTACGACTTGAGCAAGTCCACCCAGGCTTCGGGGTCGAGGAGCTTCCCCGGGCGGATCGGCCCGCGGTCCTGACCGTTGCGTTGATCGGGCTCATCGATCCAGATCGTGGCCTGCGCCACGTAGGACGCCTTGACGAATCGCGTGGCCACGACGCCCAGCGCCGTGCCCACCACCGTCACCGCCATGATCAGCCACTTGAAGCGTCGGACCGCGGCGAGCACGCGACGCCAGTCGAGCCCCCCTTCCGGCTCGGGACTCCCGAGCGCGGGCCCCACCGGTGCGCGAGGCATCGGAATAATGCCTTGCACTCCAGCGTCGGGAGCCAGAGCGGGGGCCGGCGTGTGGGCCGAGAGATGGCTGATACTCATGGGGCGCGTGCCTCCAAAGGATTTGCGCAAAACCTCGTGCCTGCGTGCAACAGTCGTCGCCTGAGCGTGTGGCAATTCCGATACCGTGCGAGACGAGCGCAGCAGGTACCGCCATGCCGCAAATCGGTGCACGCGACGGGGGGCATGGATGCACCTTGGTGCGAGCCCCGCGGCGACGCGCTCCCCGCTGCCGGCCAGATAGTGCCCATTCTATGCGCGAAATCTCGGCACGCTGCAGGGTCGCGACAGTCTGGCCCGAAGCGTGCGTAGGGACGGGCCAACCGATTTCGAGGGACCACTCCGATGGCTATGCCGATTGCGAACGAGGGCGTCTCCCAACCGAGCGACGGGCGTGAGGCCGCGCTTCTGGCGATCGGACCGGAGGCGAAGGCACGCGTGCGGATTCTCGTGGTCGACGACGAGCACACGCTGCGCGAGAGCTGCGCCGCCGTGCTCCGTCACGAGGGATACGACGTCACGGTGGCGAGCCGAGGCCAGGAGGCCCTGGAGCTCCTCAAGCGCCGGGCGTTCGACGTCGTGCTCACCGATCTGTACATGTCGCAGGTGGACGGGCTCGCCTTGCTGCGCACGGCGCTCGGCACCAACCACGACACGATCGTGATCGTGATGACCGGCAACCCCAGCGTCGAGTCGAGCGTCGAAGCGTTGCGGCAGGGGGCGTTCGACTACCTGCCGAAGCCGTTCTCGGCCTCCCATCTGCAGGTGTTGATCGGGCGTGCCGTGCACACCTTGCTCGTCGCGCGCGAAACGCGCGAGCAGCAGGACTCACAGGGTCGGGGGCAGTCAGCGGCCGACAAGATCACGCTGCTCGGGACCGCGCCGGCGTTCCGTCGGGCGATCGAGCTCGCCCGCAAGGTGGCGCCGACCGACGCGTCGGTGTTCATCACGGGTGAGAGCGGCAGCGGCAAGGAGATGATCGCCCAGTTCATTCACCTCCACAGCCGTCGCTCCAGCCGCCCCTTTATCGCGATCAACTGCGCGGCGCTGCCGGAAGGGCTGCTCGAGTCGGAGATGTTCGGGCATCGGAAGGGCGCGTTCACCGGCGCCGTCCGCGATAAACCCGGCCTGCTCGAGGCGGCGCACGGCGGGACGTTGTTCCTGGACGAGCTCGTCGAGATGCCAAAGTCGATCCAGGCCAAACTCCTGCGCGTCATTCAGGATGGCGTGGTGCGGCGGGTGGGAAGCGAGTCGACCGATGCGGTCGTGAACGTCCGCTTCATCGCGGCGACGAACGTCGATCCCGAGGCGGCCGCCAAGGCGGGCGACATGCGGGAGGACCTGTACTACCGCTTGCGCGTCGTGCCGATTCACGTGCCGCCGCTGCGCGAGCGGCCGGAGGACATCCCGCTCCTCGCCGACTACTTCCTCTCGACCTACTGGGTGCGGCACCGCCGGAAGGGCGCGCCGTTCCCACGCCTCACCGACACGGCCCTGCGGACGCTGTGCGGGTACCCGTGGCGGGGCAACGTGCGTGAGCTGCAGAACGTCATCGAGCACGTGGCGGTGGTGGTCGAGCCCGGCGCCGAAATCCGGCCTGACGACCTGCAACTGACCGGCGATTCCGCCCCGGCCGACACCGGGTCCAACCCGGCGTCGTTGATCTCGACCCTGCTCGAAGAGAGCTACCACGCCGCCCGCGATCGGGTGATCGCGCAGTTCGAGCGGCAGTATCTCACGTGGCTCGTCAACCGGGCGAGCGGCAACATGTCGAAGGCCGCGCGCATCGCCGGCGTCGATCGGACCACACTGTATCGCCTGATGGAGCGCCACGGCTTGCAGCGGAGCCCCACGGCCGGGTGGGTGGTGGAGCGCGAGCCCGCGCCGGCGGCCGAGACGATGGTGGGCGCCGCGGTCGACGAGATGGAAGAGGCCTCGGTGGGCCAACCGGGTGGGGAGGCGGCATGACGACGAGCACGGCTGAACGGCTCGACTGGCCGGTCGTCGCCGTCCCGAGGGTGAGAGCCGCTCCGGATCCCGCACCGGCCGATCTGGCCGAGTGTTTCTCCGGGTCCAACGGCCTCGACCTCGTGGTCGAGCTGGCGCACGACCTGCGGTCGCCCCTGACGTCGATCCTGTTCATCGCCGAGGCGTTGCAGCAGGGTCAAGAAGGACCGGTGACACCGGAACAGAGCCGGCAGCTCGGGCTCATCTACAGCGCGGCCTTCAGCCTCTGCGCCACCGCGGGCGACGTGCTCGAGCTGGCCCGCGGCTCGAACCGCCTGTTAGATCGCGCCCCGGCGCCGTTCTCCGTCGCCGAGACCTTCAATTCGGTGCGGAGCATGGTGCTCCCCATCGCCGAGGAGAAGGGTATCGCGGTGCGCCTGGTGCATCCGGTGCCGGAACGGCGCGTGGGGCACGCGCGGGCGGTGTCGCGCACGCTCCTCAACCTCGCCACCAACGCGGTGAAGTTCACCGACAAGGGCTTCGTGGAGCTCACGGCCCGTCCGATCGGCGCCCGGCGCCTGGAGTTCTCCGTGCGCGACACCGGTCCCGGGTTCGACCCGGCGTCGTACGCGGCCCTCTACCAGCCCGTCCGCCCCACGGGTGCGCCAGCCGAGGGCAACGGGCGATCCCGCCATCGCTTCTCGGGCTCGGGGCTGGGGCTCGCCATCTGCTCCAAGCTGGTCCGCGCGATGGGCTCGGAGCTGCGCGTCGAGACGCGGCCCAATTGGGGCAGCCGGTTCTTTTTCGACATCGACTGTCCGGCGGAGACCACCGGCCGATGAGCCCACGCCTCACCTTGCCGCGTGGCGTCGCGAGAGCACAACACGCGATGTCGGACCGCCATGTCGCGACGGTCCGGCACACCGATGAGGCCGCGCGGATCGCAGCGCACAGACTGGAGCGTGCGCGCGCACGGACCTTGCCACGTATTCGCGCCATGGCACAACCCATCACCTCACTCACCGAAGCGCGACCCACGTGGCCACAGCTTTCGTTGCTCCGCGTCGCGCCATTCCGTCCCCGGGACCGGGAACGGCGGGGCCGGCGGCTGCTCAACATCGCCGTCGCCGCCGCGGGACTCGTGCTCGCGTTCCCGTTCATGCTGGTGATCGCCGCGCTCATCAAGCTGACCTCGCGCGGGCCGGTGCTCTTCGCCCAGACGCGCGTGGGGCTGGACCGTCGCTCTCTGTCGAACGCCGGCGGCAACACCCGGCGCCACACCGATCAGGGGGGCGAGCCGTTCACGATGTACAAGTTCCGCACGATGCGACCGGCCCGGCCGGACGACGCCCAAACGTGGGCACTGCCGGACGATGCGCGCGTCACGCCCATCGGTCGCCTGCTGCGAAAGTTCCGGCTCGACGAGCTGCCCCAGCTGTTCAACGTCCTCCGGGGGGACATGAACATCGTGGGCCCGAGGCCCGAGCAGCCGACGATCTTCGTGTATCTGCGTGAGCAGATCGAGGGCTACCAGCGGCGTCAGCGCGTTCGCCCCGGCATCACGGGCTGGGCGCAGGTCAACCAGGGCTACGACACCTCCGTGGACGATGTGCGCCGCAAAGTGAACTACGACCTCGAGTACATCCGACGCCAGTCGGCCTTCGAGGATCTGAAGATCATGCTTCGTACCGTGCCGGTGATGGTCCTTCGGCGCGGTGGCTGGTAAGGGCTCCCTCTCTTAACTGAAGCTCGCTTCGCCCCGGCGCGTGGGCTCCCACACGGCGGTCCGCTCGCCGCCGAGCGCGAGCACCCAAGCGTGGAGCGCGGCGATCGCTCCGGTCACTATATAGGCCGGGAGCGCGACGACTCGCGGCAGGGGTCGGGCCGCGGGCCACATCCACCCCACCAGCGCGACGAGCGTCAGGATGCCGGCAGCGATCAGGGCTGCCATGGCCCACGGCGATCCGTTGGCGGCGGGCACCGCGAGTGCGCCCGCCGCGCCGGCCAGACACCACGGCACGACCCAGCGACACAGCTTGTGGCTCGCGAGCATCCATGCGAAGGCGCCGTACCGCCCCGGATTGAGCAGCGCGCGCATATGCCATAAGGTGCGGAGCCCGCGCGCCATCGTGCGGACCTTGCGCCGGTACTCCTGGCGGAGCGAGGCACCCCGCGGCACGAAGCACACGGCCTCCGGCACGGATACCGCGCGCAGCCCGTGGCGACGCGCGATCAGCGCGGCCGCGAAGTCGCGGCTCAGATTCTCCGGCACGAACTCCCGATGCAGGTCGGCGCGGATCGCGTACAGGCATCCCGACGCGCCCACGATGCCCCCAACTCGCGTCTCGAGATCCCGGATCCACATTTCATAGCCGACGTAGGTCCGTTCGCCGCGATTCGCGGCGCCGTCCGTCCGGTCGACGCTGACGTCGCGCCCCGAGGCCACCCCGACCGCCGGATCGGCGAGCGCCGCGGCCAACGCCTTGAGCGCCGCCGGATGGATGCGCACCGACGCGTCCGTGTTGACGACCACGTCGCCCCGGAGCCGCGACCGCGCAGCGTTCTCGGCCGCGGTCTTGCCGGCACGGTGCGACTGCCGCAGCAACTCGACCCCGCGGGTCGCGAACCGTGCCACGACGTCGTCGGTGCCGTCGGTCGACGCGTCCGACACCACGACGATCTGCCGTCGATCCGCGGGATAGTCGAGACGCAGGATCGCCTCGAGCGTGTCGGCGATGACGGTCGCCTCGTTGTACACGGGAATGACGATGCTGACGACCGGGAGGTCGTTCGTATGGGTGGGACGGGTCGGAGCGGACGGCCGCGTCGAGCCCAGCAGTCTGAGCAGCGCCGGATATCCGAGGTAAGAGTAGAGCGGCAGCGCCAGCGTGCCGGCGAGGGCCGCGTATGCCGCGATACTCGCGTCCGTCACGCGGGGACGAGCGCGCGTTCCGCGCCGGCGGTTACGTGCCGATAAATCCGCTCGTAGCGCTCAGCCCAGGGCTGCGGCGCGAATTCACGGTGCAGGCGCTCCCGCGCTCGCGCGGCCCGCGCCCGTGCCACCTCGGGCGCGCGATACGCCGCGCGGATCGCGGCCGCAAGCGCCGCCGCATGCTCGGACGGCACCAGCACGGCCTCCTCAGGCGACACGGTGTCCGGGACGCCGCCCACGGTGGTCGCGATCACGGGCACGCCCGCCGCCATCGCTTCGAACAGAACGATGGGACTGCCTTCCGTTCGCGAGCTGAGCACGTACAGATCGAACGCCGAGAAGAGTCTGCCGGCATCCCGGACGGCGCCGTGCCACCGCACGCGGCCTTCTCCATCGGGGTGCGAGCGCCGCGCGCGCGCCTCGAGCTGTCGCCGGGCCGGGCCCTCGCCGATGAACGAAGCGCAGACCGGCAGATCGGAGGCCAGCGCGAGCGCCTCGAGCAGCACGTCCGGACCCTTCTCGGGGCTCAAGCGCCCGACCCAGCCGACGACGAAGGCATCGAGTGGGAGCCCGAGCGCGCGCCGCGCGTCGGCGCGCTCGAGCACGGGCGCGCCACGACTCCAGGCGTTGGGCACGACGTGCACGCGCTCGAGCGGCACACCGCTCTGCACCAGCCGCAGCTGGAGCGGTCGCGAGACCGCCACCACGGCGTCGAATCGGCGGAAGGCACGGGTTTGGAGCCACTCGTACACGCGGTTCTTCCAGTCGCCACCGGTGAACCCGTGCACGGTCGTGACGGTGGGAACGCCCGCACGCCGGGCGATCCCGGCGTCGAGCACATCGGGGCGATATCCGTGTGAGTGCACCACCGCGGGCCGGAGCGCTCGGCAGAGTCCGGCGACCGCGCGACGCTCGCGCCCGTACCCCCGGCTCCCGGGCGCGAATGGATGCGTCACCACACCGACTTGTCTCAGGGGAACGAGGAACGCGTCATCAGCCCGGGCGCCGGTGAACATCGCCGCGACGTGGACATCGTGCCCGACGGCGTGCTGCTCGCGCGCCAGTCCCTGCACCACTCGCTCCAGACCACCCACATCACTCGGCGCCACGACGTGCAGGATCACCATGGCGGTGACTCACACACCGCCCGTCTCCGGTCCTTGGAGCACCACGACCGCGGCCGCCACGCCGGAGTCGTGCGTGAGGCTGACGTGCGCGCTCCGGACGCCGCGGCTTCGCGCGCGCTCGGCCATGAGGCCGCTGAGCCGCAGCTCGGGCGGGCCTCCATTGGTGCGAATGACCTCGACCTGGTTCAGCGAGGCGCGCTCGAGCAATCCGGCCCCGAGCGCCTTGAAGCACGCCTCCTTGGCGGCGAATCGCGCCGCCAGGGCCTCGATCCGGTCGCGCCGATACGCGCATTCCGCGAGCTCGCTCTCCGTGAAGACGCGCTCTTCGAAGCCCTCGCCGTCCGCGACGAGCGCTCGCGCCAAACGCTCGGTCTGCACGAGGTCGACACCGACGCCGAGGACCATCACGCCACCGTCATGCGAGCACGGCCGTCGACCCGACCGGCGTGATCCCCGCTACGCGACGCTCGTCACGCAGCAGCGCATCGACGAAGAACTTCGTGGCCCAATTGAGAATCTGATACGGCCCGTACTCCCCGCCGAGCGGCGAGGATCCCTTGATCCCACCGCGCACGCCGAGGTCCGGGCTGGTGCGGTTCTGGGTCGATTTCACGAAGCGTAAGACCGGCTCCACCGGCTCGAGCCACGCGCGATCGTTCGTGACATCAAAGAGTCGGAGCCAGATGTTGGCCATCTGAACCTGGCCCGTCAGGCAGCTCCACGAGGCCGCGCCGCGCCATTCGGCGGCGAACCGCCCCGGCAGCCGCCCATCCGGCCCGACCGCGAGCGCGATCCGCTCGGCAGCGCACGCCGCCGCCGCGACCAAGCGCTCGTCTTCCAGTACGCGACCGCCCTCGAGCAGGCCGCGGATCGTGTACGCAATCGTGTGCAGCAGTGGATGCTGCGGATCCGAGAGGCAGCAGTCGGGGAACCACCCGTCGTCATGCTGGTGCCGCGCCACGGCCCGGAGCGCCTTGGCCGCCGCGGCGCGGAACTCAGGCGCCCCCAGCCGCCTGCCCGCCTCCGCGAGCGCCCAGGCGGCCCGGGCGTTGTAGAGCGTGGCGCGCGGGTTGGCGAACCTGGAGTTCCCGCGCCGCCACACTCCGTCTTCGTCCAGGGTCGCGAGCAGGTAGCAGGCAGCCCGACGCGCCCCGCCCGCGAAGATGCCCGAGCCCGTCTCCGCGAAGGCCGCGAGCCAGCCGAACAGGACTTGGCCCGTGTTGAACACGGCGGGCGAGGTCTCCTGCCCGATCACGCCGCCCCGCACCGCGCCGGACGGGAGCTGGATTTCGAGCTCCCAGCGCGCCGCGCGCTCCGCGCGCAGGGCCAGGTCGGGGCGCTGCAGGTGTCGCGCCGCCTCGTACAACGTCGGGATGATGTAGCCCGTCGTCTCCGGATAGGCGGGTTGCCAGCCCTTGGACTCGAAGTACGGATCCCATGCCAAACTGTATCCCCGGGCGATCCCGCCGTCCCGCGTGACGTCCTGTGCTCGCGCGAGCCAATCGATGGCGGCCACGAGATGGGGCCGATGATCCGGATCCACCGCGTAGCCGCCGCGCTCCTGCCAGGCCTCCTCGAGCGCTCCCGGGTTGAGAGCGGGATGCGCGCGCACGCGACGCAAGCGCTGCTGGACCGCGCGGGCAACACGGGGCACGGGATGCGGCAGGGAAAGAGTGCCGTGGGATGAGGGCATGTCGCTCAGTGGCGTAGGTAGTCCGCGACCCGTCGCACCATGCGGTGCGCCCGGGCGTGCCCCTCGGACAGCGTCCAGCCCGTGCTCCGGCATGACACGACATCGGGCCCGAAGCCGGTCTTGAAGCGATACAGCCCGTGCGCCGGATCGCCGGCCTGCGATGCGGACGCCGGTGTGCCGCCCAGGTTGTACTGCGTGAACCCGTGCGAGCGGAGCGCGCACATGATCCGCCAGTGCATCCACTGGGCGGCATCGCACGCGTATCCAGCCGGCGTCGAGCCGCCGATCAGATAGAAGGCTCTCCGGTTGGCCCAGCCCACGAGCGCGGCCGCGAGCGGCTCGCTTCCGTGCCACGCGGAGAACGTCGTGACTCCCCAGGGGGCTCCGCCCCCGGGCGGGATCGATCGCACGTTGGGCTGCGACGCCGCGAAGGGATCGCCGCGTCCCGCTGCGCGCGCCGAGGCCTCCCGCTGCACGGCGGACAACAACCTCCGCGCCTCTTCGCCCTCGAGCTCGCGCAGGATCCAGCCGTCGCGGTCCCCGCGCTGCACGTGACGACGATGGTGTTTGGAGAAGCCACCGGCCATCTCTTCTTCGGAGCGTGTGAGGCGCACGACGTACTCGAGTCGCTCGGTCACAATCGTCGCCTCGCCGGGCTCGGGTCGCCACGGTGCATCGAACGAATCGACTTGGACGTGCACCGCTCCCATGGCCCCGAGTGTGTCCACGAGGCTGCGCAGCGCGTCCGTCGTGCGCGACGGATCGATCACGGTGGGAACGGTGGGGAAGTAAAAGTGCCGGCGCCCGAACCCGATGCGGCATCGCAGGGCCACACCGGCGGCGAGGCCGACCGCCTGCTCGCCATCGTGAAGCTCCGCGAAGACCGAAGCGCCGGCGGGGGCGGGGGCGGGGGCCGCCACTCCCAAACCCGCGGGTGAGTGAAACACACCACCGCCGGATCGTTCGAGCAACGCCCACCAGCCAGGAGGACACTGCGACGCGATGACCCAACGGAGCGACCGGTGCGACGGGCTAGCTTCGCGCGACGCGACCGAACGAGGGCGGGTGAGCGGAGCGACACTGGCCATCGGCCGCTTATAGGACAAGTTCTGTGCCGAGAGGTGCCTGCGGGTCGCGCCGAGCACCGCATGTCGCGCCGACGCCACAGCCGTGGAGAACGCACCTCCCTTCGGCGTGGCCTTCCTCTTGCCTCTCGCACTCCCGATATGGCCGACGCCAACCAGAACCTCGACCGCGCGCTGCTCACCGGGGTCGCGTGGACCGGAGGGATCAAATGGCTCGCCCAGCTGGTGAGCTGGGCCGCGACGCTGGTGGTGGCGCGCCTCATCACTCCCACCGACTATGGCCTCTTTGCCATGGCCATGGTGTACGCGGGGTTCATCCAGCTCGTGAACGAGCTGGGCTTGAGTCTCGCCATCGTCCAGTATCGCGACCTCACGCGCTCGCAGATCGCCCAGCTCGGCGGGCTGGCGCTCATCGCCGGCGTGATCCTGTTCGGCGCG
>DASQIB010000314.1:0-19190 GCA_035631795.1 Gemmatimonadales bacterium | reverse complement strand
GCCGGCACTCCAGCCGGCGCCCGCTGCGCTTGTACGGCTTGTATCTCGGGTGCCACAGTTGTGAGAGCGACGGGCCATGCGTTTCAGCTCTCAACGGTCAGCGCGTGGCAGTGAGAGTCCGTAGGTGATTGTTAGGGAGAGAGTTATCGGGACACTCCCGGTCGGAATCCGGCATGCTTCTTGAGTGATGCTCGTCACGCATGCCACGCCTGTCCTCTGCAGGCGGGCCGTCCCCCGGAGGGAAACCCGCGAATGCGGACGCAGGCACTCGAACATATGCGATGTGCGGGATCGTAGGCGCGGTCGGCCTCGGCCGTCCGATCGACGTCGCCGCCCTGCAGCGCATGAACGACCTGCAGGCTCACCGTGGACCCGACGGCGAGGGCTTTCTCGTCGGCTGGGTGAACGCCGGTCAATTCCAACACGCCTTTCTCCCCCACACGAAGCACCGGGACGTCGACACCGCCGTGATGGTCGGTCTCGGCCATCGCCGGCTCGCGATCCTCGACCTGTCGGATCGGGGGCTGCAGCCGATGACGGTCGACGACGCGCGCCAGTGGATCGTCTTCAACGGCGAGATCTACAACCATCGCGAGCTCCGGGCGGAGCTCGAGACGCTCGGGTACCGATTCACCACGCGGACCGATACCGAGGTCCTGCTCCAGGCGTACCGTCACTGGGGCGAAGCCTGCCTCGCCCGACTCGACGGCATGTTCGGCTTCGCCATCTGGGATGGCGCGCACGGGCGACTGTTCTGCGCGCGCGATCGGCTGGGAATCAAGCCGTTCTATTACGCCACGCCGGCCGGCGCGTTCGTCTTCGCATCGGAGATCAAGGCGCTGCTCGCATTCCCAGGTGTCGAGGCGAGACCGGACGACGATGCGGTACTCGCCTTTCTCGTACATGCCAACTGCGACTACGGCGAGCGCACGCTGCTCACCGGCGTCAAGGCGTTGCCGCCGGGGCACGCGCTCACGCTGGACGCGGCGACCGGCTCGGTCCGGACTTACGGCTACTGGCAACTCAGTCCCCGCGCGTCGAACGGGATCGGCGATCGCGAGCGCCTCGACGGGTTGCGCACACTGCTGCTCGAGACGATTTGCCGGCACCTGATCAGCGATGTCCGCGTGGGGAGCTGCCTGAGCGGCGGCCTCGACTCGTCGACTGTGGTCTCACTGATCGGAAAGATCTGGCGCGAGCGGCCGGAGGCGGCGCGGGCGCTGGGTGACACGTTCCACACCTTCACGGCGTGCTACGAGGATCGTGCGTTCGACGAGCGGGATTACGCGCTGGCGGTAGCGGGCGCGGTCGGCGCGACCCCACACCTCGCGTTTCCGGCGCCCGAAGACTTCCTCGAGACGTTCGCGCGGATGGCGTGGCACCAGGATATGCCGTTCGGCGAGCTCACCTACTACGCCCAGTGGCGCGTGATGCGCGCCGCCAAGGAGGCGGGGGTCAAGGTGCTCCTGGACGGGCAGGGCGGGGACGAGGTGTTCGGCGGGTATGCCAAGTTCCGGTACGCGTACCTCGCGTCGTTGCTCCGCACGGGGCGGCTGGGGACGCTCGTGAAGGAGTTCGGGAAGACGGTGATGCAGGGAGATCGGTATGTCCTGGACATCCGGAACGGCTATCGCTATCTGCCCCGGCGGCTCCGGCGCCTGCTCGGCGTCGATGGGCTGCTCCAGCAGGCCGTCCACACCGATTGGAATCGAGCCGTTTCGGGCGAAAGCACCCCCGCGACGCGGTGGTGGCGCTATGCCTCCCAGGCCAGCTCGGCGGACTCCCACGCCAGCATTATGCAGCGGATGCAGCTTGACGACCTCTTCGTCGACACGCTGCCGATGCTCTTGCGTATGGAGGACCGGTCCTCGATGGCGTTTTCCCTCGAGGCTCGGGTGCCCCTGCTCGATCATCACGTCGTCGACTACGGGCTGTCGCTCCCCGACGACCTCAAGATCCGGAACGGCTGGAGCAAATTCGCCGTGCGCCGGGCGATGCAGGGCATCGTGCCCGACCTGGTGCGGATGCGGAAGACCAAGCTGGGCTTTTCGGTGCCCGGGCAGCGGTGGCTCGCCAGCGACCTGCGCCCGCAGGTCACCGAGCTCGTCGAGGACACCCTCCGCTGCCAGAAGTACGTCGACCCGAAGGTGCTCCGCCGCTGGTACGCCGCGCCGCAAGCCGCCGGCGCGAGCGCGGAGAGCTATCTTGGTCTGTTCCGGGTGCTGTCGCTCGAGATGTGGATGCGGGCCTTCCGCCTCAGCTAGCGGGAGCGCAGTGCCTTGGTGAAGACTTCGCGGGCACCTTCCGCCCATTCGCCCACGGCCGGCCACGGATCCTGCGGGTCCCACACCTCGAGCTTGGTCCCCGGCGGCTGGCGGCCGAACAGCTCGCGTAGGCCCTCGGCCACGGTGGGATACGTGCCGGGGTAGCCGGCGGGACGACCGGCCAGGATGTACAGCAGGCGCTTTACGTCGCCCCAGAGCCAGCGCAGGGTCACCCCTTCGCGGTAGCTCCCGGGCGGATCGGGCGTCCGGCCGGTGAGGATCTCGGTCCACATCCGCGGGAAGTCTCGGCCGGCGGCGATCGATAGCTGGAGCGAGCCCCAGAACCGACCGTTCACCTCCATGAGCCACGGCGCCCCCCCGTTGCCCTCGTCGCGAAACTCCACCATCGCGGGGCCGTGCCATTCCATCTGGGCGAGGAGCCGCTCGGCCCGCGTCTGCAGGCGCGGGTCGAGCGCCACGGAGCGCCGCAGGCTCGAGCCCGAGCCCGATGGCCGCACATCGCGAAGCCGCTCATGCGCGAACCACGCGATGGGCCGCCCATGGTCGCACACGGTGAACACGCCCTTGCCCTTGCCGGCGACGAATCCCTGGATGATGGGCCAGTATTCCCCCTGGCGGCGTGAGCGCACCGCCGCCTCGAGCTCCGCGACGTCTTTCGCGTAGGTCGGCCCCAGGTCGGGCAGGAAGCCGTGACCGTTCCAGGCGCTCGTGAACCGCGGTTTCACGACGCATGGATACCCCACTGCCTCAGCGGCGTCCCGGCATTCGGCGAGCGACGTGGGGAATCGGGTGGGCGGGATCTGGACCCCGCACGCTGCCGCGCGTCGCAGCGTTTCGGCCTTGTCGAACGCCCGCGTGAGCACACCGTCGGGGGCGCAGCCGAGGGTGATGCCCGCGTCCTCCCACTCGCCGCGCTCCGCATTGCACAGCAATGTGGTCGCTTCGGTGAGCGGGAGGACCACCCGGACGTGGTGGCGCTGGGCCCAGCGGCGCAGGCCCGCGAATCCGTCGAGCGTCTCCTCGGGATAGTGATAGCTCGCCCGGCAGTAGCGGGACCAGCTCGCTAGCGGCCAGCGTCGCTTGCCACCGACCGCGACCCAGTATCCCGCCCGGCCGAGGGAGCGCACGCACGCGAGCGCTTCGATCGTGCGTCCGTCCAGGACCAGGATGCGATCGAGCGGAGGAGTCATTCGCTCAGCGCGACCTCAGTGCGGGACGGCCCGCGGGCGGGGGAAGGGAACGGAATCCTGCGCGCCAGGCGCCGGCCGGCGCGCGCGCCCGCGACCAACGGGACGAGGAACAGGCGGCCGGCGCCGCCCCAGTCCCCGCTCGCGATCCGATGCTGGAGCTGACGCCAGTAGAGGCGGCTGTTCGCGCGCATCAAGGGAAAGCGGTAGCCACCCGCACGGAACGCGATCCGTCCCCACCCGGTGAGCGTCAACGCATGAGCCACGGCGTCGGGCAGTAACGGTCGGGCGAACACTTCGCGGTGGATCTGATCGACGTAGTTCAGGTAGCAGCCCAACCCCGGCAGGGCGCCGTGGCGCCGCGCCGTGGTCACGACGTAGTCCCAATCCAGTCCCGGGCGTCGGATCGTCGAAACCGTGAACACGACGTCGCACAACGCGATCCGGAGACGTCCCGGCACCCGCTGCAGGCCCTGGAGGACGAGCTGGTCCTCGGGCGGCGGCTCGGCGAAGGCCATCCCCTCGACGACGATCGGCCGGGCGTGCTGGAGCAGCACACGGGGGAATTCGTCGTGCTCGCCGACGACGCCGAGTCGCCCGTGCTGGACGTCGAGCGGTGAAGCGCAGCCGCGGATGCGATACGTCGCGGTGCCGGCGAACCGCTCGCCCAGATCGCGGCTCACGGGCACGGTGGAGAGGCCCGCCACGATCGCAGGATCCACGCGCGTGGAGCGGGGCAACACCAACAGGTCCACGTCGTCGCCGAAGTCGGGATAGTCCTGGAACGCCTTCGGAAACAGATAAGGAATGCCGCGCGCCTCACACGCCCGGCCGACGTGCCGCATCAGCTCCAGGGTCGAGCGGACCCGTCGGCGCTCGTCGGCGACGGCGTGGGCGAAGCGGTCCGGGACGGCGATGGCAAGCGTCTCCAACCGCTCCGCGGTCCGCACCAACACGCCATTGGCGAGCGCCAGGTCGAGCAGCGCGTCCCAATCCAAACCGTCAGGTGCGTCCAACGCCGCGGCGTCTCCAACCGCTTGAGCACCTAGGAGCAGGCGGAGCAGCCAGGCGGCGTTCCGGGAATCGGATTCGGGTTTCGGGGTTAGTTTGGAGTCCACGATTTGAGTCTACCGTGCAAGAGGCGTACGGCTACACCAGACTCGTAAGTAATTATGATCAGTCGCTTTATGGGACCCGGGCGATTCCCTTCTGTATCCCTTGTGGCGGACCTGCCACAGCTTCGTCTCGAAACGGACGTCACGGTACGCGGTTCAGAATGAACACATCGAAGACTGGTCCGGTCCTCATGAGCGCCGGCGTCGGTCCTGAACGACCGACGGGTCGTGGCGGCTCCACTCCCGTCATGGGGATCTCAACCGACCCGCCGGCGTATGTGCCGCTCAGCAGCGGCTTCCCGAACAGGTCCTGCACGTTCCGAAGCTCGTAGCGCGCGCCCGCCCGCATCGCCGTCGAGAGGTCCACCCGCACGGTCTGCTCGCGTCCCCAGTTGTAGACGACGATCGTGGCCCGGCCGGGTTCGTACTGGTTCGGCCGTACGAACACCCGCGGAGCCGGAGTCGGACTTCCGGCCGCCACGCCGGGGTTGGCGAGCCCGGTCGCCTTCTGCCAGCCGAGGAAGTCGTACGCGGCGCCCTGGTAGCGCCAGGCGCGGGCCGCGGGGTCGCGCACGTAGGTATTCCCGTGCCAGGCATATTCGCTGAGCGAGCCGGGCCCGCGAGCGGTCAGGTCCACAATGTCGACCCCGCCGACGAACTCGTTGCCCACGACGTCGGCTTTGGTCCAGCCGTTCATGAGCAGCGTGACGGCGCCGCCGGCAACGTAGTTATCGCGGACGACGATGTCGCGGTTGTCACCCCGCGGCATTCCCAGCCGCAAGTTGCGACCGGCGGTGCCGGGGAAATAGAGCAGGTTCGAGTCCGCGCTCATGTGCTCGGTGCGGACGTCGCCGCCGATCAACAGGTTGGCGTTCTGAAATCCATCGCGCGAGATCGCTCCGGTGTTGAAGGCTGTGTTTCCGCGCACGTGGACGTTGCTCAGGAAGGGGTGCCGGCTCCCGACGTACACGTGGATTCCATAGGCGAGGTTGTCGAACACGATGTTGTCGACGATCCACTTCTCGCCACCTTCGCTCGCGGCGTAGACTCCGTGGTCGAAGTTCTCGTGCGTGCCGTTATTGTAGAAGATGCTCCCGTACAGCTCGGACGTGCCTTGGTCTTCCCAGAAGCTCATCCCCTGCTTCCCGGCATCGTGGACCACCAGATTGATGAACTTGCAATTGGGGCCGTAGGTCTCGAGCGCGTCGTTCGCGTTGGCCACGGGGTTCGACTGGGTGATTTCGAACCCCCAGTAGACCGCGTACGCCCCGTGCACGTGGAGATTGCCGTCGATGGTCGCGCGCTCGCCCGGATACTGCCGCACCACGACCGGCGCGGCGCTCGTGCCGGTCAGCGTCCCGTCGAATCGCCCCGCGTACACGCCTCCACGGAGCCAGATCGTGTCGCCCGGTTGCACCGCCCCGTGCCCGCCCGCGAGCGCGGTCGCCAGGTCCCAGGGCCGCCCGCGCGTGCCGTCACCGCCCGGCGAGCCGGCCGGCGGGGGCGCGGCGTAGAACCGTGTCCCGGGCGTCGGGGCTGAAAGGCGCCTGCCCTCGGGATGTCCGAGACACAGGACCGTCACCATCCCAACCCATCGCGTCGCGCGGAGCGCGGTCAATGGAACTCGAACGCCCCGATATCGTACGCGGCGCCCTGCGGCCGGCTCGTGCCGAGGAAGTCGTTGGTCACGTACGAGAGGGTGACGCCGGCGTCGATGGCGGGGCTGCCGGCCTGCAGCGCGAAGTTGAAGACGCCTGCGTCGACGAACTTCGGATTGGTATTGTCGAGATTGTTGGACAACATCACGCCCGTCCCGTTTCCCTCCGCCGCGGTCCCGCCGGTGGTGAGGTTGTACTCGACGGTGACGCCGCTCGTCGTGCCGCCGTCGAAGAAAACGCCTGCCGTCAGGGGCTGGTAGAAGATGTTGTTCGCGATCACCGCATTGGAGAGGGTGGCGGCGACGATGATGTGCCCGTCCTCGTGTGGGTTCGGAAACGCGAACGTGTTGTTCACGATGTAGATCTGGTCGAGGACGTCGGGATACAGCTGGATGGCCCACCCGCGCATGATGTTGTAGAACACGTTGTTGCGAACGATCACGTTGGTACCGCTCGACAGATAGATGCCGTGGTCGTGGTTCTGCCAGTAGGTGTTCCCGGGGTTGCACCCGTTCTGTCCGGTGGTGTCACGCCCGATGTCGTGGATCAGGTTCTGCTCGATGGTGACGTTGTTATTGATGAACGTCATGCCCGAGAGGCCGACCCCGCTCGTCTCGCAGTAGCGACCGACGTCGTGGATATGATTCCGCACGATCTGGAAATCGCTCACGCCGGATGCGGGGCTGATGCCGTCGTGCCAGACGTTGCGGATCTCGAACCCTTCGACCCGGACGAAGCTGGCGCCCAGGTAGACACCGTTCTCCGCGCCGTTGGGCGCGGTGTGACTGGTCTGCTGACCGTCCAGCACGGCGCCCCATTGGACGGCCGCCCGAAACACGACGTCGTTCCCGGCGGTCCCGCCGCGCTCGATATCGACCACCGAGCCACTCCCGGTGTAAACGCCGTTCCGCACCACGACGACGTCCCCGGCGTTTACGAGGTTGGCGGCGTGCTGGATCGTCTGGAACGGATGCGCGCTATCGCCCGCGGCGCCGTCATCGCCGAAATTCGCGTCGACGTAGTAGGTCCCCCCCGAGCCAGGTGGTGGCTTGGGAGACGTGGCTCCCTGGCACGCGGCCACTCCGATCAGGAAACCGCAGACGAGACCGACGGGCTTCACGGGTGTGCCTCCGGACGCGTCGTGCGGTATACATACTGCCGGTACAGCTGCGGGAACATGCGCCGGGCCGCGCCCTTGAGACGGCGGAGGAGCAACGCGCTGCGCCACCCGCGAAACGCCGCCAGTTCACCGATCCGCGCCGAGGGCGTCCAGGCCTTGGGCATGTAGCGCCCCAGAACCCAGCACGCGCCCACGCGCTCCGGCGTGAGCACGGGCTCGGAGGTGAACAGGTAGCTCAGCCCGGCCGCGGCGGCGGACTGGAGCACGTGCCGGGAGATGTCTCCGCCGGGCACCGAAGCCGTCGCGCACGGCTCGCCGAGCAGCTGCGCCAGGCGGTCCCGGCTGATGCGCCACTCCTCGACCATTCGATCGAACGGCTGCTCCCGAAAGATGTCCGGATGCGTGTCCGAGTGGCTTCCCACGACATGCCCCGTCTCGCGCAGGTAGCGGACCTCCTGAGCGGTGAGAAACGTGCGCGTGCCGATCAAGCCGGTGACGATGAAGAAATGTCCCTTCCACCCGCGAGCGGCGAGCGCGTCGGCGATCCACACGGCGCTCTTGCCACCGTCATCGAAGGTGAGGAACGCGTGCCGGCCCGGGCGCGACAGATCGGTGTCGGTGACCCGTTCGGGAGGGCACGGGCCGGCGGCGATGGCCGCGAGGTCGCGCGCGAACGCGTCGCGCGTGTGTTTGTACGGGAGCGCACCGGGGCGTTGGAACCCGGCCGCGGCCGGGTCGTCGGTCACCTCGTGATACCCGAAGCTCGCGGCGACTACGGAGCGGAGCGTCACCGAGACAGGGGGACCGACGCGACCTGGTGGGCGGGACGCCGCCGGCCGACCAGGCGCTCCACGACGGCGATGATGGAGCCCATGCCGTACGAAAGATGCAGCACGGGGAACACCGCGAGCAGGGCGAGGGCGCTGCGGACGCCGTGCTTGCGGACCGCCAGGAGCGCGCTCGCGAGCGCGACGGCGCCGTAGGCTCCGGCGATGGCCGCCAACCCGAGCCGCGCCGGCTCGAGCCAGGGCGCGAGCAGGGCCGTGACCGCGAGCGCGGCCACGAAGAGCGCCGGCACGAGCTGACGCACCGTCATGATTTGCCCCACCTTCCACGCGGCGATCGGCTTGAAGTAGCCGTACTGATAGAACATCCTGGCAACCTGGCCGAGGGACGCCCGCGCGTAGTAGTACGAGACGACCTCGGGGATGAGCATGATCCGGCCACCCCGTTTCAACAGACGCGCATTCAGCTCGTCGTCCTGATTGCGGATGAGCTCCGGATCGAACACGCCGATGCGATCGAAGACGGCCCGGCGGTAACAACCGAACGGCACCGTGTCCACCAGGCGGCGCTCGGCCGCGCCGATCCGGAAGTATGAATTGCCCACACCGAACGGGTGCGACAGGCCGATCGCCAGCGCGCGCGCCAACGGCCGGCCGCTCGCCGGGAGCGTGACCAGCACGCCGCCGACGTTGTCGGCGCCCGTTTCGTCGAGCGCCGCGACGAGCTGCGAGATGTAGGTCGGCGAGTACACCGCGTGCGCCCCCATCGGCATGATCACGTCACCGCGCGATTCGCGGATTCCCGCGTTCATGGCGCACGGCGTGATGCGCTCCGGATTGTCGACCAACCGAATGAACGAGTGCCGCGCCGCGTAGCCCGCCACGATTTCGCGCGTCCCGTCGTCGCTCATCCCGTCGCACACGAGCACCTCGAGACGGTCCTTGGGATAGTCGCACCGGATGAGGGATTCGAGGCACTGGCCGATGTAGCGCACCTCGTTCCGGCAGGGGATGACCGAGGTGACCAGCGGTCGCTCAGGGGAGGGCATGGGGAGCCTCGACCACGGGGCTGGAGGATCGGGGGCTTCGCATGACGGACCGGTAGATATCGATGACGCGCTGCGTGAGGACGCGCTCGTCGAGCTCCTGCACGGCCGCGCGCCCGCCGTCGGCCCGGCCGCCGCGGCGGAGGACGCGCTCGAGCGCCGCGGCGATCGTCTCCGGGCGCTCGTCCGCGCACAGCTCGCAGCCCGCCACGGCATGGAGCCGATCCGCCACATCGCCCACCGCCACGGAAACGACCGGTAGGTTGCAGGCGAGCGCCTCCTTCACCACGTTGGGCGACCCTTCCTGCATCGACGTGAACACCAGCGCGTCGCACGCGCTCATGAAGTACGGCATATCGTCGTGCGGCACGCCCCAGGCCACGATCAGGTCGGCCGGCAGCGTGTGGCCGAGGAGATCGACGGCCTGTCGGGCAAGCGCGTATCGCTTGCGAGGCCACTCGGGGCTGCCGGCGAACAGCACGAGGTGGCGGTCGAGTGGAAGAGCCAGGCGGCGCCGCGCCTCGTCGCGCGGGATCGGACGGAACTGAGTGAAGTCGATCCCGGACGGAATGACGTGCGCCGCCACATCGGCGGGCAGCTCCGCCTTCATGTGTTCCGAGACGACGATCACCGCATCGGCGCGGCGCGCGACCGCACGCGAGACACGCTGCAACAGTCTCCCGACACGCGTGTAGCGGCCACCATCACCGATCTCCCCCAGAAGATCGGACCCGCGCAGGGTGAGGACGAGCGGCAGGTGGTTGGGAAACGTGATGATGCCGCTCGGGCCGAACTGCGCGTGCACGAGGTCATAGCACCCGCGTGCCAGGCGGCGGCGGAGCCGCCACCACGCCGAGAGGTAGTTCCAGGGATTGCGCCGACCCCGGAAGTGGAACACGTCGACCAGCACACCCGCCGCCTGGAGGAACTCGGCTTGGCGCTTCACGAAGTACGTCGTGCGGGGCCCCCCCCCGGGCGTCGGCCACAGGGTCGTGACCATCAGGACGCGAATGGGATCGCTCATCGCGGGTTCCGTTCGCCGGCCACGACCACACGTTCGGCGCCGCCCGGCAGCGCGCACAGCACCGCGCGAAACTTTCCGTTCGCGCCGCGCGGGATCTCCGGCACCTCCTCGAGCAGCACGTGCACGGGGCCGAGCCGTTCGTGGAGGCGCTGCACGATGAGGTGCCGGGACTCGGGGCTGAATCCGTCGGCCGGCACGTAGCGCACCCGTACGCGATCGAGCGTCTCCTGGACGATCTGGCCCTGGCGCACGGGCAGGCCGTACCAGACCGGGTTGAGCCAGGCCACTCGGCGCCCGTCGCGCGTGAGCAGCAGATCGTTGGTGCGGCCGTCGACGGCGGCGAGCGCCGGGAGCGAGCGCCCGCACATACAGGGCACGTCCGGTGGTGCCAGCCGGCCCGAGTCGCCGAGTCGGCAGCGGATGAGCGGGAAGTCGGCGTTCAAGAGCCCGGTGCAGACGAACTCGCCCCTCTCCTCCCCGGGCGGCACCAGCACCCCGTCGGCCAGGACCTCGATCAGCCCCACTTCAGGCCAGATGTGGAGTGTTCCCGCCTCACACTCGCTGGCCCAGGCTACCGTCTCACTCATCCCGTACGTCTCGCGGACTGGACAGCAGAACGCCGCGGCGATCGTCTGGCGCTGCCATTCGGGCAACGGCTCGGCGCTCGTGATCGCGACGCGCATGCTGATGTCGCTGCGGCCCAGGCGCAGGACCTCCTGCGCGAGGGCGTACAGCGACGACGTGTAGCCGGCGAGATAGACGATCCGGTACTGCTGCAGGGCGTCCAGGTACGCGCCGATCAGATCCGGCGCGAGATGGTAGGTCGACATGTACAGCTGGCGGAGGGCGGCATTCCACACCCAGAACGGCGGCCGCCGCGAGGCGACGGGGACCACGAGCTGGCCACCGAGCATGGCCCAGCGGTCGGTGCGGGACACGCCGTGCCAGAGGCGCGTCCGCGCCACCGACAGCGCGTACAGCGCCCGCATGGTCCGGTGTGTGCGCCACAGGACCAGGGGCTTCCCGGTGGTGCCGCTCGTGTGCTCGTTGAACATCCAGCGGGGGTTCTGGTCGTCCGCGATGAACGCCTTCGGATTCTCCCGCACCCGGTCGTTGTCCAGGATCGGCCAGTTCTCGAGCAGCTCCCACGACGCGCGGTCGCCCCGCCGGCGCCGTTCCGCCCATTGCGCGCGGTAGAACGGCACGCGCGTCGCCGCCCGGTGCAGGATGTAGCCGAGCCGCTCCTGCCGCCACGCCTCCCATTGCGCCGCGCTCCACCGCTCCCGCTCCTGCGCTTCCGCGACGAGCTGGGGGGTTTCGCGACCGTAGCGCGACCACCGGAGATACCAGCCGCGCATCGTAGCGGCCAGCGATCGCGCGGGCGGCGGCAGGTGGTGATACAACCGGAGCGAGAGGCTGCTCATAAGACGCTCAAGATCACGGCGGCGATAGCGTCCAGTCCCGCGGTGGCGTCGCGACCGACCAGCCCCAGGCTGCAGGCGGCCACCATGGCCGGGGCTAGGCACAAACGGGACGCGACGCGCCACTGCCCATCGATCGCCGCGGTGGCGAGCTGGCGCCAGTACAGTCGGTTGCGTACCCGGAGCGCGGGGAAGCGGTACCGCCCCCGCTGGAACGCCACTTCTCCCCAGCCATCGAGAGTGAGGAGGCTGCGCGCCTCCGGAGGCAGGAGAGGGCGCCCGTAGAGGGCGGTGTAGATCTGATCCACGTATCCCAGATAGCAGGAGAGGGCGGGGAGCACGCCGATCTGGCGCGCCACGCTCCCGAGGTACGTCCAGTCGAGTCGCTGCCCGCGCACGATGCTCGCGGTCGCGGCGGCGTCCGCGATGCTGAAAGAGCGGCGCCCCGCCAACCGGCTCATGCCCTGGAGGATCAGCTGGTCTTCGGGGGCCGGCGCGAAGCGCTCCTCGCCCGCGACCACCTGACGCCGCCGGCGGTGGATCAGGCCGGCCGGGTACAATCCCTGCTCGCCCACCAGGCCCAGGCGCCCATGATGGATGTCGAGCGCGACCGCGGCTTCCGGCAGCCAATAGAGGGCGGTCCCGGCCAGCCAGTCGCGCAGGTCCCGGGCGCGCAGCGACGCCGCGGTTCCGTCGAGGATGACGGAGTCGACGTCCGGTGAGCGTGAGAGCAGCAGGAGATCGAGGTCACCGCCGACGTCGGGGAAGTGCTGCCACGCCGTCGGAAAGAGATAGGCGAGGCCCGCCTGCTCGCAGCGGTCGCCGAGGCGCTGCATCACGCCGAACACCGTGCGCGTGCGCTCGCGCTCCCGCTCCGCGGCTGCGATAAAGAACGCCGGCGCCTCGAGCCCCGCGAGCTGGATTCGATCGGCCACTCGGACCAGGACGGTATTCTGCTGGGCGAGGGCCAGCAGAAAAGGCCAGTCCACGTCGAGGCCCATCGGCGGGTCGCCCCGTCGGTCCAGCAGCAGGCGGAGCGCGAACGTCGCGTGCCGTTGCTCGTTGGCCGGCAGGGCGTCCGTCATGCGGTCAACCGCTCACTGATCGCGCGCGCCAGGGCGCGGCGGGTGTCGTCCAGGTTTGTGTTGGGAAGCACGACCGCCGACGGGACGAGCGGGGCGATGTGCCGATAGGCCGTGCTGCGGCGCGCCAGATAGTCGACGGAATACTCGCCCTTGCGCGCGTACGACTCCTCGGGACTCACGTCTAGGAACACCGGCAGGTCGGGGGCGGGGGTGAAGCGCTGGAGCAACCGGACCCAGAACCAACGGCCGTCGTCGGCCACGTCCACGAGGGTGTCGTAGAAGTAACGATCGGTCAGGAGCACACGGCCCCGCACGGTCGCCACGTAGAAACGGATCACGAGAAAGACCAGGAGGTCGAGCGGGTACAGGACGCGTCGCAAGGTCTTGTTCCAGAGGATGGCGTGACGCACGCGGTGGGCGAGGCCGACCAGCCCGCCGGCGGGCGGCGGGCCAGCCCAGCGCGGCCGATTCGCGTTCTTGCCCGCGTGCCCTGCGCCGTTTCCCCGGCCGAACAGGCGCTGCAGCGAGTCCCGCGCCACGCGCAGGCCGGCATACACGCCGACACCGTCGGCCATGTGCAGGACCGTGACGCGACGGTGCCGTCGCTCCAGCTCGCCTTCGAGCCAGTCGATCAGCGTCGACTTGCCGGCGCCATCGAGCCCCGAGAAGGTTATGACCAGGCCGCGGCGGCTCATGAATGCGCCAACTCCAGCATCCGTTGGGCCGGGGCGAGCCGCCGGGTCGTGGCGAGATGCTCGGCCAGCCGGGCGCCGTTGCGCCACATGTCGAACTTCTGTTCGGTGCGGTGCCGGGCGCGCCTGGCCAGGGCCTCGCGCCGTCCGGGGTCGCACAACAGGTCTTCGATCGCGTCCACTAGGGCGGGCACGTTGCCGGGCGGCACGAGCACCCCGCAGCGTCCTTCGTCCAGCGCTTCAGGGATGCCGGCGATCCGCGAGGCGATGACGGGCGTGCCGAGCGCCATCGCCTCGCGCAATACGTTGGGGAGGCCGTCCCCGAGCCGATCGGAGGGATGCACCAGCACCGTCGCCTCGCTCATCGCGCGACGCACCTCGTCGAAGCGTACCCAGCCACGGAAGCGCACGCGCTCCGAGATGCCCAACGTCCCGGCTAGGCGCCGCAGCGTGGCGCGCTCCGGGCCGTCCCCGACCACGTCAACTTCGGGCTCGTACCCGCGGTCCCACAGCACGCGCGCCGCGCGGAGGAGGTTGACGAACCCTTTGTCGCGGGCCAAGCGCCCGACGGCGAGGAGGCGCGCCGGGGGCCGGTCGCCGGGACGGAACGGGAAGTCGCGAAGGTTGAGCCCGTGGTAGCAGACGTGGATCCGCTGCGCGATGCCCGGCACGCTGTCCCGGTAGCGCTCGTCGATGAACGTCCGGTTGAACTCGCAACACGTGATCACCCCGTCGGCGTCGTTCAGCTTCTGCCGGAGGTAGACGGGCCGGAGGTACAGATCCGTACCGGCGTGCAACCAGACGGACAGCGGAATGGGCCGGTTGGCCAGGCGGTGGAACAGGTGCGCCGCCGTGCCCGCGTAATTGCCCCAGTACGCGAGCACGTGATCGTAGCGATCGGCATGCTCCATCGCCCATGCCCAGGCCTTCGGGAGCACGTACAGGCTCTTTGCGAGCGGCACGAGGCCGAACCGCGTGGCCGCGGCGCCGACGACGGCGGCCTGATGCAACACCGTGCCGAGCCCGCGTCCCCGCCACGGCTTGGCGCGCCACCAGCTGTCGAAGAAGCCGATGTGGTGCACGCGGGTCCTCGGCAGGACGTCGTCGCCGAGGATGTCCAACCCGTACTGCCAGAGGTGCGGGTCGAGCGGGGAGACGGGGAAGACATCCAGCTCCACCCCGGCCTCGAGCAGGGCCCGCATGTCGCGCTCGAAGAAGGTCGACACGCGCGCGGGATACTTGCTCGTGAATACGGCGAGCCTCATGCCTGGCTCACCATGCCAGCTGGAAGTCGCGCATCCACAGCTCGAGAGACAGGACCGTGAAGACGCGCTGGTACAAGCCGCCGCGGCTCATGGCACCACCGCGCGCGTTCAGGTCCGAGCGGGCTGCCTGGAACTGGTCGAGCCAGCGCGCGATCTGGCCCTGGTCGAGGACGCCGCGCGTGCGCGCGTCGGGCGCGAGCAGCAGGTCCCGCAACGCCTCGTGGAAGTCCGCCGGGACCATCACGTCGAGCGGCACCGTGAATCCGTGCTTGGGGTGCCGGACAACCGCGGGAGCGAGCCAGCGGCGCGCGAGCTCGCGCAGCACCAGCTTCCCCTGGTGCCCATCGGTCTTCAGGCGATGGGGCAGGGTGAGGCCCGTGGCGACGAGATCCTCGTCCAGCATCGGCACGCGCACCTCGATGCTTGCCCGCATGCTCATCATGTCCACCTTGCGGAGCATGTCCGACGGCAGGCTCACGGCGAAGAGATTCTCCGTCACGCGCCGGGACAACTCTTCCAGGTCGGACACGCCCGGCGGCTGGTACCCGTCGAAGTGCCGGTACACGTCGAGCAGCCCGTCGCGGGCCGGGCGGTTGACGAGCGACCGTTTCTGATCCTCGGAGAGGTAGTTGGAGAGGCCGGCCAGGAGAATCGCCGAATCGTCGCGTCCGGCGCGTGCCAGCCGCATCGCCTTGGACACCTGACGGCCCCAGTCCTGCGTCCAGGCGGCGAGGCGATTGCCGGCCGCATAGGTCGCGAGCGCCACCCACCCCGGCGCCCGCATCAGCTGCACCAGGCGGTTGATGCGCCAGAAGCGCGAGTATCCACCGAACGCCTCGTCGCCCCCGTCGCCCGACAGGGTGCAAATGATCCCTCGATCGCGCACTGCGCGCGAGATCCAGTACATCGGGACGAAACTGGTGTCGGAGAACGGCTGATCGAAATGACGCACGAGATCGAGAATCGATTCCGGTGTCACCGCCCAGTCGCCCAAATCGATGGTATGGTGGCGTGTCCCGTACTGCTCGGAGACGATCACGGCCAGGGGTGTCTCGTCGTGCGTGCGGTCGGGGAAGCGGACGTTGAAGGTGTTCGTGGCCTGGCCCGTGGCGAGGCGGCGCGCGGCCACGACGAGCGATGAATCGATGCCACCCGAGAGGAGCGCCGCGACCGGCACGTCCGCGACTGACTGCCCGTCCACGGCTGCGACGAGCCCGTTCGACACCGCCGTCACCGCGTCGCTCATCCGGCGCTCGACGTCCGGAAGGGCCTCGATCCGATCGTAGCGTTTGAGCTCCTGCCGCCCGGCATCCACCGTCAGGACCGCGCCGTGCGGGAGGGCCTGGATGTTCGCGAATCCGGTGGCGGGCTCGGGTACGTACCCGAGTCCGAGAAAGTCGTAGCACGCCTGCCGGTCGATCTCGGCGCGGAAGCCGGGCAGCGCCGCGATCGCCTTCATTTCGCTCGCAAACACCCACTGCCCGTCGTGGACCGTGTAGAACAGCGGCTTCACGCCGAAGCGGTCTCGCGCCAACAGGAGCCGACCGGCGCGCCGGTCGTAGAGCGCGAATGCGAAGATCCCGCGCAGGCGTGACACCAGCTCGGCGCCGCACTCCTCGTAGAGGTGCACGATCACCTCGGTGTCGGAGGTGCCGCGGAACACGTGACCACGGCCCTTCAGCTCGGCGGTGAGCTGGCGGTAGTTGTAGATCTCGCCGTTGTAGATGACCTGGATGCTCTCGTCCTCGTTGCTCATCGGCTGCTTGCCGGTGGGGGAGAGGTCGATCAGGGCGAGACGGCGGTGCACGAACTCGCAGTGCGCGTCGCGGAAGTGTCCCTCGCCATCCGGCCCCCGGTGGGCGAGGAGAGCCGAGGCGCGCGAGTTCCACCCCGGCGCATCGGGCAGCGTCACGGGGTGGAACCGGCCGGCTATGCCGCACATAGGACGAGCGATGGCCTCATGGGGTCACGAGTGCCAAGTGCAAGAGACGTACACTCAGTCTCTCGCTTTAAGTAATTGTCGTTGCAGGTGTTAGCGCTTGTGGAGCCGACGCACGCAAACCCGCTGTGGCACTTTCCTTACAGCTTCGCGCCGGATACCATCGCTCGCCGACTTGGTGCGTCGAGCGGCGGCCCATGCAAGGGCTGCGGTCGCGGCGGCGTGGGTGGAGCGCGAGCCGGTGCAGGAGCGCTCGCATAGGCGTACGTGGCGCTCGCCAGCGCGTAGGCCAGCATGAGCCAGAGCAGCTTCGACGCGATCCAGTTACCGCTCATGTTCGCCAGCATGACGCAGGCGAACAGCGCCAAGGCGAACGCGCCGTGCGCGCGGCGCCGCGCCTGCCAGGCCGCGAGACCGCCCAAGGCGATTCCGAGCAGGAATGGGAGCGCGCCGAGGGCGCCGTTGGCCGTGAGGACCTCGAGGACGAGGTTATGGGCGTCGCGGCGACGGCGGACTCGCTCGTCCAGGCGAATCCCGAGCTCGTACTTGTTGTTGACGGGTCCCCACCCGAAGAGGGGTCGCTCCTCGAACATGCCGATCAGCGCGGGATAGATGCGCTCCCGGCCCGCCATGGCGCCGTGCTCGAGCGCGTCAGCGAAGCGTTCGCGCATCAGATCGTTACTGTACGTGAACGCCACGAGGCCGCCGATCGCGAAGACAGTGACCGCGGCGTTCCGAATCCGGGCCCAGGGAGAGCGGGCGTTGACAAGCATGAACACGGCGAGCCCGAGGCCCAGCGCGACGATGCCGCCGCGAGAAGCGGAGTCGATCACCGCGAGGCCGATCAAGCCGAACCCCGGCCAGGCGAGCCAGCGACGTCGCGACAGGAACCGGTCGTTCCCGTAGAGCAGCGCGAACAGCGCGATGAGCCCTGCGCCGAGAATCATCGCGCTGTTGTTGGCGTTCTGGCCGAGGGCGGTCACCCGCTCCCCGCCACCCCATTCCGTGCGCGCCGTCCGGGCGATCCCGAGGATGGGCAGGAGCGCGCGGCCGATACAGGCGAGTGCGAAGACGGCCATCGTCGACCGGGCGAGCGGCTGCGAGCACAGCAGGTTGTACCCGGTCCACAGCACCAGAATTCCCTGAAGGATCTGGAGGAACTGCTTCAGCACCTGGCTCCAGTAATCCGGGGTGATCAAGCCGGTCGCGAGATGGTCCTGACCACTGATCGCGGCGGAGACCCAGTACAGGTACAGATAGGTCACGAAGCACAGGAAGGCCGCGGGCTTCCTGGCGTAACACGCTCGGGGCTCCAACAGGGTCGCGAAGAGGAAGAGGGTCGCCGTGATCGTGGGGATCTCGATCGGGAACGATCGATCAGGGAACTCGAATGGGATCGAGAACACCAGCAGGTAGAACGTCCACCGCACCAAGGGATTGAGGGGGCGCACGCCGTTCACCGGAGCCTCCGGGCGAGCTCCCGGCCTCGCCTCAACACGGCGACGCGGGCTTCGGCTGGAAGGCCCGTCACGAGCGCGAGACCCAACACGACCACCACCGTGGCCGCGACACCGCCGAACCACCCGATCCAATGATGGGCGAGCACCCGGTCGCCGAGGCGCGCGGCCGCGGCGAACAGCAGGGCCATCACCATCAGCGGACGCCCGATCGCCCACGGGTCGGGTCGCGAGGTGTCCCCGAAGCAGCGGCGCACTAGATGGGGGTACGCGATGGACTGCGTCAGGCGTCCCGCGATGATCCCGAGACACAGGCCGACCGTCCCGAACCGCATCGTGAGCAGCGTGGCGAGGACGATGGTGAGCGTCGCGGCGACCGCGGTGACGAGCACGCGTTGCCGTGGCTGGAGCGCGGCATCGATCACGTATGCGTCGGAGCGCACGAATGCTGTCTGCGCCATGATCGTGACGATCAGCAGGTTGACCCACGGTCCGGCGTAGTTCACCCCTCCCACCCACAGCGTGAGAAAGCTCCGGTTCCACAACAGGATCGTCGCGCCGACGGTGGTCGCGAACAGCCAGGTGAGAGCGAGCAGCTCGTTGCGCAGGTACACGGCCTTCTCGAACTGGCGCTCTCCGATCACGCCTCCGATGCCGGGGATGGCGCCCCCGGCCGCGAGGGACTGCAGATTGACCGCGGTGCGGGCCGCGTAGCTCGTCAACGCGTACGGGGTCACGGCCGTGGGCGAGAGCACCATGCCCAGGATGAGCACGTCGCTCGCGAGCTGGAGCTTGGTGATCGCCTCGCCCGCGGAGTACCACAGGCTGAGCCCGAGGAGCCCTTTCACGTCGGCTCGGGTGGGACGCTCGATCCCGAACCAGGGCACGTACTTCTTCACCACCCACCAGAACGTCAGACCCATGAGCAGCGCGAAGGCCACTTGCGCGCCCGCGGCGCCCATCATGCCCAGGCCGAGATAGATGGCCCCCGCCATCAGAGCGCCGCCCACCACTTCGAGGCCGGCCTGCAGGCCCATCCGCTTGTAGCCGAGATTCATGCCGCGCAGCACTGACTCGGGAAGCGACGCGAGGTTCCCGAAGACGAGGCTCA
>DASQIB010000313.1:0-12153 GCA_035631795.1 Gemmatimonadales bacterium | reverse complement strand
GAGACGTGTCGTGCGAAGCGCAGCGCGAGGCGATCGCGATCGGGGATCGTCTGCATGCAGCGGTGGACAGCGTGGCCGCCACCGCGGCGGGCGCTGTGCTCGCGGGCCAGCGCCGCGGCCGGGCTACGGCGACGCTCGGGGAGATTCGCGAGCACGCCGATCTCGTCGTCTTCTGGGGAGTCGATCCGGATGAACGCTACCCGAGATTTGTCGCGCGCTACGCCATGGCGCCAGGCGACCTTGGCAAGCCTCGCACAGTCGTGGCGGTGGATGTGGGGGCGGGCCGCGGGCCGAAAGACGCGGACCTCCGGGTGGCCATCGCACCCTCCGACGAAGTGGATGCCATCGGCGCGATGCGTGCCACGGTCGCGGGGCGTGCCGCGTCGCCGGCCCGGTTCGGCTCAGCCGTGGACCTCTCTCGCCGGATGATGCAGGCACGGTACACCGCCATCGTGGTGGACGGAGAGCCGGGCGCCGGAGCGATCGATCCCGACCGCGCCGAGGCGCTCGTGGCGCTCGGGCAGGCCCTGAACGGGCCGACGCGATGCGCCCTCTGCACGCTCCGCGCCGGCGGGAACCGCTCGGGCGCCGATGCCGTGCTCACGTGGCAGACCGGGTACCCGTTCGCCGTGGACTTCGCGGGGGGCCCTCCGCGATACCGTCCAGCGGGAGGCAGCGCAGAGGCGCTCCTCGCAGACCACGAGATCGACGCCGCGCTGGTCATCGGCACGCCCGCGACAATCCCGGGACCCGTGCGGGAAGGGCTCGGCCGCATCCCCGTCGTCATCATCGGCCCACGGGCCAGTACGTCGGCGGTGCGGCCTGCCGTGGCGATCGATACGAGCGTCGCGGGTATCCACGAGGGAGGGACGGCGTTCCGGATGGACGAAGTCTCGTTGCCGCTGCGGGCGTCGCTCGACGGGCCACGCGCCGCCCTGGACGTGGTGCGTGCGTTGCGAGACAAGCTGGTCAACGGAGCCGATGAGTAACCCCGAGCGGCTACGCATCAGCGGTGGCGCGGTGTACGACCCCGTGAACGGTATCGACGGCGCGGTGCGGGACGTCTGCATCGAAGGCGACCGCATCGTGGCCGAGCTCCCGCGCAACGCCCCGCGCCTCGACGCCGCCGGCATGATCGTGATGCCCGGCGGGGTGGACATCCACTCGCATGTCGCCGGACCGAGCGTGAACCACGCGCGGCGGCTGCTCCCAGAGGAACGGGCGATCGATCCGGTCTTCGCCCCACGGCTCGAGGACGGGACACTGGCCCGCACCGGGACCGGCGGCACCGTGCCGAGCACGTTTGCCACCGGGTACCGCTACGCGGGCCTCGGGTATACGACCGCCATGGAAGCCGCCGTCGCGCCCCTGGGCGCGCGCAACGCGCACGCGGAGCTCGACGATACCCCCATCCTCGATGCTGGATTCTTTGTCCTGCTCGGGAACGACGATTATCTGCTCCGCCAGATCGCGGCCGGTGAGAGCGCGCGGGCGCGCGACTACGCCGCCTGGCTACTCGGCGTCACGCGTGCCTATGCCATCAAGATCGTGAACCCGGGTGGGGTGTCGCTCTGGAAGGGCGGCGGCGACCCGGGCCGCCGCAATGTGACCGGGCTGGACGATGCTGTGGGGTCGAGCGCCGTCACGCCCCGCAAAATTCTCGAGACGCTGTGCGCCGCCGCCAACCAGCTCGCCCTGCCCCATCCGGTGCACGTCCACTGCAACAACCTCGGCCAGCCCGGGAACTATGCAACCACGCTCGAGAGCATGAAGGTGCTCGGCGGGCAGCGCGCGCATTTCACGCATCTCCAATTTCACAGTTACGGAGGCGGGCGCGGCAAGCCATGGCAGTCAGCGGCTCGTGACGTGATCGAATACGTGAACGCGCACCCCGAGACGAGCGTTGACGTGGGGCAGGTGATGTTCGGACCTGCGACGACCGTCACCGCCGACAGCCCGGTCGAGTACCTGCTGGCCACGACCGCGGGAGGGGGGCGAAAGTGGGTGAACGTGGACATCGAACTCGAGTCCGGCTGCGGGATCGTGCCCTACACGTACAAGGAGCAGGCCGCTGTCGCGGCGCTGCAGTGGGCGGTGGGACTCGAGCTGTTCTTGTTGTCCACGGATCCGTGGCGCGTCGTGCTCTCCACCGACCATCCCAACGGCGGCACGTTCCTGTCCTATCCGGAGCTGATCCGCCTGCTGATGGATCGATCGTACCGCGACGAACGCCTGAAGCGGGTGAACCAGAAGCTTCTCGCGGGGAGCGCGCTGCTCGACGGCCTGTCGCGCGAGTACACGCTCGGCGAGATCGCGATCGTGACGCGCGCGGGACCGGCCCGCCTCTTGGGCCTCAGGAACAAGGGACACCTAGGGCCGGGCGCCGACGCCGACGTCACGATTTACGCGAGTGACGGTGATCGGGCGAAAATGTTCGCGACGCCGCGCTACGTCTTCAAAGCGGGCACACTCGTGGTCGAAGAGGGGCAGCTGCGGCACGCGCCCGCGGGGCGGCGACTGGCCGTCCACCCCGAATACGACACCGCCGTGACGACGGACCTGCGCCGCTTCTTCGACGCACACGCCACGGTTTCGTTCGACAATTACGGCGCGGAGCCGGTCGTGTGAAGATCAACGGCGTCGCCATCGACGATACGTTCGCGGAAGCGTTCACGATGCGGGTGGCGCGGATCGTGATCACAGGGCGTAACCCGAAGTGGGCACGCGAGGCGGCCGTGAAGATGACCGGGTTCGCCACGTCGGTCATCGGCTGCAAGTGCGAGGCCGGGATCGAACGCGAGCTTCCCGCCGCCGAGACGCCCGACGGCCGGCCGGGGGTGAGTGTGCTGTTCCTGACGATGGACAAAGAGAGCCTCCCGCAGCAACTCGTCGTGCGGCTGGGCCAGACCGTGCTCACCTGCCCTACCACCGCCTGCTTCGATGGGCTGCCGAGCGTACCGGACCGGCTGGCGGTCGGAAAGGCGTTGCGCGTGTTCGGCGACGGATTCCAGGCGAGCAAAGTGATCGGCGGAAAGCGCTACTGGCGCATACCCGTCATGGAGGGCGAATTCCTGATCGAAGAGACGTTCGGGATGCAAAAGGGTGTGGGGGGCGGGAATTTTCTCATCCTCGCGGAGGACGCGGATCACGGGCTCGAGGCGGCCGAGGCCGCCGTGGATGCGATGACGAACCAACCTGGTGTCATCCTCCCGTTCCCCGGCGGCGTGGTCCGGAGCGGGAGCAAAGTGGGCTCGAAGCGCTATACGAGCATGATCGCCACCACGAACGACGCGTTCAGTCCCACGCTCCGAGCCGTCACCGCTTCGCAGGTACCCGAAGGCGTCAACAGCGTGCTCGAGATCGTGCTCGACGGCACCGACGGACCGTCCATCGAGGCCGCGATGCGGGTCGGCATCCGAGCAGCCTGCCGCTCCGGCGTGCGGGCGATCAGCGCCGGGAACTACGGTGGCAAGCTCGGTCCGCACCACTTCCATCTCCGAAAGATCCTGGCATGAGCGAGACGATTGTGCTGTCGCTCACGGAGACGCCGCACCATGCCCTCCTGGCCGACTGCATCGCGCCCGATCGGTTCGCAGCGCTCACCACCAAGGAGATCGCGTCGCTCGGAGTGTTCCACGGCGGACGCGCCGCACGGTTGGGGGACTTTTTCAAGGTGACGGGCGAGCTATCCTCCAACGTGCGTCTCCAAGGCGACCTGGGCCGGGTCCACGGCATCGGCACGGGGATGACCGGAGGCGACATCCTCATCGACGGGTCTTCCGGGCGAGACCTCGGCGTCGCGATGGCGGGCGGGCGAATCCAGGTCCGAGGCAGCACCGGCGACAATGTCGGCGGTGCGCGACCCGGGGCCTCCAAGGGAATGACCGGCGGCGAGATCGTCATCGGGGGAAGCGCCGGCGACGATGCGGGTGTCCGTATGCGCCGCGGTCTTTTGGTGATCCTGGGAGACGGCGGGCGTGGGACTGGCCGCGCGATGATCGCGGGCACGATTGTGCTGTTCGGGAAGACGGGGCCTGGTGCCGGACGGTTCCTCAGGCGGGGGACGATCGTGGCGCTCGAAGCGATGGAGCGGCCCGCCACCTATCGCTACGCGTGCACGTACCGGCCGCCGCACGTCGCCGTCCTGCTGCGGTACCTGCGGGCGCGCGCAGGCGTGCCCGTCTCGGATCGCCACATCAGCGGGCGTTATGAGCGGTATTCCGGAGACCTCGCGGAACTTGGCAAAGGGGAGATCCTCCAATGGGCGGGGGAGTGAGCGGCGCAGATCTGCGCCTGAACGAGCGGGCCTGGCGGATCGCCGACGAGATGGTGGCCAACGCGGACGCGTTGCGTGTCACCGTGCGGGCACTGGCGGCCGGGTCCCGCGTGATCGACGCGGGGATCGACGCGCCCGGTGGCTACGGCGCGGGACTCGCGCTCGCGGGGATCTGCATGGCAGGACTCGGCCACATCGATTACGTGCCCATCGCCGTCGGGCCCGATGTGTGGGCCGGCGTGCGCGTGTGGACCGACCATCCCGCCGTGAGCTGCATGGCCTCGCAGTATGCGGGCTGGGCGATTCAGGTCGGCAAATACTTCGCGATGGGGTCGGGGCCCTTGCGCGCGCACGCGCGCGTCGAGAAGGAGTTGTACCGCAAGCTGGGCTACGCGGAATCCGCGGGGCGCGGCGTGCTGGTGCTCGAGACCCGCGCGAGCCCAACGGACGAGGTCGCCGCGTGGGTAGCTCAGAAGGCCGGGCTCGCTCCGTCGCAGATCACCTTCGTCGCCGCGCCCACGGCCAGTCTCGCCGGGGGCGTGCAGATCGCGGCGCGGATTCTCGAGACCGGGCTCCACAAGATGGACACGCTCGGGTTCGACGTAACCAAGATCGTGAGCGGGATCGGCGTGGCCCCGCTGCCTCCGGTGGCGAAGAACGATCTGCGGGCGATCGGCCGTACCAACGATTGCATTCTGTACGGCGGACGGGCACGCTACACGGTAAACGCAGACGATGGCGAGCTCGCCGAGCTGGTCCCCAGGATCCCGGCTGCGGCGTCGAAGGACTACGGCACGCCCTTCTACGAGATTTTCAAGCGGTACGAAGGGGACTTCTACAAGATCGATCCGCTGCTCTTCAGCCCCGCCGAAGTGTGGCTGACGAGCGTGCAGAGCGGGAAGACGTACCATGCGGGACATCTGAACCCCGATGTACTGCGCTCATCGCTGCTCGAAATGTGAACCTCTATCAGGAGTCCGACATGCGTTCGTTCCTCCGCGTCTCTCTTGCCGCCCTCGTGGCGGGAGCCTGCTCGGCACCCAAGGAGAAAGCCGCCGCCCCCGCCGCCCCACCCGGAGTGCAGTGGACGGTCGTCGTGCTGTACAACCAGCCGAAGGATACCGCGGCGTTCGAGAAGTACTACGCCGAGAAGCACGTGCCGCTGTTCGTCGCCCATGCCCAAGAGATCGGGGTCACGCGCGCCGAGCTCGTCAGGTTCTCCCCGGGTGCAGACGGCAAGCCCGCGGCTATCTATCGGGAGGCCGACCTCCGCTGGGACTCGAAGGAGGCCCGCGATCGGGGCATGGCCACACCGGGCTTCAAGGCCGTCGCGGGGGATATCCCGGTGTTCGCCACTGGCGGATTCACCGTGCTCCTCGGGACGAAGACGAACTAGGTACTGTGCGGGTCGCGATCCTCTCGGCGCGGCAGGGTTGGCACACGGACCAGCTCTGCCGCGCGCTGACCGAGCGGGGGCACGAGGGACGCGTGCTGCCCTACGAGACGCTCACCGGCCGATTCGGGGATCGGGCCACGGGCTTCACTGGAGGGGGCGAGGACCTGGCGTCCTGCGCGGCCGTGCTCGCGCGCATCATTCCGGCCGGCTCCCTCGAGCAGATCGTTTTCCGAGTCGATGTGCTGCATGCGCTCGAGGAGCGAGGCATGCTCGTGATCAATTCCCCGCGCACCATCGAGCGCACGGTCGACAAGCTCTGGACCACGGCGCTCCTCGCGGGCGCGGGACTGCCCGTGCCCGACACGGTGGTGTGCGAGCGTGCCGACGATGCCATCGAGGCATTCCGCTCGCTCGGCGGCGACACGATCGTGAAGCCGCTGTTCGGGTCCATGGGCCTCGGGATGGTACGCGTCAGCGACGAGGAGATGGCGTTTCGCGTGTTTCGCACGCTCGAGACGCTCCGCGGCGTGTACTACCTTCAGCGTGCGATCGACCACGCGGGCTGCGACCTTCGCGTGTTCGTGATCGGCGGCCGCGTGCTCGGCGCCATCGAGCGTAGCGCGCCGGGCTGGAAGACGAACCTGGCGCGTGGCGGGCGGGCGCGCAGCGTCACGCTCACCGCGCGACACACGGAGCTCGCCCTCGCCGCGGCGCGGACTGTGGCCGCTGACTACGCCGGCGTCGATCTCCTACCCGCGCGCGACGGGGCGGTGTACGTCGTCGAAGTGAACGGTATTCCCGGATGGCGTGGGCTGCAGGAGGCGACATCGAGCGACGTCGCCGGCGCGATCGTCGAGCACGTGCTCGGCCGGGTGGCGGCCCGGTGACGGCGACCGCCGCGCCGCCCGCAGCGGTCGTCGCGGCCGCCGCCCAACTCGCCTGCCTGCTCGAGGTGAGCGCACACAAGCCCGGTAACGTCTCGCCCGACGCGGCGTTTCGCGACGCGACCTACGAGGACTTCCTCGCCAGCGCCGTCGCGGTCGGCCCCGCGCTCGCCGCCGCGGGCGAGCGACCGCTCGGCGCCACGATCCGCGCGGCAGTGGAGGCCACGGCGCGCTGGGTGCCGTCCAACACGAACCTCGGGCTCGTGCTCTTGCTGGCCCCGCTCGCGCGCGCCGCTCTTCGGCCGGGCCGTGACCCGCTGCGCGCCCGCCTCGCGGCGACGCTCACCGAGACGACCGTCGCGGACGCCGAAGACACCTACGCGGCGATCCGCCTCGCGGCCCCCGGAGGGCTTGGCCGGGCCGACGAGCAGGACGTGAGCCATCCTCCGAGCGCGAGCCTGCGGGCGGTCATGGCGCTGGCGGCGGGCCGCGACGCCGTGGCACGCGAGTACGCGAGCGACTTCGAGACGACGTTCGCCCTGGGGGCGCCCGTCCTGGATCGTGCGCGGGCCGAGGGACTATCCTGGCGGGATGCCGTGGTGGAAGTTTATCTCACGTTGCTGGCCGCCGCTCCCGACACGCACATCGCGCGCAAGCTGGGCGGCGACGCGGCGGCCTCGGTCCAGCGGCGCGCCCGGGCGACGCTCGACGCCGGCGGCGTCCGCACGTCGGCCGGCCGAGAGGCGGTCGCCGCGCTCGATCGCGCGCTGCGCGACGAAGCTAACACGCTGAACCCGGGCGCCACCGCCGACCTCACGGGCGCGGCGATTTACGTCGTCCTGCTCGAAGGTGGCTGGGGACGGCCGGAAGCGAGAAGGGAGGCGCATGGCCGAGCGTAAGGAGTTCAAAGTCACGGTCACGAAGGACAACCATGTCTTCGCCGCCGCGCACTTCATCACCTTCCCCGGGCACCGCTGCGAGCGACTGCACGGCCACAACTATCGCACGCACGTCGCGGTCGAGGGGGGACTCGACCCGGAAGCGTACTACGTGCTCGATTTCTCGATGCTCAAGCAGCTGATGAAACGGCTAACCGACGAAATCGACCATAAGGTGCTGCTCCCGCTCGAGAATCCGAGAATCCAGGTCCGCGAGGATGGCGAGACCGTGAGCGTCGCGGTTGGAGGCAAGCCCCGCTACGTCTTCCCCCGCATCGACTGCGCGCTCCTCCCAGTGCCCAACACGACCGTCGAGATGCTGGCGCAATACCTGGCGGGACGGGTCAAACGGGAGCTCGTGGTCTCGGGCGGCGTCTCCCTGCGGGCGGTAGAAGTCGAAGTCGAGGAGAACTTCGGCCAGTCGGCCACTTATCGGGAGTCCCTCGACTGAGGGCGTCCCCGCGCAGCGGCCAGGTCGGCGGGAGAGAGAGACCCGTCGTGCAGCGCCGTTCCGATGAGCACCCCGTCAAGTCCCACGTCCGCGAGCTGCCGGAGCTGCGGCGCGGTGGCCACGCCACCGCCGGCGAGAAGCTCCACGTCCGGGAGCGCACGACGGAGCTTGTCGAGCAGCATCGCGTCCACGCTTTGCGCGCCGCCGACGCGCGCGAGGTCGAGCACCAGCAGCGCCGAAGCTCCTGCCGCGGTCGCGGCGCGGGCGAGATCGGCCGCGGCCTTCCCCTTCCCGGACGGACCGAGCGGTTGCCCGCCCGAGAGATCGAGCGAGAAGATCACGTGGTCCGGCCCCACCGCATGGATCACGGCCGCGAGCGCGTCGAACGAGGGCAGGGTTTCGAGACCCACGACGGCCTGGTGCACGCCGTCGGCCAGCAGCTCGCGGGCGCGGGCCGGAGTGGCAACCGCCGCGTCGACGAGCAGACGACCCCCCAGCCCAGCAAGCTCTCCCAGGAGGCCACGTTGCACCGCGCCACCGGCGAGGGCGTCGAGGTCGGCGACATAGCACTCGTCGCAGCCGAGCGCATCGTGGTAGGCGGCAACCAAGGCGCGTGCGTCACCAGGCTTCTCGGCAAGGCGCGAGCGAACGGGTACATACGTGTCGCGCCGGCCGCCGCGTCCCGAGACCGCCAACCCCCGAGCGAGGTCGACCACAGGAATTACCCGCACCGCGGTGACCCACCCCCCGAGCCGTCATGGATATGAGCGGCGTGCTCGGCTGGGACGTAGGGGGAGTGAACACCAAGGCGGCGCGCGTCGCGGGCGCGCGCATCGTCGGAGCTCGCGCGGTTCCCTACGAAATTCAACGCGACCCGGCGGCCCTCGCGCCTCTGCTGGTCAGGCTCGCGAGCGAACTGGACGGCGACTCGGCCGACGCCCACGCCGTGACCATGACCGCCGAGCTGTCGCAGCTGTTCCGCACGAAGCGGGAGGGCGTCGGATTCGTGCTCGACGCGGTCGCGGCCGCGTTTCCCGCGGCGCGCGTAGGCGTGTGGGGCGTGGACGCCGTATGGCGCACGCCGGCCGAAGCGCGCCGCGAGCCGCTCGCCGTCGCGGCCGCCAACTGGGCGGCCACCGCCCGCGTCGTCGGCCGCCTGTTTCCCGACTGCCTGCTCATCGACGTCGGGTCCACCACGACCGACATCATCCCCATCGTCGCCGGCCATCCCGCGACGTCCAGTCGGACCGACCTGGACCGCCTGCGCGAGGGCGAGCTGGTGTACGCCGGGGCATTGCGCACACCGGTCGAGGCGATCGCGTCCACGGTTCCCGTGCGCGGCCGGGCGGTCGCCGTGTCGGCGGAGGGGTTCGCCCTCGCGGGTGACGTGCATCTGTGGCGCGGGGAGCTCACGCCCGGAGACTATTCCGTCCCGCCGCCGGACGGCCGGCCCGCTACGAGGGCGTTCGCCGGTGAGCGGCTCGCGCGGGTGGTGTGCGCCGATCGGGAAATGCTCGAGGACCGTGACGTCGACGAGATTGCCGACGGGCTGTGGGAAGCGCAGGTCGGGCGGATCGGCGCCGCGGTCGACCGAGTGCGCGCGCGTCATCCGGCGGTGCGCCGCGCGGTGGTGACGGGTCTCGGCGAATTTCTGGCCACCGCGGCCGCCCGGCGGTCGGGCCTTCATGTAATCCCCCTCGCCGACACGTTGGGGTCCGTGGCGCGCCACGCGCCCGCGGCGGCCGTCGCGCTGCTCTTCCCTTCGTGACGCACGACGCTCCAGCAGTCCACACGGTCGTGAAGGTCGGCGGTGGCCTGCTCGGGAAGGCCGGGGCGCTCGAGCTGGTGATCGAGGCGCTCACCGCGTTTGCGCCGCACCGCCGGCTCGCCATCGTCCCTGGCGGCGGGCCGTTCGCGGACGCGGTCCGTCAGATGTTTCGGCGAATCAAGATCGGCGAGGATGCGGCGCATTGGATGGCCGTGCTCGGGATGGATCAGTATGCCCACGCGCTCGCGGCCCGCATGCCCAACGCGGTGTTGGTCGACGCTCCGGAGGCGATCGTGGCGGCCGTGAACGCGGGGCGCCTGCCGATCGTCGCCCCGTATCGCTGGCTCCGGGGGGCGGATCCCCTTCCCCATTCCTGGGATGTCACGAGCGACAGCATCGCCGCGTGGATCGCGGGGGCGCTCGGGGCCCGGCGCATCGTCCTGATCAAGCCGGCGGACCGCGAGCGCAAGAAGCTGGTCGACGCGTACTTCGTGCGCGCCCTGCCGGCGGGCGTAGAGCATCTCATCGTAACCGCTGACGACCTGGGCCAGCTCGAGGTAGCCTTACGAGAGGGCGAGGGCGAGGGGAAGGGGGGGAGCACCGGCCGGCACGCCCGACGCCGCGCGGGTCAGGGCGACTAGCGTCGCGACGCGCTCCGGCGAGACCCGACCCAAGCGTCCGCCGATACACGCAGCACCCCTCACTCCCACCACGTCGGCGCCGAGCGCCCCCGCGGTCGCAAGGTCCGAATCCGTGAGGCTCCCCGCGAGCCCCGCGAACAGGCCCGCGGCGTGGACGGTAGCTACCCAGGCGGCCACTGCATCCGGTGCCTCGAGCGCAAACAGGGGAGCGGCTTTGCACGCGGTATCGAGGAGCACGCCGGCCGCGCCGACCGCGCCGGCGATAGCTACCAACCGTCGCGGGGAGAGACTGGCCACCCGCTCCCAATCCGCATATGCGACCAGGACCAATCGGGTCGCGGGCGCCAGGTGCCGTACGACCGCCGCGGCCAGCCACCGGGCGCGCGTCTCGCTCCGCACACCGGCGAACCCCAGTTTCACGAACGCCACCCGGCGACGGCTCGCGGCACGCGCGCGGCGGATCACGGCCGGCTCCTCTTCGGCATCGCCCAACGCGGCGCTCACAGGGCGGGTGGGTCGAGCGGCGCCGACTGTGCGCTGGATGGCCGCGAGCAGTGGCGGCCGCACGGCCCCCAACGCGCCGGATCGCGGGTCCTTCGCGTCGATCACGTCCACGCCGCCCATGAGTGCGGCGCGCGCCTCCACGGGGCCGCGGACGCTGACGAGAAGCTGCATTTCCGGTCGCTCCCTTGTGGCTGTCCCGAAACCGCCGGTAGGTTAGGCTTCCGGAGACGCGATGTCAAAACGAGAGCTCAACGACATGTCGGCGGCACCCATCGCCGCGGCGGACGCCGCTTCGACCCTTTCCCTCCACGGGAAGGTGGTCCTGGTCACGGGGGCGTCGAGCGGCATCGGGCGCGCCATCGCGCTCGCGTGCGCCGAGGCGGGCGCGGACGTGGCGCTGAGCTACCACACCAACGAGCAGGGTGCCGCCGAGGTGGCCAGCGGGGTTCAGGCGGCCGGTCGCCGTGCGCACATCTCCCGAGTGGACGCCGCCGACCCTGACGCCCTGCAGCGGCTCGCTCGCGAAGTGGGCGCGGCCTTCGGTCGCGTCGACGTCTGGATCAACAATGCCGGCGCGGACATCCTCACCGGCCGGACCGCGAAGGAATCACGACTCGAGAAACTCGACCTCCTGCTGGCCGTCGACCTGCGCGGCACGATCCTCGCCTCGTGGGCGGCGGTCGAGCTGATGCGCAGCCAGCCCGGCGCGAGCGGCGCCATCATCAATATGTCCTGGGATCACGTGCTCTCGGGCGCCATGAAGGGTGAGTACGCGCAGCTGTTCGCGGCCGCGAAAGGAGGCATTTACTCCTTCAGCCGCGCCCTCGCGCGGTCCGTGGCGCCGCAGATCCGCGTGAACGTGCTCGGCCCAGGCTGGATCGAAACCGCGTACGGCACCGCGCTCGACCCCACCGTCAAGCAGCGTATCGCCGCTGCGGTTCCGCTCGGCCGCTGGGGCACGCCCGAAGAGGTCGCACACGCGGCGGTGTACCTCGCCTCGGACGCCGCCGCGTACATCACGGGTCAAATGCTGATGATCAATGGCGGGAGCGTGGTCTAGTTCCCCACAAGGAGACCGCATGGTAGCGAAAGAGCCCACCTACTCCGATTCGGACATCCAAGCGAAGCTGAAGGACTTCCCCGGCTGGTGGTATGAAGACGGGTGGATCCGCCGGACCTACAAGACGGACGGCTGGCCCACGACCCTGATGCTGGTCAACGCGATCGGATACCTCTCGGAAGCCGCGTATCATCACCCCGACCTCTCGGTGACGTGGGGCCGGGTGATCGTGAAG
>DASQIB010000312.1:0-3684 GCA_035631795.1 Gemmatimonadales bacterium | reverse complement strand
GGCGCGTCGTCCCCCATGCTCCATACGGCGTCCTGGCCCGCGCCGCCCATCGGCTCGAGCACGTAGCGCACGTCCTCGAAGCTCCAGCCGAAGGCGACCTGGCGGGCGACGCGCTCGGATTCGCCGACCACCGGCGTGGTGGGAACCGGGGCGGTCGGTCGGAGCGGGAGGATGCCGCGGGCGGCCCAGCGATCGTAGGGACGCCGCCGGGCGACCGCGCGCTTCGCGTCGGCGTAGTGAAGGATCAGCTTGCGGCCGGTATCCACCACCAGGAGCTCACCGGGGCCGAGCCGGCCGCTTTCGACGACCCCCGCTGGATCCAGATCCACCAGGCCGACCTCGGAGCCCGCTACGACCAGGCCGTCGCGTGTGACCTTGTAGCGGCACGGGCGAAGTCCGTTGCGATCGAGGGCGGAGCCCACCAACACGCCGTCCGAGAAGGCGAGGGCCGCGGGCCCATCCCAAGGCTCCACCAGGCACTCGTGAAACTCGTAGAACCCGCGCAGCGCCGGCTCCATGTCGACCGCCCCCTCGTGTGCCTCGGGGCCGAGCATCATCAGGGCGTGCACGGGGTCGCGTCCCGACCTTACGAGCAGCTCGAGCGCATTGTCGAGACTCGCGGAATCACTGCCTTCGGCCCAGATCACGGGCTGCAGGCGCTCGATGGCCGCGCCCCACACCGGGGCGGCGAGGGCGGGCTCGCGCGCCCGCATCGCGTTCCGGTTCCCCCACAGTGTGTTGATCTCGCCGTTGTGCGCGAGCATGCGGAACGGCTGGGCCAGCGGCCAGCTCGAGGTGGTGTTGGTCGAGAAGCGCTGGTGAAAGATCGCGAGCGCCGTCTCGTAGTCGGGCGAGAGCAGGTCGGGATAGAACCCCGCCAGCTGTGTGCCGGTGAGGAGGGCCTTGTACACGAGCGTGCGGCAGGAAAGTGAGCACACGAAGACCGGCTCGAGGGCGGGTCGGGCCTCGGCGACCCGGCGCTCGATGGTGCGGCGCGCCAGATACAAGGCCCGCTCCCAGGCCGGTTCGTTGTTTCTCCCGCCGTCGGCCGGTGCGCCCAGGATCACTTGACGAATGGCGGGCAAGGTGGCGCGCGCGCCGGCGCCCAGCACGCCGGGATCGACGGGCACATCGCGCCATCCGAGCACCGGAATCGCTTCGCCGCGCAGCGCGTCCTCGATGATCCCGGTCGCGCGGCAGAGATCGTCGTCCGCGGCGGGGAGAAAGAACGCGCCCACGGCGAACGGCTGGCCGCGCTCGAGCGCCATGCCGCGACTGGCCGCCTCCCGGTAGAACAGCGGTGCGGGAATCTGGGTGAGCAGGCCGGCCCCGTCGCCCGACCGGTCGGTGGCGGCGGCTCCCCGATGGGCCACGCGGGCGAGCGCCTGGAGAGCGTGCTGCGTCACGTCGGCGGACCGCTCTCCGGAGACCCGCGCGACGAACCCCACGCCGCACGCATCGTGCTCGCGCCAGGGGTCGAGACCTCGCGTGCGACTATGGCGACCGGGCATGGCCCTCCGGACCGGTGGTGGTCAAAAAAAGAGACCCGCTCGATCGAGAGCGGGCCGGGGCTTGCTTGAGTCGTCTACACGCTTACGCCGCCCGCCCGCTCCCGTCCGTGGGAGTCGCCGGATTCAGATTCGCGACAGCCGTCAGCGTGTGGTGATGCGTCATTCGTGGCCACCCGAACGAACTAACCCGATGGTATTAATATTCATCTTACAGCATAAATATACCGTAGCGTTCGAACCCGTCAAGGGGCGGACGCGAGCAGACGCTGCAGCTCGGTGAACGGAATGAGCAGATCGGCCATGCTGTCGTAGGTCCCCCGCTCACGCAGCTCCACCACCGCGCGCCGCACGAGCCCGAGCGCGGCCTGGACCACGCGGGGCCCGAGGCTCGCACGCCGCACGCCGAGGCGCTCGAGCTCGCGGATCGGTGGGGCGGGGGGGCCCGCGATGATGTTCAGCGGCCCGTCGATCTCGCGCGCGAGCCGGCCGATCGTGTCGGGGTCGCTGACGTGCGGCACGAACAGGCAATCGGCGCCGGCGGCCCGATAGGCGTTCGCGCGCCGCACGGCTTCGGCGAACCGCCGCCCGGCGTCCCACCCCTTCACCTCGAACGCGTCGGTGCGCGCGTTGATGACGATCGGCACGCCCGCGCTGGCGCCGGCCGTCTGCACCGCCTGGATCCGCTCGACGTGCAGGCCGAGGTCCAGGAGGTCGCCGTCGGACGTGCCGTCCTCCAGGTTCAAGCCTACTGCGCCCGCCGCGATGACGCCGCGGGCAGTCTCGGCCGCTGCCTCAGGCGTCGCGCCGTACCCCCCCTCGACGTCGGCCGTGACCGGTACCCGCACGGCCGCGGCCATGCGTCGGACCGCGTCCAGCATCTCGTCGCGGCTGATTCGCTCGCCGTCGGGGTAGCCGAGCGCCCAGGCGACTCCGGCGCTGGTGGTGGCGATGGCGGCGAACCCAGCCTCCTCGACGAGCCGGGCGGTGGCCACGTCCCACGCGTTCGGCAGAACGAGGATGCCGGGCCCCGCATGCAGGCGCCGGAGTGATTCGGCGTGTTCGCGCTGCGTGATCCTTTTCATGGTCGCTCCTGACGCACGATTCCCTTCCGAGGTGGCCTCCGGCGGCTAAGTTTGGGGCACTCCAACTTACCGCCCGGTGGCCACATGATTTCCAGGTCCGTTCGACCGCTGTTTCTCGTCCTCTGCGCCGGGTTCCTGTGCTCGGCCCTGCCGGCGCAGGGCGGCCAGACCCCGTCCCTCACGGTTCATACGATCTGGGGCTCTCCCGAATTCGCGGGCGATCTGGTCGAGCTCGCGTGGGCGCCGGACGGGAAGACGTACACGACCGTCGAAGCGGACGCGGCGAGCGGCACGGACCTATTTCGGGTCGACGCCGCGAGCGGGGCCAAGCAGCTGCTCGTCCGCGGCCGCGACCTCGTGCCCCCCGGCGCCACGGGACCCATCGGGATCGAAGACTACAGCTTTTCGAAGGACGGCACCAAGCTGCTCATCTTCACCAACTCGGCCCGCGTGTGGCGCCAGAACACCAAGGGCACGTTCTTCGTGTGGGACTTCGCCGCGCGCCGGCTCACGCCCGTAAGCACGAATCCAGGGTACCAGCAGTTCGCCAAATTCTCCCCTGATGGGCGTCTGGTCGGGTTCGTGCGGAACAACAACATCTTCGTGACCGACCTCGCGACCGCCACGGAGACCGCCCTCACCCGAGACGGCAGCGACAACGTCATCAACGGCACATCCGACTGGGTGTACGAGGAGGAGCTCGACCTGCGGGACGCGTTTCGCTGGAGTCCCGACGGCAAGCGCATCGCGTTCTGGCGTCTGGACCAGACGGCGATCGCCCCCTTCTACCTCTTGAATCAGGACTCGCTCTACCCGGCGCTCGTGCCGGTGCGCTACCCCAAGGCGGGAACCCCCAACTCCGAGGTGAAGATCGGGATCGTCGACGTCCGAGGCGGCCGCACGTCGTGGGTCGATCTCGGGGCCGACAACGACATTTACGTAGCCGCGATGGGCTTCGCCGACACGTCCGGGACTCTCTGGTTGACCCGCCTGAACCGGCACCAGAACCGGCTCGACCTCATGCTCGCCGACCCGCAGACCGGCGCGTCGCGGGTCATCATGACCGACACCGACTCGGCGTGGGTGGACGC
>DASQIB010000311.1:0-5727 GCA_035631795.1 Gemmatimonadales bacterium | reverse complement strand
CTGCTGGTCGCGCTCCCGCGCCGATTCCAAGAGCGCGATGCCCGCGCGTTCCGTCGCGCGACCCGGCTGCCGCTTACCCGCATCGGCGTCTGTATCGCGGGCCGGGGCGTACGGATAACGGACAACGGACGACGGATTGCGTCTCCCCGTGGCTACGATCACTTCGCCCGGCGATGATTCGCACGCTCTGGTTCTACGCGGTGCTCGTAGCGTCGAGCGTCATCCATTCCACTGGCGTCATCCTCGCGGCGTTCCTGGGCGTCAAGCGGCGTCCCGGGGGGGGCGGTGTGTACGACTGGGGTACGACCGATTGGTCGCGCCAGATCCTGCGAGCGGCCGGGACTCCGGTCGAGGTCGAGGGGTTGCACCGCATTCCCGACGGCCCGGTCGTGTACGCCTCGAACCACTCTTCGATGTTCGATATCTGGGCGCTCGCGGCCACGCTGCCCGGATCGGTGCGGATGGTGGCGAAGCAGGAGCTTGCGAGGATTCCGCTCCTCGGTCGGGCAATGGTGACAGCGGGTCATGTGGTGATCGATCGGCCACACCCCCGGCGGGCGCTGGAGGCGTACGAGCGCGCGGCCGCGGTGATCCGGAGTGGCGTGTCGGCCGTGGTGTTCCCCGAGGGGACACGCAGCCGCACCGGCGAGCTCTTGCCCTTCAAGAACGCGCCCTTCGGGCTCGCGATTGCGGCGCAGGTGCCGGTGGTGCCCTTGTACATCCGCAACACGTTCGAGATCATGCCCAAAGGCGGGTTTCTGTTGCGCCCCCGGCCCATTCAGATCGAGGTGGGGGACCCGATTCCAACCGCCGGAATGGCTCTCGAGCGGCGCCAGGAGCTGCGCGACCGTGTCCACGCCGCGATCCTCCGGCTCAAGGCGCGCGTTGACGCGCGGGGCGCCGCTCGCTAGGGTAGGGCGACTATGAGCACCATCATTGCGGTCCGCGCGCGCGAAATCCTCGACAGCCGGGGCAATCCCACCATCGAAGCCGACGTCACCCTCTCGAGCGGCGCGGCGGGACGGGCCGCGGTGCCGAGTGGCGCGTCCACCGGGGAGCACGAGGCGGTCGAGCTCCGCGACGGCGACCAGAAGCGGTTCGGCGGCAAGGGGGTCCTCGAGGCGGTGAAGAACGTCAACGAGATCATCGGCCCCCGGCTCGAAGGGATGTCGGCCGAAGAGCAGATCGCCGTGGACTACGCCATGCTCGACCTCGACGGCACGCCCAACAAGAGTCACCTCGGCGCGAACGCCATCCTGTCCGTGTCGATGGCCGTCGCCCGGGCCGCCTCCCAGGAGGCGGGGCTGACCCTGTACCGCTATCTCGGCGGCCCCGTCACCAACGTGCTGCCGGTCCCGATGATGAACATCCTGAACGGCGGCGCGCACGCGGCCAACAACGTCGATTTCCAGGAATTCATGATCGTGCCCATCGGGGCCGAGGGGTTCCCCGAGGCGCTGCGCATGGGCGTCGAAGTGTTCCACGCCTTGAAGAAGGTGCTGGCCAAGCGCAACCTCTCGACGGCCGTGGGTGACGAAGGGGGCTTCGCGCCCAACCTGGCGAGCGACGAAGCGGCGCTCGAGGCGGTGATGGCGGCGATCGAAGCCGCCGGATTCGAGCCGGGGAAGGACATCGCCATCGCGCTCGACCCCGCCGCCTCGGAGCTCTTTCAGGACGGATGCTACGTCTTCAAGAAGAGCGGGGCGGGGACCAAAACGTCCGAAGAGATGGTCGCGCTCTACAAGACCTGGATCGATCGCTACCCGATCGTCTCGATCGAGGACGGCCTGGCCGAGGACGACTGGTCGGGCTGGGCCAAGCTCACCGAGACGCTGTCCTCCCGCGTGCAGCTCGTGGGCGACGACCTCTTCTGCACCAACGTCGAACGGCTCGACCGGGGCATCGAGGACGGGGTGGCGAACGCGATTCTGATCAAGCTGAACCAGATCGGATCGCTCACCGAGACGCTCCAGTGTATCGAGCACGCCCGCTCCAACGGGTACGGCGCCGTCATCTCGCATCGCTCCGGGGAAACGGAGGACACGTTCATCGCGGATCTCGCCGTGGCGACCGGTGTCGGGCAGATCAAGACCGGGAGCGCGTCGCGTACCGACCGGGTCGCCAAATACAACCAGCTGCTCCGCATCGCGGAAGAGCTGGGCGACACGGCCACTTATCCCGGCCGTCACCTGTACGGGTTGTGAGGCGCGCGCGGCTCGTCGGGCTCATCGGAGCCGCCACGCTCGTCGGGCTCGCCTTTCAGGCGGGGGAGTACGGTACACTCGATTGGCTCACGCTTCGCAGCCAGCTCGTGCAGGAGCGGCGGGCCGTCCATGACCTGGAAGAGCGATTGGATTCACTGCGGCGCCTGGCGCACGCACTCGAAACGGACCCCGCCGCTCAGGAGCGCGCGGCGCGTGAGCAGTTCGGTATGATCCGGAAAGGTGAGCTGTTGTATCGACTGGTTCCGAAGGTCGACGCCGGCGGCGATTCGAGCCCTCGGCGCTAGCGTCCGATCCCCACCGAGAGAGTCACCACCTCCACCGTTTCGCTCCCCCCCGGCCCGCCGCCGAGCAGCGCGTCGTCCACCCGGTAGGCGAGCCGCCACCAGAGCGGGCCCCGCGGCGGCTTGTAGACGAGGCCCGCTTCGCCTCCCTGCACGCGACCCGCGAGGAACGGGGGAAAAGTCACCCGGGACGAGAGCCCGCGCCACAATTCCACGAAGCTCGTGAGCCGAGCGGTGAGGATGGGCGCGTCGACGCGGGCGCGGCCCTGCCACACCACCCACCGCTCCGTCGCGCTGTCCGTCACGTACGCGCGTAGCAGCGGGCCGACGCTCACCTCCAGCCACGGGAGGGCCCGGGCGGCCACGAACGCGCGGCCTTCGACCAGGTCCCGCGCCGCCTCCCCCCCGGTCCCGCCGCTGGCCGCGTCGAGCCGACCTTCGATCAGGCCGGCGCCGAACGTGAGCGGGCCGTACTTCACCCGCCCTTCAGCGCCGAGGGCCGGCCCGCGCAGCTGCTGTACGACACCGGGTGCCGTCTCCTGCCGCAGCCACACGCCGGCGGCGTCGCCTCGAAAGGCGAAGGTTGCCCGCTCCTGTGCGTGGGTGACGGAGGCGAGCGTCGGCAAGACGCAGAGCGTAGCGGCAACCCACCTCATGGCGGGCTCCCCGTGCGCTCCGCGGTGGCGAGCGGCTCCGCCCGGATCACGAGCCGCACCGTCGCGCGGCGATTGGCGTTCTCGGTTTTGATCTGCTCCACCCGCCGCATCCAGGCGTCGCGCTGCGGCGCGTTGGCCCGGACGTTCTGGACGAGCGGGCGGCCCGGACGCTGCGTGATAAAGCCGACGAGGCCCGCCGCGCCGACCGCCGCCCCGACGGCGAAGCGCGCATCGGTCCCACCCGAGTTGCGCGCGATGATCGACGGAAGGGCGATCACCGCCGCGGCGGCCACGAGACCGGCCGCGAGCGACCGCACCGCTGGGCCCGCCGGCGTGCGCTCGGGCAAGAGCGCCGGAGAAGTCGGCGCGGGCGGCCACGGCAGCGTGTCGGGCGTGCGCTGGTCGATGTCGAGCGTCACTTGTCGAGCCGGTGGAGCGTTGGCAGCTGCGGTCCGCGGCACGACGCGCAGGACGTAACGCCCGCTAGGCACGGGGGTGCCGCTCGCGGTGAATCCGTCCCACGTCACGGCCAGGCTGTCCGCCACCGGACCCGTGTACAGCTCGCGTACCGGGGTGCCATCGTCACGCGCCAGCGTGACCGCCACCTCGGCGAGCGAGCTCGTGAAGACGCGGGCGGTGAAGCGATCCCCACGCACGCGCAGCTCCGTCACCGGTGGCACGCTGAGCGCGACCGTCTTGGTTGCCTGCCGGACTTCCTGAAACAGGTTCGTCACCTGGGGAGGAAAAATCAGCTCGTCCGGCCGGTAGCGGGGATCGAGCAGCACCACGTCGCTGAACGCGATCGCCGCGGAATCGCGCCGGCCCCGGAACAGCTCCGTCGCGCCGAGATAGGTGAGCGCCTGCGCCCGTTCGGCCGTCGAGAGCGTGCCGACGGCGTCTTCCGAAAGGCTGCGCTTCAGCAGCGCCACGGCGGCGTCGTACTCGAGGGCGCGGTAGGCTCGGACGCCCTGACCCACGAGATCTCGCGCGGTTTGGGCGCGCGCATCGTGCAGGCGCGCGAGCGCAAGGAACAGCGCGAGGGTAATGGCGACGCGCTTCATCTCATCGCTCCACGAGTGTGATGTCGGTGATGCGCAGGTGCTGACCCGGCGCCACCTCGATCACGCGCTCGTACGCGCGGTACCCCTGCCGCTCGACACGCAGCTTATGCTGCCCCGGCGGGACGGGGAGGTCGAGTTGTGGCGTGTTGCCCACCGGTCGGCCGTCGATGTACACGCTGCCCCATGGAATCGCGTTGATCGACAAGGACCCAGGCTCCGCCCGCACCTCGGGTGCCGGTGGCGGCACCGGTGGCGGGGCCGGAGCAGGTGACGGTGCCCGCTCGTGAACCGGTGCAGGAGCGTAGGTCTTGGCCGCTGGCCGCCGCGACACTGGTGCTGGCGCGGCGCGGGGTGGTGCGGGGGGCGCCGGCGGAGCAGCCGGGGGGGCCGGGGGGGCCGGGGGCGGCGCGGTGAGCGCCGCCATCGAGTCCGGTCGCACCGTCGGCGGCGGCGCCGTGCGCGCCGCTGCCGCGGCGTGGCTCGGTAGCGCGGCGGGCGCCGAGGACCTGGTGATCCACGCCGCCGCGACGGCGAGCGTCACGATGCCCGCCGCGGCCGCGATCACCCGTCGGCCAAAGCCACCCGTCGCGGCCGGATCCTGATCCGCGTCCGCGATCACGACGGGGTTGCCCCCCTTCCGCGCGGAGTGCGGCGTGGCGCCGAACCAGGCCGGACGCGCCTCCGGTTGAGCGTTGCGCCCATCGCCCCGGTGGTCGTCCAGGGCGGCCACGAGGTCGAGCACACTCGGGAACTGGTCGGCGGTCCGGGCGCTCAGGGCGCGTCGCAACGCCTGGGAGACGTGCAGCGGCAACCCCCCGCCGGCGCCCGTGCGTGCGATCCCGCCAGTCAAGCACTGACGAACGAGGAGCGCGAGCGCGCGCTGATCCGCGGCGGGTGACATCTCGCCGATCCCGAACCCATCCACCACCACCCATTCGTTGGCGTCCACGATGACGCACTCGGCGGTCAGCGCTCCGTGCGACGCGCCGCGCCGATGAGCGTAGTCGAGGGCGCTCGCCACTTGCTCGAAGATGCGGAGACACGCCCCGAGCTCCATGGAGCCGACCGTGCGCAGCAAACTCGCGAGCGGGCGGCCTTCGACATACCGGGTCGCGACCCATACGAAGTTGTCCGTCGTCCCGAGTGCGAGCACGCGAGCGATGTGCGGATGGTCGAGCCGCTTGGCCGCCGCCACGGGCTCCAGGACTTCTTCGGCCGAGCGCTCGACCTGTGTGCGAGGAGCGACCGTGAGGGTGAGGAGCTGGTCCTCCGCGTCTCGCGCGAGGTAACGAATGGGCGTCTGGCCCAACAGATGCTCGATCTGGAACTCGCGCGCGAGCTCCCGTCGCGCGTCCAGCTCGGTGGGCAATGCGACCGCGCCGTCCGGGGCGGTCAATCCGGCCGCAGGTGTGTTACTCATGGTCCAGGACGGCGGGATGCAAGCGTCGCACCGCTCTGCCGCGCTCCCGCCGGAGTGAAACCGCCCCGTTTCGGTGCCGGCCGA
>DASQIB010000310.1:0-4960 GCA_035631795.1 Gemmatimonadales bacterium | reverse complement strand
CTTGGCCAGGAGCATGATGTCGAACACGTTTGCCCGGTCCTGCGCCTCCGCTTCCGTCAGCAGGTCGAACAACAACGTGCCGAAGTTGGCTTCGACGAGCGCGTCCGCGACGAAGCGATTGCGCGCGCTCAGGCGGGAGCTCCCGCTTCCGTGCGCAAACACGACCACGCCGGCAGGATGGGGGGGCAACGTCAGAATCCCCGGCAGATCGACCTCACCAGCCGAGATCGTGACAGCCTCGGGAAGATGATCGAGGACGACATCGGGAAATCGCGGGATGCGCATAGATGACCTCCGGCCTATCTCCAACGTGACTGGTCGGTCCTAAAGGCAGCCTGAACCCCGCCTGAATGTGAGGTCAGACGGGCTTCACGTCCGCGTCATCTGATCCCGCCGCGGTCTCGAGCCCGTGAACAAACTTGCGAACCCGCGCGTCTTGCATCGGGCTGCCCATCTCGCGGTCGCGCACGGCCATGGTGGCGAGTGGCGCCTTCCCGCACACCTGCTCCATCTGGCGGAACACCCGTTCGTTACCGCTGCCGCCGTACGTGCAGAAGAACGCGACCTTCTTCAGGCCCGCCTTGTGATCCATGAGAAACGTCCGAACCGGGCTCGAAATCGCCGCGTTCCATATCGGCGTCCCAACCACCACGAGGTCGTACGCCTCGGGTTTGGTGGACAGCGGTTGGAGCTGGGTGAGGCGATGCAATGCGGCGTCGAAACCGGACCTCAAGTATCCCAGGATGCCCTGGCGGTTCGTGAGGTCGATGAGCTCCTCGAGATCCGCGTTGAGCGCCCGCGCCAGGTCTTGGGCCACCAACCGCGTGAACCCGGTACGGGAGTAGAACACGACCAGCATGCTCCCCCGTTCCATGTCACCCGTCCTTTCCCGCATCGAGCCGTCGGACCGGCATTTCTCCGGCGGGAGACTTCACGAAGAAATGCACGGTGCCGCTCCTAGTGGTCTGCCTAAGCCTCGTACGGGGCAGCTTAGCCGGGGCGGGATATTTCGATTCTGAAGGTTGCCTGAAGCGATCTTCAGCCGCGTTTCACAGGGATGCTCCTAGCATGCGTTCATGGCACTGACGCTAGATCTCAAGGTCGCGGCCGACCTGAGTGTCGCCGTACTCGCCGGGCTGGCCGTCGGTGTAGAACGCGAGTGGTCGGGACACGCGACCGGCCCCGGCGCCCGGTTCGCTGGCGCTCGCACGTTCCTTCTTCTGGGCTTGCTGGGCGGCATCGCCGGCTGGCTCACGCGTGGAGATGTGATCGTCCTCGGCGCGATGATCTTCGCGGGGTCGGCGCTGCTTGTCGTGACCGCCTACGCGATGGCCGCCAGGCGCGGACCGGCGGATGTCGAGGGGACGACGGAGGTGGCGGCGATCGCCGTTCTGGCGCTCGGTGCGGCTGCCGGATTGGGGTTCCCGCTCCTCACCAGCGCGGCGGCGTCGGTCCTGGTCCTGATGCTGGTGGAGAAGACGCGCATTCATCGACTCATCGCCCGGATCGGTGAACGCGAAATGGCGGCCGCGCTCCAGTTCGCCGTCCTGGCACTGGTTATCCTGCCGCTCTTACCGGAAGGCCCGTACGGCCCGTTTGCCAGCGTGCGACCGCGCTCCCTCTGGACGATCGTCCTGCTCTTGTCAGGGCTGAACTTCGCAGGGTACCTCGCCCGGCTGGCGGTCGGCGCGACGCGAGGGTACGGGATCACGGGCCTCCTGGGTGGGCTCGTCTCGTCGACCGCAGTGACGCTCAGCTTCGCGCATCGGAGCCGCGAGGAGGTGCGACTCGGCTCCGCCTTGGCATCGGGTGTCGTGCTCGCCTGTACCGTCGTGTTCGCCCGCGTGCTGCTCGTTGGTGGCGTCCTGAACGCGGCAATGGGAGCGGCCGCCGCCCGGTATCTCCTGCCTGCGCTCGTGATCGGCGCGGGTTTTGTGACGAACACGCTCCTCCGGAGGCACGTAGATACAGGCGATGTGAGCAACGAGGCGCGCAGCCCGCTGAGCCTCTGGTCGGCCGTCAAAATGGCCTTCGGCTTCCAGCTCGTGCTGCTCGCCGTGCCGTTCGTGCAGCAGACCTGGGGAGCGGCCGGTGTCCTCACGTCGGCGGTCATCGTCGGGATCGCCGATATGGATGCACTGACCGTTTCCATGGCCCAAGTCGCTCACAGCCCGGAGTCGGTGACGATCGCTGCCCAGGCGATCGCCGTGGGCGCGCTCGCGAGCACCGTCTTCAAACTCGGGACGGCGCTCGTGGTCGGCGTCGGCTCGTTCCGCCGCCGCGTTGCCGCGGGGCTCACGGCTCTCGCGGGCGCCACGGCCTTCGGCATCTGGCTCGCGCGATAGCGTCCGTGCGAGCGGTATTCCGTCACGCGCCGTACGTTGGTGGAGGGCGTTGGTGGAGGGATTACCGTGACTCCTCTCAATCCGCGTGACTACCTCGAGCCCGCCGCGCTGCGGGACGGTGGCTCCGTATTGATCCGCGCGATCCGACCGACGGACAAACCGCAGATCGAGAAGCTATTCGGGCACCTCGGCCCGCAGTCCAGGTGGTTCAGGTTCTTCCAAGCGAAGCGGTCGCTGACGAGTCAGGAGCTTTCCGAGCTGACGGACCTGGACTTCGGCGCGCGTTTGGGGCTCGCCGCGATCCATCGGGAAGACGGTGAAGACAAGATCATCGGTGTCGCGCACCTGTTTCGTACCAGTCGGCCGGACGAGGCACCACGCTTCCCCATCCAGGAGACCGAGGGGTTCCTCCAGGTGAGCATTGCGAGCCTGGGCCCGATCTTGGTGGCGGGCCTTGGCGGCGTGCAGGTCGAGTTGTTGCGCGACGTGGCCTTTCGTCTCACGCCGGTCTCGGACCTCGACGCGCGCGAGATGCTCGCCGGCTTGCGGACCGCAAAGCTGCTCGATGGCTTCCGTGGCTCTCCGCCGGCAGACCGTCAGGCCCTGGTGGACGCCATTCTGAGAATCTCTGCTCTTGTGGAGAGTGTCCCAGAGCTGCTGGAGCTCGAGCTGAACCCCCTCAAGGTGCTCTTACCAGGGCACGGGGCGATAATTGTGGACGCGCGAGTGCGGATTGCGGGCCGGGTGGTCTAAAGCTTTCCTTCGTTGCCCTTGGGATTGCCGAACGAGGAGGGCCGGCCCGTGATGGCGCGGCGTACCTTCGCCGCCCCTGAGGGACTCACCAGCCGCAGCGCCAGATACCACACGTACCCGACTGCCGCCAGCGAGAGAACCGTGATCGCAAGCCCGATGAGCACGCCGAGGACGCTGAACGCCACCTGAAGGGCCATCCATACGACCACCGCGAGCAGCGCGAGTCCCAGAATCCGCCGAATCATGACACGGCTCCCGTTGCGTGGATCGTTTCGATGCGCCAGGCGAACGCTCGGGCGAACGCGCGCACGTCGTCCCAGTCCGTGTACTCGTAGTCGCGCGTGGTGTCGATATCGCCTCCCGCTTTCGCGACGATTCGCCGCATGATCCACTTCTTCAACCAACCGTACTTCGTATACCGCAGGGCGCCGGCCACGGTCTTGGTGACCGCCGGTTGCCAGTCGCAGCGATCTAAGAATCGCTGCATGATATCGCGGACTTCCCGTTGCGCCTCTTCACGCGGCTCGAGCACGCCGAGGCAGACCGAAATGAATGCGCTCGGCCGGTGATTGAGTGCGTCGGCATGCCGTCGCACCCAGCGCGTGACCGCCCGCTGATACCCTCCCATGTGAATCGAGGCGGCGACGATGACGCCATCGTAATCGTCCGGCCGAACCTCGGCACTCACATCCTGCGCGTCGACGACCTCCACGCGACTCCCTTCCCATGACAGCACCCCGCCCAGCGCTGTCGCAATTTTCCTCGTATGTCCGTCGGTTGTGCCGTAGAGGATCAAGACTCGTGACATGGGCGCCCCCTGTCCTTTATAGAGCCGGCTTCGCGAGCTCCAACAGCAGAACGGTCTTCAACTGCGCCGGCTTGCTCCGCCGAGGATCATTGAGGTACACCTCCGAGTGGGCGTTGCCGCCCACCAAGCCGGCGCCCTTCAACGCGTCCGCAATCCGCGCGAAGCTCTCGCTTTCAGCCGCATACGGCCCGATGTGCAACACTCGCCCCACGCGCGCCGCAGGCAGTACGGAGAGTGCGATTCGCGCGGCTTCCCGATTTCCTTCAAGCTTGCCACCCTTTTTGTGAGTGGCGTCGTCGATCGCCTGGACCAGCTCGGCGGCACTCACATCCTGGGGCACCGCCATACGCAGCTGCCAACGCCAGGCGTCGCGCGGAGCGTCAGGTAGTCGACGCGTGGGATCGTCGACCCACCACCGAGCCTCGAGAGGCCCGATCTTGAACTCTCCGAGGCCGGCCTTCTTACGAGCGAACTTGAGGATGTACGCGACGCCGTAGAGAGCGCCGACGCTGTGTTGAAAGGCTGGACCCTCGGGTGCTCCCTGGCCCTCGAGAGCCAGGACCGTTCGTGTTGGAATGGTTATCACGTCCGCGGTGGTGCTTGCATCCCAGAGCTCGGAAGGCATCGGAAGGAACGCCCTTATACGGCTCACCAGCCGTGGCCGGGAGCGTGGAGATCCTGAAGCAACGCGTGCCATGTTGGGCCTCGGTCCGCTCAGTTCGGAGTAAACCTGAGCGACGGGCTCAGAAGACGGGGTGAAGCGGCTTAGAAGGTCTCCTGCATCGGCGTGGGTCGGGCACAGGACGGAGTCTCACCAGCGGTGCCGCGCCCGGGTGCGAGCCGCGGCTCGGCGCCGATCCAGTACAGAATGTTCGCCAGGATGCAATACCCGGTCGCCGCGAACCACACCATGGCGGTGCCCACGAAGCCGGTGAACAACAGCCACCAGGGGCCATACACGAGCGACAGCACGGAAGCGATGGAGATGTTCACGCCCACGGTCACGTAGATGCGTCGCTCGAGGTACCATCGGTCGGTCTGCATGAAGTACAGG
>DASQIB010000309.1:0-7410 GCA_035631795.1 Gemmatimonadales bacterium | reverse complement strand
GGGGGCCTCTCGTTCGAGCGATACTCGGAGCTCGACGCGTCCTCCAACTCGATCCGGCTCGGCTGGCAGCATCAGCAGAGCTTCTCGTCGCGAACCCGCTTCAACGCCAACATCGATTACACGAGCAACACGAGCGTCCTTCAGACCAACACCGTCAACCCGTACCTGGCCGCCGCCAGCCTGCATTCGGCGCTCAACTTCAACAAGCAGTTCGACTGGGGCACGCTCAGCATCGGCGGCAATCGGAGCCAGGAGATCGGGAGCGGGCTCGTCTCGCAGACGTTCCCGTCCGTGAACCTCACGCCGTCCCCGGTGAACATCGGATCGGCGATCACGTGGTCGCCCGGCTTTTCGTTCACGAATAACCAGAATTTCCATCAGGGACCGACGCCGTTCGTGGTTCCGGGGACGGGCGGCGCCCTCGACACGCTGGCCTTGTTCGCCGACAGCCGGCAGACCACGATGGGCCTGCAGACGCCCCTGCGCATCGGGTCGTGGAACTGGAGCAACACGTTCACCGTGAACGACGTCATCAGCAACGCACGCCAGGAGATCGACATTCCCGACTCGACGGTGCAAGGCGGACGGCGGCGGGTACTGTTCAATCAGACGTTCAGCACCACGATCGACTGGAATACGGGAATCAACCTGCCATCGTTCTTTCCCAGCACGTGGAAGCTGCAACCCGGTATCGCGATCGTGAATCAGACGTCGGCGGGTCCGTACATGATCCGGAACCAGTACACCAACGGGGACTTCGTTCAGCAGGGGAAGCGGCTGCAGTTCAGCGTGGGCGTCACGCCGACGATCTTCGGCTTCTTTCCCGGATTCGGGCCGATCGCGCGGATCCGTCATTCCATTTCTCCGATCATCAGCTACGCGTACGCTCCGGGCGCGACGGTGTCCGAGGCCTACCGGAACGCCATCGACCCGACGCACCAGCTCCTCAACTCGGGCAGCGACCCGCAGCAGACGATCAGCCTCGGGCTCTCGCAGAACTTCGAAGCCAAGTTGAAGCCGCCCGCAGGCGACACCACCACCCAGGCGGCGGCCCGGAAGCTCCGGCTGTTGTCGATCAACACCAGCTCGATTCAGTACAACTTCGAGCAGGCGAAACAGCCCGGTCATACCGGCTGGCAGACGCAGACGCTCAGCAACAGCTTCGGGTCGGACCTCCTCCCGGGGTTCAGCCTCACGGTCACCCACGACCTGTGGAAGGGGCAGGTCGGCCTCGACACGTCGAAGTTCGATCCGTTCCTCACGAGCGTCACCGCCAATTTCTCCATCACGCCGGCGACGATCCACGGGATCGGAAGCCTGTTCGGCCTCGGGAAGCCGGGCCCTGCCCCGGCCCCGACACCCACGCAGCCCACTGGCCCGCCGCCGCCCCCGGCGGGACTGCCGCCCGATCAGTTCGGCACCAAGTCATTCCTCCCGCCGGGGGCGCCGACGGGTGGCGGCCAGGGCTTCAATCTGTCGGTCAACTACACTGAGTCTCGGAGCCGGCCCATTGCTCCGCTGCCGGGGAGTGCCGTGTTCGCGGGGATCGGCCCGGCAACGCAGCGCCAGGCCGGCCTGAACCTCTCGTTCCAGCCCACCGCTAAGTGGTCGGCGAACTGGACGTCGCAATACGATTTCGTGGCGCGCCAGTTCGCCGCGCATGTGATCAGCCTGCAGCGGGACCTGCATCGCTGGCACGCCAGCTTCTCGTTCTCAAAGAGCCCGAACGGGAATTTCGCTTTCAGCTTCTATGTGTCCTTGCTGGACCAGCCGGACATCAAGTTCAATTACCAGCAACAGTCGTTCGCGCAGTAGCGGCTTCCGTCCTTTGCAGGTGACACCTGACACCGCTCGACAATCGCAAGTGACTGACTGTGAGCACGTTGCGCCCCGGCACGCCGCGTGCTTTGCCCCGGGGCGACCCCGAAGCCTCGAGGATCCCATGCGGTTCTTGCCTCGCACACTCCTGGTCGCCGGCAGCGTCCTGGCTGCCGCGTGCCAGCAAAACACGATCAGCAGTCCGACGCAGCCGCTCGAAGCGCCGGCCAGTCTCACGTCGGTATCTCTCGACAGCGCCATCTATCTCGATTGGGCCGACAATGCATTCCAGCACGATCCCAACTTGTTCGCCGTCTATCGCGTGTACAGCACGAGCTACAACCTCGATCAGGGGCTGTGCGGGACCAACTGGGCCGTGGAGGGCACGACGGTTTCGCATGTGTTTCTCGCGGCGCAGCTCACGAACGGCGTTCCCCGCTGCTTCGCCACGTCCGCTATCAGTGTCGATGGCGTGGAGAGTGACTTGTCTCCCCTGCGGCAGGATACGCCGCGGCCGGACGCTCGGAACGTGCTCGTCTGGGCGTTTGGTGTGAACACGCCCCAGTCCGGGTTCCGGTTCTGGGACGACGTCAACGGGAACGGGTACGGTGACCCGGGCGAGCTGGGACTGATCCAGGACGGTAACCGTACCGACATCGACTTCTGGGTCTACGTGCAGGCGAGCGATTCCAGTCTGTGGCTCGTGCCCGAATTCACCGGTGACTCGATCCAGCTCTACGGGAATTCGCCGGTGGCCGATCTCACGTCCATCGATTTCGCACCGGCGACGGGCTATACGCGAAACATGATTCAGGCGGTGCCGGGGTACGGCTACGTCTTCCAAATGGTGGACAACGGCCAGCTGCACTATGCGGCGCTCCGGGTCACGGCGGTCAGCCGGCAATACGTAATTTTCGACTGGAGCGTGCAGACGGACCCGGGGAATCCCGAGCTGGTGCCGCCCAGGGGGCCGGCTCCAACCGGGCAGCAAGTAGCATCCAAATAGACGCCTAGACGCCTGGCGGCACGCAGGGGCGAGGAATCAGGAGATGCCTTCCTGACCACTCGCCCCTTTTTGACCGCTAGGCGTCTGAGCGTCTCGGCGTCTATCTTTGTGCGGCATGCCGCCCACGATCACCCTCGACGGCCACTCGCTGTCCATCCCGGACGTCGTCGCCGTCGCTCGTCATGATGCCTCCGTCGCCATCGCCCCCCAGTCGCTCGCGGCCGTGCAGGCGTCCCGCCGCGCGGTCGAAGCGGCCGTGGCCCGTGGCGACACGATCTACGGCGTCAATACGGGCTTCGGGAAGCTAGCCCACGTCCGCATCAAGCCCGAGCAGGCGCGGGAGCTGCAGCGCAACCTGATCCGCAGCCACGCGTCCGGCGTCGGCGACCCGCTGCCGCGCGACGCGGTACGGGCCATGATGCTCTTGCGGGCGAACGTCCTCGTCCGCGGGACCAGTGGGGTGCGTCCCGATCTTCCCGCCCTGATTGTGGCGATGTTGAACGCCCAGGCGCATCCCCGCGTGCCGTCGCAGGGCAGCGTCGGCGCGTCGGGGGATCTGGCGCCGCTCGCGCATCTGGCGCTCGCCATGATCGGCGAGGAGGAAGACGGCGCCACGCTCCGGGCGAAGGGGTTGCAGCCCATAACGCTCGAGGCCAAAGAGGGTCTGGCGTTCGTGAACGGGACGCAGGCGCAGACGGGCATCGCGGCCCTCCTGGTGCATGACGCGTGGATCCTTTGGCGCACGGCGCACGCGGCGGCCGCGATGAGCCTGGAGGCCGTGCGGGGCACGCCCGCGCCATTCGACCCCCGCATCCACGATGCGCGTCCCTATCCCTTCCAACAGCGCTCCGCCGCCTTACTGCGCAGGCTGCTCGAGGACTCCGCCATCCGCGAGTCGCACCGCGAGGGCGATCTGCGGGTGCAGGATGCCTACTCGCTCCGCTGCACGCCGCAGGTGCTCGGCGCCGTGGGCGAAGCGTTCGGCTTCGCCGAGCGGTTGGTGACCACCGAGCTGAACGCCGCCACCGATAATCCGCTCGTGTTCGACAGCGAGGTGATCTCGGGAGGGAACTTCCACGGACAGCCGATCGCGCTGGCGCTCGACGTGATGGCGATCGCCCTCGCGACGCTGGCCGGCCTCGCGGAGCGACGGCTCGAACGGATCGTCAACCCGGACCTGTCCTCGGGCCTGCCGCCGTTCTTAGCCCGCCATCCCGGGGTCGAGTCCGGATTCATGACTCCCCAGATCGTGGCCGCCGCGCTCGCGGCGGAATGCCGGATCCTCGCCACGCCCGCGAGTGTCCAATCGGTGCCCACCGAGGGCAACCAGGAGGACATCGTGCCGATGGGGATGACGGCGGCGTGGAAGGCCGAGCGGGCGCTCGCCAATGCCGCGCGGATCGTCGCGGTGGAGCTCCTGGCGGGGGCGCAAGGGCTCGAGTTTCTCAAGCCGCTGACACCGGGGCGCGGCGTGGCGCAGACCTTCGCGTCGATCCGCGCGACGGTGCCCGCCCTCGACGGCGACCGGCCCTTCACGGGGGACATCGAGCGCGTGGCGGCGGGCGTGCGCGAGGGCGCCTTCGACCCGGGGATGCCATGAGCGAGGCACGGGTCGTGCGCGCGCCGCGCGGGACGTCGAAATCCTGTAAGGGCTGGGTTCAGGAAGCGGCACTGCGGATGCTCATGAACAACCTCGATCCCGAGGTCGCCGAGCGTCCACAGGACCTGGTCGTGTACGGCGGCACGGGGAAGGCGGCCCGAAACTGGGCGGCATTCGACGCGATCTGTCGGACGCTCCGCACACTCGGCGACGACGAGACGCTGCTCGTGCAGTCCGGGAAGCCGGTGGGCGTGTTCGCGACGCACCCGGAGGCCCCGCGCGTGCTGATCGCGAACGCCAATCTGGTGCCACGTTGGGCGACGTGGGAGGTGTTTCGCGATCTCGAGCGTCAGGGCCTGATCATGTACGGCCAGATGACGGCGGGGTCGTGGATTTACATCGGGAGCCAGGGCATTCTGCAGGGCACGTACGAGACGTTCGGCGCGGTGGCGCGACGCCATTTCGGAGGGTCGCTGCGCGGGCGGATCGTGATCACAGGCGGGCTCGGCGGCATGGGCGGCGCACAACCGCTCGCGGCGACGATGAACGATGCGGTGTGCCTCACCGTCGAGGTGGACCCGGCCCGAGTGAAACGCCGGCTCGAGACCCGCTATCTCGATCGCGCCACGGCATCGCTCGACGAAGCGCTCACGTGGTGCGAGGAGGCGAAGCGCGCCGGTACGCCGCTATCCGTCGGCCTCGTCGGCAACTGTGCGGACGTCCTCCCCGCGCTGGCGCGGCGCGGATTCGTCCCCGACGTTCTCACCGATCAGACCTCGGCGCACGATCCGCTGAACGGCTACGTTCCGACGGGTCTCGATGTCGAGCACGCCGCGGTCCTGCGGCGCACGGCACCCGATGAATATGTGCGACGCGCAGTGGCGAGCATGGTCGCCCATGTCCAGGCGATGCTGGCGCTCAAGCGGAAGGGTGCGGTGACGTTCGATTACGGCAACAATATCCGGACCCAGGCCCGGGATGGGGGCCTCGCGGACGCGTTCGAGATTCCGGGCTTTGTGCCCGAGTACATCCGACCCCTGTTCTGCGAAGGGAAGGGTCCGTTCCGCTGGGTGACCCTTTCGGGAGCGCCGACGGACCTGCATCGGACCGATCGCTTGGTCCTGGAGCTCTTCCCCGACGACGAGCACCTCCGTCGTTGGATCGAGCTCGCGCAGCAGCGTGTGGCATTCCAGGGCTTACCCGCGAGGATCTGCTGGCTGGGGCAGGGGGAGCGAGCGCGTTTCGGGTGCGCGTTGAACGATCTCGTGAAACGGGGTGAGGTCAGCGCGCCGGTCGTGATCGGACGGGATCATCTCGACACCGGCTCGGTCGCCTCGCCGTTTCGGGAGACGGAATCGATGCAGGACGGCTCCGACGCCATCGCCGACTGGGCGATTCTGAACGCGTTGCTCAACACGGCCTCGGGCGCGGCGTGGGTCTCTTTCCATCACGGGGGTGGCGTGGGGATCGGCAACTCCCTGCACGCGGGCCAGGTGAGCGTGGCCGACGGGTCGGCTTCGGCCGGACGACGGCTCGAGCGCGTGCTGACGAACGACCCCGGCATCGGCGTGGCACGCCATGCCGATGCGGGCTATCCCCAGGCGCTCGCCACGGCGCGCCGCCATGGGATCCGTCTCCCCATGCGGGAGACCAGCGACTGAGCACCCTCCTGGTCGGTGCACGGCAGATTGTCACGTGTCGCGGTCCCGCGCGGGCGCGCCGGGGCCACGACTTCGGGGCCGTCGAGGTGTTGCACGACGCCGCCGTCCTGGTGGAGGGCGGACGAATTCGGGCGGTCGGGTCGTACGCGGACCTCCGAGACGACCATGCGGGCGCCGTCGTGGAGGAAGTCCGGGGGGTACTGTTCCCCGGCTTGGTCGACTGTCATACGCATGCGGTGTTCGGCGGACCGCGGCTCGAGGACCATGAGCGTCGTGCCCTGGGTGAAGATTACAAGACGATCGCCGCTCGGGGCGGCGGCATCCTTCAATCGGTACGAGACGTCCGGGCGCGCAGCGAGCGGGAGCTTGTGGAGCTCACACGAGCGCGAGTGCGCGCCCTCCTCGCGCACGGCACCACGACCATCGAGGTGAAGTCGGGATACGGGCTCGACCCCGCGACCGAGCTAAAGCAACTCCGGGTCGTCCGCGACCTCTCGTCGACGGAGCGCCCCGCGCTGGTGCCCACCTTCCTCGGCGCTCATGAGGTGCCGCCGGAATTCCGCGACCGGCGCGCCGATTACGTGCAACTGTTGTGCGACGACATGATCCCGACCGTCGCGCGCGAGATGCTCGCCGTCGCCTGCGACGTCTTTTGTGAGCCCGGTGTATTCGACGTGGCCGAGACTCGCACGATCCTCACGGCCGCGCGACGGCACGGTCTCGCGTTGAAGCTCCACGCGGATGAGCTGGAGGGCTGCGGCGGCGCCGAGCTGGCGGTGAGTCTCAAGGCGCTTTCCGCGGACCACCTCGCCGGCGTCTCCGACGCCGGCATCCGCGCCCTGGCCGGCAGCGATACGGTGGCCGTGCTCCTTCCCGCGACGATGGTGTTCCTCGGCAAGCGCCAGCATGCACCCGCCCGACGGCTGGTGGAAGCCGGCGCGGCGGTGGCACTCGCCACCGATTTCAACCCGGGCTCGTCCCCGACCCTCAGTCTGCCGCTCGCGATGGCCCTCGGTGTCTCGCAGCTGGGGCTGCGCCACGGAGAAGTCGTGACTGCAGTCACGGTGAACGCCGCGGCGGCCCTGGGGCTCGCTCGGGACCGGGGACAAATCGCTCCCGGGTTCCGCGCGGATCTGGTGACGTATGGCGTGTCGGATTGGCGCGAAGTGGCGTACTGGATGGGCGAGAACCTCGTAACCGCCGTCTGGACAGGAGGTTCCGCTTGTCCGCTCCCCACGGCGCCCGTATCTTTAGGGCCCCATGTCGAAGCTTGAGAAGCTCAAGGAACGGGCCCGTAACCTCGAGGGGAAGGACCCCAAGGGGGC
>DASQIB010000308.1:0-17325 GCA_035631795.1 Gemmatimonadales bacterium | reverse complement strand
CCCTTTGCGCCATGCTCTCACACTCATTTCAATCTGAAAAGCGTACCCGTTCGAGCGGACCCGTGACAGGTCGATCGCCTCGAGTACGGTCCTGCGAAAGCACTTGAACCCCCCCGTCAGGTCCCAGATCCGGAGCCCGGTGAGCCAGCGGGCGTAAATATTGGCACAATACGATAGCACCAGACGCCCCATCGGCCAGTTGACGACCGTCACCTTTCCATTCAGGTATCGGGAACCGAGCACCAGGTCGGCCTGGCAAATCGTGCTGAGAAAGTCCTTTAGGTGAGCCGGGTCATGTGAAAAGTCGGCATCCATTTCGAAGACATACTCATACCCCCTCTCGAGCGCCCACCGAAACCCGGTGAGATAGGCGGTCCCGAGTCCCTGTTTGCCCTCCCGATGGAGGACGTGGAGGCGGGGCTCCTTGGCTGCCAGTGCCTCGGCCAGGTGTCCTGTACCGTCCGGCGAGTTGTCGTCGACGATCAGGATCTCGAGACGGGCATCCTGGGCGAGAACCTGCGGTACCAGGTGTGAAACGTTCCCCACTTCGTTGTACGTGGGAATCACAACCAGGGCTCGCTCACCCATGCGGGTTGCGCATGCGGCCCGCCACCGCCGCCAGGAGCCCGAGGAGCAACACCACCAGGGATACGAGCGTGATGAATTTGCCGCGCTCGTAAAGCTCGGAGCGAAACGTGAGCTCGACAACCTTCGTCCCGGCGGGCACCGCGACCGTTATGAAGGTGTAGTCGCCGCGCAGCACCGCGGCCGGTCGGCCGTCGACCCCGGCCCGCCAGTCGGGATACCAGTTCTCGGCGATCAGCAGGTAGCTGGCTTGCGGGGGCGGCGGATCCAGGTTGACCGTCATCCGCCCGGGTTGCCAGGCGGTGACGGCGGCCCGGGCGGGACTGGGCGGGGGCATTTGCTTGAGCGGTTCGGGCGCGACCGGCTGATCGTTACTGAACAACACGATCCGCGAGTAGTCCATGCGCGGGTCGACGAGTGTGGGGATGATCGCGGCCGAGTCCGCTTTGACGGCTCCTGGCACCACCCGGGCGTACTGGGTGGGCGCGACGCGCTCGAACAGGCGAGCGCGCCCCGCATCGTCGTTCGCGATCGGCACGGTGTCGAGTACCCGGCGGTACCCGGGAATGGAATCGATCCCCTTCGCTTCCGCCGGGGCGATGGCGTAGCGTACCGCCAGCAGATCCCACAATGGCAGGTGCCCGAGGTTTCGCCACTCACCCTGCCCGCCGAGCAGCTCGTCATAATAGCGGAGCTCGTTGCCGTGGTATCCCAGGACCTGCGGGACGTCGAACGTCCCGAGCACCGAGCCTCGATAGGCGGGACCGAGATCGATCACGCGGTACGGCAGCGGCGTCGCCGTGACGTGGTCGACGAGCGCGTCGCGCCCCAGCGGCCTCGTGTAATGCCAGAAGGTGCGCGCGTTGAGCCAGAGGTCCGTGCCGACGATCAGAATCAGCGCGAGGGCGAGCAACCGCGGTGTGAAGCGCTCTTTCCCGTAGCCCAAGAGCGCCGCGACGGCCGCCAGGGCGAGCCCGCTCGTCGCTCCGCCCCACAGGATCGCCGGCCCATCGGCGACGGCGGCGCCGACGGCGTTCCGTCCCGTGGCGGCCTGAATGCCCGACGCGAGCCCCTCGGCGAGCTGTCCGAATGCGCCGGTGATTCCGAGCAATGTGACGACGGCGCCGACGATCAACGTCACGGTCATCGCGCGGCGGTGACTGGAGGTGGTGAGCAGTCGGTCGACGCCGAGTCCCGCCAGCAGGGCCGTGACGAGCGCGACGACGTAAAAGGCCATGCCGGGCGCGCGCGTCTTCTTCACCAGTGGCATGATGGCCCACCACAGCTGATAGAATGGCGTCCCGGCGCCGAGGCTGATCAACAGGAAGAGGAGCCCGATGCCACCCACCCACAGCACGAAACGGCGTCGCTCGCGTACGAGCGCGCCGAACCCGGCGAGGGCGATCACCGGGAGGCCGAGATACTCCGAGTGCAGCTTGATCGGGTTCGCGCCCCAGTACGTACCCTGAGGCGTCCAGCCCACGAAGTTCTTGAGAAAGAACTCCGGCACGTGAGACCACGGGATCGCGTAGGACGTCGACCCCTCGAACCCGTGAAAGCCCTGGGCGCGGGGCGAGAACGGGATGTACTCGAAGAACGGCAGGATCTGGATCGCGGCCACACCGAATCCGATCAATACCGCCGCCAGCGTCCCACCGAGCCGGAGCACTCGATCCCCTGCCCCGCTCGTCCCGGCCTCCTCGAGCGTGAGGTACAGGGCGAACAGGCCCGCAACGATCAGCGAGTAGTAGGCCAATTGGAAGTGACCGAGCAAGGTGAGTGCGGTCGCCACGCCAAGGAGCGGATAGCCTTCCCAGCGTCGATCGCGCAGCGCCAGCACCAGCCCGAGCAGCATGAGCGGCAGCATCGCGGAGGCGAACAGCTTGCCGTCGTGCCCCGGCGACGGATAAGAGGTAATCAATCCTGACAGCTCGTAGGCCAGCCCGCCGATGACGGAGCCGATCCAGCCCACCTGCAGGCGCCGGAGCAGCAGGTAAGTGAACAGGCCGGCGAGAATGTAGTGAACGAAGAAGCTCACGTTGCCGGCAGTGGTCGCGGGGATGACGAAGCGAAGCAGCCACGTCGGGTAAAAGATGTCGCCACTCCCGGCCGCGATGAACGGCAGCCCGCCGAAGATCTCCGGGTTCCACAGCGGGAGCTGCCCGCTGCGCTTGAACCACTCGGCGCTCCACGTCTGGAACGGGACCCCCGAGATCAGCTGGTCGCTCCAAGGGCTCGCAAGCCACCGGCCCCCGAGCATGGGTATCGACAAGAGCATTGGCCAGATCGCCAGGGCCAGCGTGGCCCAAAGCGTCGGCCGCCGCGGCTCGAAGCGCGGCGTCGTGCTCATCGAGGAGGCCGCCGACTCGGCGGGTTGGGGAACGACATTCGGCATCTCAGGCCGACTCCTGTGCGCGGTGCGCGAACGGGAACGTGACGAGGGCGGAGGTCGCCTCGGTCAACGTCAGGAAGACGCGCGATGCAACGCTGATCGCGATGGCGCCACCGCTTCCCAGGAACGGCGTGAGCACGCCGACGAGCACCAGCTCGCGGACCCCGACGCCACCGGGTGCGAACAGGGCCAACAGGCCAAGAATGTAGCCCAGCGTGAATGCGCCGATGGCGGTGGCGACTGGAAGGGTCGCCCCCGGAATCAAACCCCGGGTGAGCATCCAAAACGCGACGCCGTACGCGATCCAGGTGAGCACGGTGAGGGCACACGCCGCTAGGACGGCGGGCAGGTGAAGGGGCTCCAGACCGTTGCCCTCGCCCACCAGTCGGCTCAGCCACGCGGCCGTGGGTCGCCACACCAGGACCCCGATGGTCGCAACGGCGGCAAGCCCGGCCAGGGCGAGGCGGGCCGGTGGCGCGCTGTGTGGCGTCGCCGCGGCGACGACGGCCACCGCGGTCCCAACGGACACGGCCTGGATGACGACGGCGGACGCCGCGGCGGGACCGCGCTGGACACCGGCTCGTTCGGCGAGGACCACCAACCCCGCCACGCTCCACACCTTTCCAGGCACATACCGCCCCAGGTTGGCGAGACTCCACGCTCGAGCGGCAGCGCGGACGGGAAGCCGCTGGCCCCAGCCCGCCAGGATGCGACGCCACGACTCGATCTGCATCAGGTAGGTCCCGAAGACCAGCAGCGCCGAGCTTGCGATCCAGACGGGCGAAAGTTGGATCGCGATGTGGACCGACTGGAATTCCGTCCAGTTGCGCGCGATCGATCGGGCAACGAATCCGACGACGACGAGCGTGACGAGGACCTGGGCGCTCCGAAGCCAACGCCGTCGGGAGGGCGATGCAAGCGGCGGAGAGGAGGCGATCAGGACTTCACGAACTTGTATGCAATGGACCGGGCCAGCAGCCACGGCGCCGGGATCGGAGGATAGAAGTACGTGCCACCCCAATCCGCCAGCCGAAAGCCGTTCATCTCTCCGAGTCTCGAGATCGTCTGCCGAGTCCAGCTGTAGATGTGCCCCTGCCGGTCCGGCACCCGGAGGAGGTTCCAGATGATTTCCTTTACGTGATACGGGTTGGGAACCGAGACGACCCACGTTCCGCCCGGTCGCAGCACCCGGTGAATCTCGCCGGCCGTGCTGTACGCCGTCGGCGTGTGCTCGAGCACCTCGATCATGAAAACGTAATCGAACGACGCGTCGGCGAACGGGAGGCCGGACGTGATGTCGTGAATCAAGATCTCGGGTGCCGCGAACTCCGGGGCAATGTCCAATCCTTGGTACTTGATGTCCGGCGGGAGATATTTTCGCAGATCTCCATTCCGTGAGCCGATATCGAGCACCGCGCTGCCGGGGCGCACGCGAGCAAGACGCGTGGCCTTGCGGAAGCGCATGCGCTCCTCACCCGAGTTACGCCAGTCGTAACGGGCGCTGTAGAACTTGCGGAGCTCCGGGGAGGCCGGAGCAATTCGATCGGTCATGGTTCGCGATCCTCGACAGCAGTACGGTAAGGGGTCGGACGTGCAAGATACCAGGGCCCGTAACTTCAGGAAAGGCCGGCTCTTGGACACCGGCTCCGCTCCACGTATAGTTTCACGCCCATGCGTGTGCTCCACGTCGTCACGGCCTTCCCTCGCGAGCGCGAGGACGTCATCACGCCGTGGCTCGTGGAATTGATCCAGCGACTGCGTGGCGCGGGTTACGAGGTGGACGTGTTCACGTCGGCGTATCGCGGGCTCGGGGATCAGGTCTTCGAGGGCATCCCCGTCTATCGGTTCCGGTACTTCCTGCGGCACTGGGAGAACCTGACGCATGAGGAGACCGCCCCCGACCGCATGCGTCGGTCTCTACTCTACCGGCTGTTGCCGCTGTGGTTCGTTGCTGCGGGTATGTTCGCGATCTGGCGACATTGCCGCCGGCACCGCTACGACCTTATTCACGTCCACTGGCCGTTGCCGCTCGCATTGCTGGGTTGGGCGGCCCAACGCGCGGGACACTCAGGGCTCGTCACGACGTTCTACGGGGTCGAGGTGCGTTGGGTGAAACGCTCCCTGACGTTCCTCAAGGGGTTCCTCGCCTGGGCGGCGAGGAGATCGGACCTTGTCGTGGCGATCTCGACGGATACGGCCCAAGAGCTGCGCGAAGTCGTGAGCGTGCCGATCGAAGTGATTCCCTACACCACCAGCCTGCCCGACCCCGGCCCGGTCGCATCCCGCCATTTCCTGCCCGGGCACGCGCGTGGACCGGTGTTGTTCGTGGGCCGCCTCGTCGAGCGCAAGGGGGTCGCCTATCTCATCGACGCGATTGCACGGGTGCGCGATCGAGAGCTCTCGCTCGAGATCATCGGCGACGGTCCGGCGCGCGCCACCTTGCAGGCGCGGGCGGAGGCCCTTGGGGTCGCCGACCGGGTCACTTTTCGGGGGAAGGTGACGTCGGACGAGCTGCAGGCGAGCTACGCCCGGGCGGCGGTATTCGTGCTGCCGTCGGTGGTCGACGCCCGCGGAGACACGGAGGGACTTGGGGTGGTGCTCCTCGAGGCAATGAACTACGGGACGCCGGTCATTGCCAGCCGGATCGGGGGCATCCCGGACATCGTGGAAGACGGCATATCAGGACTCCTTGTCCCGGCGGGTGACGCCGCTGCTCTCGCGGGCGCGCTCCGACGACTGATCGAAGATCCAGTCCTCGCGCACGGCCTCGGGGAGGCGGGGCGACAGCGGGTGCGGGAGCGATTTAACTGGGACGCGATTGTCCAACGTTGGAAGGAGGTGTATAGCGCCGCGACATCAGGCCGGCGCACTACCGGATGACGTCGAGCCAGCCGCCCTGGTTCGCGACGACGATCTGATGTCGGGCCGCGTCGCTGACGACGGCGCGGGGCATGCCGCCCGTTGCCATGGTTGTGTCGACGATCATCGTCGCGCGATCGATGACTGCCACCGCGCCGGAGAAAATGAGCGACGCGAAGATCTGTGCGCCGCTGGCGTCCAGGGCGATGCCGTTGGCGCTGCTCGAGAGGATCGCCGAGTCTCCCATGGTGCCAGGCGTCAGGTTGATGCTCTGGACCAGTGGTTTTACTTCGTTCGCTACGTAGAGCACGGTCCGGTCTGGCGAGAACGCCATTGCCTGTGTGCGACCGCCGAGCGTGAACGTCCGGAGCACCGTGAGCGTCGACGGATCGACCTCGAGAACGCTTCCTCCATCCCGCGTCGCGACGTACAGCCGCGCCCCGTCCGGCCGAAGCAGCAGATGATGAGACGTAGCCGGCAGGTCCAGGGAGTCCGTCGCCGCCTTCGTCGCGAGATCGATACGGTACAGCCGATTCACATTGGTTGTGACGAACAGAGTCTTCTCGTCGGCGGTGACTTGCATCGGAACGGGATTGCCGTTCACCCGGATGGAATCGGATTGGACCGCCGTCGCGACGTTGATCACACCTATGGTGTTGGACCCCTGATTACTGACGTAGGCCGTTGTCCCCGTGGGGCCGAAAATCACAAAGGTGGGCAATACCTCGACCGGAACGGCCGCGAGCGCCATGGAATCCGTGAGATTGACCTCCTGCACGGAGTCGACGGAACTGCGTGTAACCAGGGCCAGGCCGGTCGAAAGAACGGCGACGTCCACGGGCGACCCCGCGACCGAAATGGGGGTCCCGAGAACGAAGTGGAGGGGCGCCGGTGCCGTGGAACTCCCACAGGCCAGCGTCACGACAAGTAACGATGTGAAACGGCGCTTCAACCACTGCATTTCAATCAACCTGCACCGCACTGGGGCCGGGGCAAGGAGAGGCGCACCAGACGTCATATACCCTCCCCCGGCCCTCGGCCTCGCCTCGGGCGGGGCCACGCGTCGATCCGCCGGGCTTACGGCGAAATGACCGTTACCCACCCCGACTCGTTGGCCACCAAGATGCGCCGCATCGCCGGGTCGGCCGCAATTTCGCGCGGCACACCTCCGGTGTGGAAGGTCTGAATGATCGAGCGCGACTTGCGGTCGATGACTTGCACCTGCCCGTTGAACACCAGGCCAACGTAGAGCTTCGTGTTGTCCGTGCTGAGCGCCAGGCCTTCCCCGCCCCCCGCGAGCGAGACCTGGCTGAGCGCGCCCGTAGACAGGTTCACGATGTGCAGGACGTTGGAGAATTCGTTCGCGACGTACAGCTCGCTCTGGTTGGGCGCGATCGCCATGCCCTGCGTGCGACCGCCCAGCGTGAACGTCCGGTCCACGGTCATGGTGCGCCAGTTCACCTCGAGCACGCTTCCCGCATCTCGCGTGGCGACGTAGAGCAAGGTGTCGTTCGGATGCACGAGGAGATGGTGCGAGGTAGCCGGGAGCGGGAGCGACCCGACGACCGTGTTCGTGGCCAAGTCGATCTTGAAGAGCTGATTCGCGTTGGTGGTGGTGAACAGGGTGCCACCGTCGGGGGCGACGGCGACGGGGAGCGGATCCCCGGTCACCGGGATCGTGGTTGTCTGGGTGTTGGAGGCGACGTCGATGATGCCGATGTTGTCGCTGAGCTGATTGGCCACGTAGGCCGTGGTGCCCGCGGGATTGAATGCAATGAACGAGGGCACGGCCCCGACTGGAATGGTCGTATTGAAGGTTGTCGCTCCCCGATCGAGCCGGGCGACGAGATTGGCCTGATCGAGGGTGGCATAGGTAATACCGTTCGGCGTTATCGCGATGCCGAGGGGGCCCCCGGAAAGCGAGATCTGAGACACGATACCGGTGTCCGGAGGCGGAGGCCCGGCGCCCCCGATGATGTCGATCCACCCCGACTCGTTGGCGACGATAGCCCGGTCCTGGGTCGGGTCGGCGGCGATCTCCCGCGGGACGCCCCCGGTATTAAGGGTGTTGACGATGGCACGGCTGCTACGATCGATGACCTGCACCATACCGTTGAACACGAGGCCGACGTATAACGTGGTCCCCGTCGTACTGAGGGCGAGGCCTTCCCCGCCCCCCGCGAGTGAGACTTGGCTGACCGCGCCGGTAGACAGGTTCACGATCTGCAGCACGTTCGACAATTCGTTCGCGACGTACAGCTCACTGCGGTCGGGCGCAATCGCCATGCCCTGCGGGCGGCCGCCCAACGTGAACGTCCGGGTCACGGTCATCGTGCGCCAGTTCACCTCGAGCACACTCCCCGCATCTCGCGTGGCGACGTAGAGCAAGGTGTCGTTCGGATGTACGAGGAGATGATGCGAGGTGGCCGGGAGTGGGAGGGACCCGACGACCGTGTTCGTAGCCAGGTCGATCTTGAACAGCTGATTCGCGTTGGTGGTGGTGAACAGGGTACCGCCGTCGGGGGCGACCGCGACGGGGAGCGGATCGCCGGTCACTGGGATCGTGGTCGTCTGGATGTTGGACGCGACGTTAATGATGCTGATGTAGTCGCTCGCGAGGTTGGCGACGTAGGCCGTGGTGCCCGCGGGATTGAACGCAACGAACGCTGGTATCGAACCGACCGCGATGGTGTCGCTGAAGGCCGTCGAGGTCCCGTTCAACCGTACGACACTTCCCGCCTGGTCGCGAGTCACGTAGGTGACGCCGAACTTCGACACGGCGGCGCCGAGTGGCCCGCCGCTTATCAAGACGCGACTCGTGCTCCCCTGCTGCTTGCCGCTTTGGAGCGTCGTCGTCCCATTCGGGCCGACCGAGTTCGTGCATGCCACGGCGATCCACGAACCGATCGCGCACGCAACCAGAGAACGTCGCGTCATCACCATTGGTCCCCCCCGTCACTCACACTCAAGATCCCATAACAGCGGTGTCACGGAGGAACATGCACTCGGTCCTTGGGGGAGTCGCAAGCGGCACCGCACCAGGGGTCATATTGCGGGTGTGGGGCGACGCTCAGGTGATGAGGTCGACCCAGCCGTCCTCGTTGGCGACAATCGCCCGCCGACCCGTGATGTCGAAGGCAATGCGGCGCGGCTTACCGCCTGTGTGGATCGTCGCTACGTGCCTCAACCTTTCCCGATCTACGACGGCGACCGAGCCTGCCCGCAGCAGCCCGGCGTACAGCACGGCGCCGTCTGGGCTGAGCGCCAGACCGTGGACTATCGTTCCGAACTGTAACGAATCACGCCGACCGGTCGTGAGCTGAATCGCGTCCACCCAGCCGTCTTCGTTCGTCGCGTACAAGCGCAGGCCGTCCGGCGTGCACGCCAGCTCGTGCACGACGCCGCCCACGCCGTAGCTCCCCACCGTCTTCAGAGTGCGCGTCTCGAGCTCGAGAATCGTACCGGCTCTGAAGGTGGGGACGAACAGTCTGGTTCCGCCGGGATGAAGCAGGAGGCTCGTGCAGGCCATCGGAATCGGGACAGAGCGGATAATCTGTCCGGTGGGGAGGCGGATGGCGTGGAGGCAGTCCACGTTCGTCGTGACATACAGCGTCTGGCCGTCGAGGGAGAGCACCGCCCCCAGGGGATTTCCGGGGACCGCGATCGTGCCGATTTGCCGCCGTTGTTGGAGATCAATGACGGCGACCTCCGACGCGAATTGGTTTGACACGTATGCGTACTGACCTGATCGGGCGATGGCGATCCGCGAGGGCACCGCCCCGGTGGGCACCGAGCAGACAACTCTGAGCGGTTCGAGCGCGAGACAGTCGACCGAAGCCGCATGCACCCGCGACAACCACACCTCGCTGTGCGCACCCATCGCAACGTCGAACGGGTAGCCGTCGAGTCGCAGACGCTCAGCGATCTCTCCTCGGGGGTGGGCCGGGAGCTCGTGTCTGCTCGGGGAGAGGTGTCGCTCGAGCCGGGTGCCCGTCTCGCGCACGTCGATGAGGGCGCCCGGCGCAGCCGGGGCCTTCGCACGTGAGGGTGACGCTGGCCCACCTGCGTAGCATCGGTCCTTGAATCGGCGCACGACAGCGGCGAGACCCGCCCGACGAGCCTCCAGCCAGTGCAGATCGGTCGTTCGAAGGACAAGGCGATAGGCGACCGCGGGATCAATGCCCGCGTCTTGCGCGAGATGAAAGAGGGACGCTCCCGTCCGCTCTGCTTCCTGAAGCCAGTAGAGGACGCGTGTCCAGGCCGCGAGCTCCTCGAACGGTGGCAGGCCTTCACGTCGCAGCGCTCGCGCCAGTTGAAAGCGAGTGCGCAATCCGACCAACGCCGCCACATGACTCGGCGAGTGTGGTTTCCCGTTGAAACACCCGAGTGCGCCGACAACTGCCCGGCCGTTTCTCGAGAGTCGTGGGAGCGCAGTCTCAAGCAGTCTAGTGAGCGGAAGCGGCGGCACGTTGAGCTACTCCTGACCTCGGACGACGGCGCACTGATGCGTCGGCGCCGCAAGTCCCGCACCGAGACCGTCCCAGCCTGGCACGAGAGATCACTGTTGCGTCCACGCAGCGCTCATGCCCGATGCCTGTGGTGCAGCCGTTACAGGGGACCTACTTCGACTGCCCGGTGCCATCTCCCGCATCGCGAACGCGGGTTGCATCGCGCTCCCGCTTGAGCGACCGCAGCTCCTCCCGCATGCCGGCAAGCATTTCTCCCACGAACCCGAAGCCGAACAGGATTAGCCCCGCCAGCACGAGCAGGAGCACGAGGTACAGAAATGCTCGATTGCCGTGTTGGAATACGTACCGCTCAATCAAGGCGTACAGGGCCACTGCACCGCCAAGTAAAATCAGCCCGGCACCGGGTACGCCGAAGAACAACATCGGCTTGCGACCGAACCGCAGCTGAAACCACACGGACAGCAGATCGAGCACGCCGACCGGAATGCGGCCGATCCCAAACTTCGACTTCCCCGCCCGGCGAGGGTGAAGCGGCACCGGACGCTCGGCGAGCCGGAACCCCTGTGTCGCCGCGATCACCACCATGAACCGGTGCCAGTCGGGGCGCGTGATCAATCCGTCCATCACCTCTCGACGGTACGCTTTGACCGAGTTCAAGTCCGTCACCCGCACGCCGAAGAGCCAGCGGCAGAGACCGTTGTAGACCCAGGACACGAACCGCTTCTCGTAGTGGCCCTGTTTCGTTCCGGTCACGAAGTCGGCCGAGTCATCGAGAATGGGTTGCACCAGGCTCGGGATATCGCTGGGCCGGTACTGGAGGTCGGCGGGATAGAACACGAGGACCCGGCCGCGCGCGGCGTCGGCGCCGGAGGCGAGCGCGTCGGCGATGCCCCGCTGGCTCCGATGCGTGACGACCCGCACGAACGGGTGCTTCGCCGAAAGCTCGCGCAGCGTCTCGGCGGTCCCGTCGTGGCTGCCGTCGTCGATCACGACGATCTCGCAAGTATACGGCAGCGGCAAGAGTGCCTCGCGCGCCTGGCGGACGAATTCCGGGAGATTCTCCGCCTCATCCTTGGCGGGGACCAGGACGCTCACCTCGGGCGTCGTCGCGCCGGTGGCGAGGCTCACAGGCGCTTGCGCATGCGGGCCGGGAGAATGCTCAGCTGGTCTCGGTACTTGGCGACTGTCCGGCGCGCGATCTTGACGCCCTTCTGCGCGAACATTTCGACGATCTGCTGATCGGTAAGGGGATTCTTGGGATCCTCGTCCGACACCATCTTCTGGATCTGGGCGCGGATGGCGCGGGCGCTGGCGTCTTCGCCCGTCGTGGTCGAGAGCCCGCTCGAGAAGAAGAATTTGAGGGGGAGGAGGCCGCGCGGCGTCTGGACGTACTTCTCGTTCGTGACCCGGCTGACGGTGCTCTCGTGCATGTTGATGACGTCGGCCACTTCGCGCAGCGTGAGGGGCTTCAGGTATTCCACGCCCTTCTCGAAGAACTCCTTCTGGCGGTCGACGATGAAGTTCATGACTTTGAGCATGGTCTGCCGCCGCTGCTCGATCGCCTGGATCATCCAGTGCGCGCTGTTCATCCGCTGGTTGATGAAGTCCTTGTTTTCGCCCTGGAACTTCTTCTTGTCGCGCGCGATGTCCTGATACGTCTTGGAGATCCGGAGCCGCGGCAGGCCGGAGTCGTTCAGGAAGACCTTGTACTCGCCGTCGATCTTTTCGACGACCAGGTCCGGAATGATGTAAGCCTCGTTCGCCGACGAGTACTGCAGGCCGGGCTTGGGATCGAGCTTGGCCAGGTCGTCGGCCACCTTCTGCACCTCCGCGGCGTCGAGCCCGAAACGCTTGCCCAAGTCACTCCAGCGGTGCGCCTTCAAGTCCTCGAACGCCTCCCGCACCAGCCGATACGCCAGCGTCTCGGTCTCGCCCCGCGCCTCGAGCTGCAGCAGCAGGCATTCCCGCAGGTCGCGCGCGCCCACGCCCGGGGGATCGAGCTTTTGGACGATGCGGAGCATCTCCTCAGCCTCGGCGGGCGTGTACAGCTGGGGCTCGATGTCCTGCTCCGATTCGACCGCGTGCTCCTCGAGCAGCTGATTGGCGCCCCGCATGATTTCCTCCAGCGTGGCGCCCAAGTAGCCATCCTCCGCGATGTTCCCGATGAACTCTTCGGCGAGGAGCTGCTGGCGGGGGGTCAGGTCGAGCAGGCGCACCTGCTCGCGCAGATGATCCGACAGGTCTTTGGTCTCGACCGGCACGGGCTCGACGTACTCTCGGGCCTCGCTCATGTCGCGTGGCGGCGCGCTCGAGTCCGTGCCGTCGTCGAGGAGGATGTCCTCCCAGTCGGGCTCGTCGTTCTTTTCCGCCTCCTTCGCGTCCTCCTTGGCTTCCTCCGCGAGCGGGACCTCGGTCTCGTCCTCGGCCTCCACTAGCTCGAGGAACGGGTTGCCGAGCAGCTCCTGCTTCAGGTGCTGCTGCAGATCGAGCAGCGGCATGTACAGCAGGTCCATGGCCTGGTACAGGCGCGGATTGATCCGGAGCTGCTGCGAGAGCGCGGCGTGCTGCTGCAGGCCTGTTTTCATACGGGCTGCGGCTGCCCGAGGCGGGCGCGGAGACGAGCCGTCAGGGTGGGCCCGAGGTACAGGTTCGCCACGCGGTCGTCGAACACGAGCTCCCGGACCGTGCCGGCGACCTGAACCTTGCCCTCGAACATGATGTACGCGCGATCCACGATGTCGAGCGTCTGCTCCACGTTGTGATCCGTGATCAGGACGCCGATCCCGCGGTGCCGCAGCCCGGCCACGATGGTCTGGATGTCGTGCACGGCGATCGGATCCACGCCCGCGAACGGCTCGTCGAGCAGCATGAACTTGGGCTCGGTGACGAGCGCGCGGGTGATCTCGAGGCGACGCCGCTCACCGCCCGACAGCTGGAAGCCCTTTTGCCGTCGCAGGTGCTTGATCGCGAGCTCGTCGAGCAGCCGCTCCAGCCGCTGGGCGCGCTCATCGTCGGAGATCGGGAGCGTTTCGAGAATCGCCTGGACATTCTCCTCCACCGTGAGCTTGCGGAACACCGACGGCTCCTGTGCCAGATAGCCGATGCCCATCCGCGCCCGGCGGTACATCGGCTGGTCGGTGATGTCCCGGCCGTCGAATTCGATCTGCCCGCCATCGGGCCGGATCAGCCCCGTGATCATGTAAAAGGTCGTTGTCTTGCCGGCGCCGTTCGGCCCGAGCAGGCCCACGATCTCTCCCTGCTCGAGCTCCACGCTCACGTCGTTGACGACCGGGCGGCCCTTATAAACTTTCACGAGCCCGCGCGCTTCGAGGCGGCTCCCCCCCGTCACCACCGGATGCTCGCCGCTCGCGGCTTCCGCGCGCGCCACCGCGCGCTCCGCAGCCTCGAGGAGACGGTCCGCCACCTCGACACGGTCGGCGAGCACCTCGGCCCACATCTCACCCGTGAACGTGATGGGGGTGAGGTCGGACAAGACGCCCAGGGGGGGGGACTCGACCACTTTGAGGAGGGCGAGCCGGGGCAGGACCGAGGTCCGCAGCGTGGCGCGGAACTGTTCCATCGACAGGGCGCCCAGCTCCGGCAACCCCCCCTCCGCGCCTCTCGAGCGCGCCCGGAGCTTCAAGAACTCCTCCCGATACGCGATCGCCAGCTCGCCGAGCGACGCCCCGCCCCGCGCATCGGCGATGCGCGCCAGCGCCGCGGCGGCGAGCGGGAGCGAGGAGTCCCGCGCGGCCATCACGTCGGCCAGACGCTGCGGCGGTTGCTGGGCCGTCATGGGTGCGGCGTGGGCGGAGGTGGAGGGGGGGGCGGAGACGCCTTGGGGTGCTTCGACGTGTCGGGCGGCGTCGGCGGCTTGTGATCGAGCTGCACGCCGTCGGCGTGCCCGGCCGCCGTGACGGTATCGACTTTATCGCCCTTCAGGACGATACGGATCCAACTACTCCGCGTGTAATTGATGGACGGGCCGGCCGTGTCGTGCTCGCTCTGCGTGTGCGTGAGCGCGCGGGCGTTGTTCCGGGAGATCACCAGGTGCAGCTTGCTCCTGGGCGTCCCGGCAGAGTCGGGCACCTGCGTCCATCGGGCGGTGAGCGAGTCGCCCGTGATCCAATCGGTCTCCGCCTTGGTGGTTGAGTCCTTCTTCATGGTCGACAGGGCGTGTCCGAACGCCCGGACCTCCGTGAGCACTTCGTCCGGAAGGTCGACCGCCAGGGAATCGGACCGGATCGTGTTGGTCGTGGATACGGCGTGCGCCCTGACTGAATCCTTGGGACCCCAGGCGAAGGCTCGCTGCAGCTTGCTCCGGTCCAAGTAGAGGTCGATCGTGTCCGCCGTGAGGCGCCAGTCCGCGCCCGTCGCCACGCCGTTGCCGAGGGCCTTCACGCGCTTCACGTCGCGGCCCGACAGGCCCAGCTCGATCCGCGTGCCGGTGAGCTTGTAGGCTCGGGGGCCCTTCCCTTCCACGGCCGGCTTGCCGACGAGCACGCCAAACCCGGCAGGCTGGTCGAGCTGCATCGAATCGCCCTGGGCGGCGAAGTCGCTGCGATCGATCGTCACCCGGCCGCCGCCCCACATCCGGTCGTTGCCCTTGAGACGCACGCGATCGGCGACGATGACGTAGGGCTCGCCCGAGTCGGCCGTTGCGTGGTAGTCGATGGTGGGGCGACCTGAGCTGTACATCTCCACTGTGTCGCGGATCCCGGGCACGGCGCGGTAGTAATTCAGGTTAGGGCCGCGCAGCACCGACCCGGTGGTGCGGTTCACCGCTACGACGTTCCGATGGGCCTCGAGTCGCTCCTGACTGAGATAGTAAGCCGCCGTGGTCGCGTCCAGGTTGAGGGTGGTGTCGCGGATATGGACCATGTTGCGCTGGCCCATCATGTCGAACCGTTTGACGCCCGCGAACCACGCGACACTGTCAGCGGAGAGCGTGGTGCCCGTGCCGTCGCAGTGTGCCAGCACGCCTCCGCCGGCGAACACGTTGGTCTCTCCTGCGCGCACCTCGACCTGCTGCGCCTGCCGGCCCACGGAGTCGATCACGACCTTGCACGGCCGGCCGCGCGTCGTGTCCGCCGGGACCGGAGATGCCGTGGGTTGCTGGGAGAGAGTCACGAGTAACACGGCCGCCATCATTGGTTCGGCAGGGTGAACTTACCGGCCGGGCCCTTGGGCTTGGTCGCCGTCACGACCTTGAAGTCCGGGTCGGACGTGAAGCCCTCCCCCACGATATGACGCCCGCCAGGCTCGTCGAAGACGAATACCTGGTCGGAGCTGACCTGGTTCCTCGACTGACTGTAGCGGACCACCGCGGTGCGCAGCGTCGCACTATCAACGCGCACGACCACAACGTGGCCGCGCGCTTCCATGTCCCCCGTTTGCGAGTGATACGTCCCCTCGCGGGAAGTGAGGGTCGAGCTCTCGGCGCCGCGTTGGTCATAAAAAGTCACATGGACGCCGCGCAATTCGGCGGTCTGTGTGGGCGAATACATGTACGCCGTATCGGCGAGGACGAGCGCGCGCTTGATGCCGTCGGCGGTCACGTAGTGTGACATGTTGAACAACACCTGGTCCGCCGAGTCGGCCGCCTGGACGACGGCGGTGGGTTTGATGCCGGTTTCGCAAGCTGAAACCAGTACGACGTTGAGGAGGAGCGTCCAGAACACGCGTAGAGGAGCGGCGTGCGCTTGCGACGCCTCTCCTCCACGCCGTCCCTCCACGCCTCTGCTCGACGTAGTGCTGTCTTTCATGCCGCTCCTGCTTTCATCAAGTCGTGCAGGTGCACCATCCCGACCACGCGCCGGCCGCCGTCCAGGACCGGCAGGGCCATGATGCCGTGCCGCTCCATGACCTGGACGGCGGCGCCCGCCAGCACGTCCGGCGTGGTGGTCTTCGGCGTCCGGGTCATCACGTCGCCGACCGGGATATCGAGGAAGCGATCGGTCCGCTCCATCAGTCGTGTGAGGTCGCCCGCGGTGACGACGCCAAGCAGGCTCCCCGCGGCGTCCACGACGGCGACCGTGCCCCGCTTCTCCGCGAGGAGCACGACGCACTCGCGCATCGGACGCTCGGGGCCGAGCGTCGGGACGTCCCGGTCGAGCATAACGTCGGCGACGCGGAGCAGCAGGTTGCGCCCCAGCGCGCCCGCAGGATGCAGCGCCGCGAAGTCCTCGCGTTTGAAGCCCTTGACCTCGAGGAGCGTCACCGCGAGGGCGTCCCCCAACGCGAGTGCGGCCGTGGTGCTCGCGGTCGGGGCCAGCGTTTCGGCACACGCTTCCTCCACCACGCTCGCATCGAGCGCCACGTCGCACTGGCGGGCGAGCACGGAGTCGGGATCGCCGGTGAGCGCGATGATCGGCACGCCGAGCCGCTTGAGCTGGCCGACCAACCCGAACAGCTCGTCCGAGGCCCCGCTCTTGGACAACACGAGCGCGACGTCGTCCCGGCCCACGAGCCCCAGGTCGCCGTGCAGGGAGTCCACCGGGTGGAGAAACGAGGCCTGCGTTCCCGTGGAGGTGAACGTCGCGGCGATCTTGCGGGCGATCAGACCCGACTTGCCCACGCCTGACACGATCACGCGTCCCTTCGCGGACGCGAGGAGGCGTACCGCCGCGGCGAACGCCGGGCTCAGCCGCTCGGCGACGCGAGTAATCGCGCCAGCTTCGAGGGCCAACACGCGGCGCCCGCGCTCAACGAGGTCGGTCGGCTCCGTGCGGGGCATCGCTGTGCTCACCAAAAAACCTGTTGACGAGACGCTCCCATTCGCCGCGCGCCTTGAGGATCAGCTCGGCTACCTCACGCACGGCGCCCTGGCCCCCCGGCGCGGTCGTGACGATGCGCGCGGCGTCCTTCACTTCGCTCACCCCGTTCGCCACACCGATGGGGAGACCCACACGGGTCAGCAGGGGCAAGTCGGCGAGGTCGTCGCCGACGAAGGCGCACTCCTCCCAGCTCAGCCCTCGCCGCGCCAGCAGGCCCTCGAATGCAGGAAGCTTGCGCGCGCTG
>DASQIB010000307.1:0-8356 GCA_035631795.1 Gemmatimonadales bacterium | reverse complement strand
ATGCAGGAGCTCGTGCCCAGCTGTCATCGTCCCGAGATCGTCGAGACGGCGGAGCTGGTGCCTACCTGCCACTCCTGAGGGAGCGGCTAGATGCACCCGGGGGCCCGGACTGATGTCGGGCCCCCTTCGCGTTTCCTGACGCCTGGACCCACGCTCGGCTTCGGCGGCTGGGCCGTGGGCGGAACAGGCTGGGGCGCTTCCGCGGCGGAGCGCGATCGGCTCGCCGCGATCGAGCGCGCCGTCGAGCGCGGCGTCACCTTCTTCGACACGGCCCCGACGTATGGCGACGGGGTCTCGGAATCCCTGCTCGGCCGCGCGCTCCGCCGCTGCCGCGAGCGCGTCGCGATCGCCACCAAGATCGGTCCTCGCGACAACCCCCGTGCGTCGCTCGAGGCCTCGCTCGCACGTCTCGGTACCGACTACGTGGACGTGGCGCAGCTGCATGAAGCCGGCGACCGCTGGGAATGGCAGCTCGAGCGGCTGGGTCGGGTTCAAGAGGAGGGGAAGGCACGCGCCGTCGGCGTCAGCAACGCCAGCCATCTGCAGCTCACCCGTGCGCTCGAGCTCTTGCCGCTGCAGACGTATCAAGGGCCATACAACCTGTTCGATCGCGACGTCGAGGAGCGCCATCTGCCGCTGTGCCGCCGGCATGTCATCGCCTTTCTCGCCTACCGGCCGTTAGCCTCGGGGCTTCTCGGCGGAGCGTATCCTGCTCCGCCGAACTTCCCCGAAGCCGACCATCGGCGCAACATCTATTGGTTCAAGGGTGCGGAATTCGCGCGGCGCCACGAGGCCATAGGGCGGCTGGAACGGCTGGCGCGCGACCGCGGCTCCTCGCTCCCGGCCCTTGCCCTGGCGTGGGTGCTCGGCCGTCCGAGAGTCTCAGTCGTGCTCGCCGGGGCGAGGAGCGCCGCTCAGGTGGATGACAACGTCACAGCCGTCGATCGACCCCTCACCCCCGACGAAATGGCGATGGTCGACGCGATCGTGACCGAGACGTTCCGGCCGCCGCGCGCGAGCCCATCCGCTCGAGCACAAGCGGCCGGGTGGGGCGAGCGCGAGCGCTACATCGTGGCGCAGCTCGACGGCTCACGGACGTACGAGGCGATCGCCGCCGGCTGGACGGACCGTGGGGAACAACCCATGGTCGCGGCGCAGGTGAAGGTGTTCTGTGACCAACTCGCCGAGCGAGGGTTAGTAGAGTAATGCCAACGGCGGGACTGATGGTCGGAGCGTTCTATAACCCACACCTCGGCGGTGAGCTGGCTCGGGCCCAGGGGATCGATCACCTTGCCATGGCGGATCCCCCCGCCGCGAGTGACCCGTGGTGGCCCGCGATCCGCGAGCGCTACACGCTGTTGCTGCACGACTACCTCGGGCAGCTCTCGGAGCCACTCGACGAACGCTCGATTCAACGAGCCCGCTCGCTCGCCGAGCTGTACCGCTCACCGTGGGTAGCGGAGCACTTCCAGTGCCTTCACACCGTCGATGGCGCCTATAACCTCAATTACGTGTTTCCGCCCCTCTACACCGAAGGGTTTCTCGAGCGTTTTGTCTGCAACGCCGGCGCCCTGCAGGCCCGCCTCGACCAGCCCCTGGTGATGGAGAACATCCCAGGCTTCTTCGACGTCGAGGCGAGTCAGATGCCGGAGCCCGTGTGGCTGCGGCGGTTCTTCGATGCGACGGGCGCCGGCTTCCTGCTCGATTTGCCGCATGTGTGGCTCGAGGCGCATTACCGCGAGATGAAGCCCGAGCGTTGGCTCAGCGAGTTTCCGCTCGAGTACGTGGTTGAGCTCCACGTCGCGGGCGTCGAAGACGACGCCGACCTGCGCGGGCCGTGGATCGCGCCCGCCGAGCCCACCGAAGAGATGCTCGCGTTTGCCGCGCACGCGGCGAGCCGCTGCCCGAAGGCCAGGGCCGTCACGTTCGACGCATTCTCCCCATCACTCACGGCGGACGTGCTGCTCAGAAGCGTGGAGCGGATCCGGGCGGCCCTGTGAAGACCCTGTTCGCGGTGCTGCTCGCGGTCCTGGCCGGGGACACCGTGATTCCGGCGGGCACGCACATCCCGATTCGCTTCGTGGAGCGTGTCACGAGCGGCAAGGACACCGTCGGCACGGCCGTGCTCGTACAGACGATGGGTGCGGTCGTCAGCGATTCCTGCGTGGTCGTTCCACCGTACCTCCGCGCGATGGGGCGCGTCGTGGTTTCCAAGGGAGGCGGTCGGTTCGGCCGGCACGGAAAGCTCGGCCTGCGGTTCGATTCGTTGGAAGTGCGGCGGGGGCAGTGGGTCCCGATCGCCGGCCTGCTCGATACGCTCGAGTACACCAAACCCGCGTTCCTCACCGACTCTGGACTCGTCTCGAGCGGGAAGACGGGCGTGGTCGGTTTCGGAAAGAAGCTCGTGCCGGCGGGAGTCGCCGCCGCCGCCGATATCGCCGCCGTTCCCGTCGCCCTCCTCGGGGGCTATTCCCTGATGCGCCGCGGGCCCCCCGTGAGGATTCTGGCGGGCGAAATCGGCGGGCTCAGGCTCACGGAGCCGCTCACGATCCGGAACCCGGAGACGTGCGAGCCGGTGGCGGCGCATGGCGAGCTGGCCGACCCGCCCGCGCTCCCGAAGTTCCTGCCCCGCTCCGAGAATCGGGCGGGGACGGTGCTCGGCGACCCATTCAACGTCTTGCTGATCGGCACCGAGGCGGCCATCGACAGCGCGTTTCGGAGCGTGGGCTGGGTGCAAGCGCAGAAGCGCACGGTCAAGACGGTCACGCGAGAGATCACCGCCGCCATCGCGAGCCGGCCGGCCATGAACGCGCCCGTCAGCACGCAGTACTTCGAGGGGCGGCCGCAGGACCTGGCCTACGAGCTGCCCGGCCCGAACGTGCGGATCCGGCACCACATCCGGATCTGGCTGCTCGACACCCTTGCGCAGGTCTGGGTCGGCGCCGCCAACAAAGACGTGGGCGTGATCTTCAAGCCGTGGGAGCCCGAGGCCACGCACAAGATCGAGCCGCACATCGACCACGAGCGGGACCGCGTCGTCCACGACCTCGAAGCGAGCGGGTGTGGGGACCTGCTCGACTACATGACGCTCCCCGGCGCGATCACCGAGGGGCGAAACGTCTCCGGTCAAAAAATCCTCACCGATGGACGCACGGCGGTCGTCCGCGTCCAGGCGTGCGGACCGCCACCGGTGACGCCCTAGTGTCCTCGGCCCCCCTCCCCCCCCCGACGGACCGGGCACTCCAGGATGCGATAATCCGCGCGCTCGCCGACGCTCCGTACCGAGCCTCAGCCGCATGGCGGCGGCTCGCGCTCGCCGACCCCGACCGCGTGGAACGCTACGCGCGATTCCTGGCGCGACATTTCTACCACGAGCGGATCGTCCAGTTTTTCAAGTACTCACGGGCCCTGGCGCGTATCACGGGCCGCCGGCCCGAGGCGATTCTCAAGGCCGCGCCGTTCGACGCGTTGCTGCCGGACGCCGTGCTCGGAAGCCGGGAGACGGCCCGCGCGGTCGCACGGCTCGTCGTGGAGCATGTCGGCAGCGGGGGTGCGGCCATCCCGTTTCTCGTTGATCTGTTGCGATACGAGGAAGCGATGATGGTGGCGGAGGCGGGGCCGCGCGTGTGGCGGGACGATGCAACGGGAGCGGGGAGCGGGGAGCGGCACCTTCCCGAGAAGGTCGAGGGAACGGTGCTCCTGGAACTCTCCTACGACCTCCCGGCCGTCTTACCGAAGCTGCTGCAGCCGTGGACCGAGCTGCCTCTGGCAGCCGAGCGTTCCATCAGGCTGCTCGTCGCCCGTTCACCGTATGGCCGCGTGGCGGTCGCGAAGAGCGACGAGAGCGTGGCCGCCGTCGTGCAGCTCGCGGACGGCACCCGGACGCTCGAGGAGCTCGCCGCCGGCGCCGGGGTGGAGATCGGCGCGCTCAGGGAGACGCTGCAGGGCCTCGTGGACCTGGGCGCCGTGCGGTTCTCGACGGGCAGCTGACCGGTGGAAGTCCAGATCTTCGGCGTGAAGAAGAGCGGCGATACCCGTGCCGCACTTCGTTTCTTCGCGGAGCGCCGGATCAAGACCCACTTCGTGGACTTGAACGAGCGGGCCGCGTCGCTCGGTGAGTTGCGTCGATTCGCCCAGAAGTTTGGGGTCCAGGCCCTCATCGACCGCGACGGCAAGCGCTTCCGCGAGCTGGGCCTCAAGTCCGCGCTCCTCTCCGAGGAGCGATGGCTCGAGAAGCTCAGCCTCGAGCCCCTATTGCTGCGAATGCCGCTGGTGCGTCACCAGCAGCAACTCACGCTCGGCGGGGCCGAAGAGACCTGGCGCGCCTGGGTCGCCGCGGCCCGAGCAGCCGGATAACTTCCTGTGAACGCATCCTTCCGGAGCTTACCGTGACCACCAAATACGAAAGCGCCAAGCTGCTGCTCAAGCTGTACGACCTCCGCCGCGAGCCGGTGATGCGCAAGGCACGCGCCTGGTTCCGCCAGGACTTCCATCCGAAGAGCGCCGAGGAGATCCTAGCGGTGTACCGCGGCAAGACCAGCGCGGCGTATCGCATGGTCACCACCTATTGGAACATGGCCGCGGCGTTGGTCCTCCACGAAGCCATCGACGAGAAAATGTTCGCCGACGTGAACGGCGAGCACATGATGGTCTATGCCCGGCTGCAGCCGTTTCTCACCGAGCTCCGCGGGCTTCTCAACAACCCGAGCTACCTCGACAAGCTGGAACAGCTGATCCTGCGGATGCCGGATGCGCAAGCACGGCTCGCCCGATTCCGTTCGGCGGCCGCCCCCTCGAAGCCCGCGTCCAAGAGACCGAGGAGGGTGGCATGACGACCGCGGCCTTTCCGCATCCGGTCGCGGGGGAGTACGCGCCGTATTACGACCGCTACGTCAGCAAGGTCCCGGCCGGCGACCTCCTGCGGACGCTCGAGAGCCAGCGGCGCGAGACGCAGCAGCTGCTCGCCGGGCTGTCGGAGCAGAAAGCGCTGCACCGGTACGCTCCCGGCAAGTGGAGCATCAAGGAGGTCATCGGGCACGTGACGGACGCCGAGCGGGTATTCTGCTATCGTGCGTTGAGCTTCGCGCGAGGCGACACGAACCCGCTCCCGTCCTTCGACGAGCAGGCGTGGGCCCCGGCGGGCCAGTTCGATGCCCGCCCGCTTCCTGAGCTCGCCGCTGAGCTCGACGCCGTGCGGCGCGCGACCCTCGCGTTGTTCTCCGGTTTGCCCCGTGAGGCGCTGGCGCGTCGCGGCGTGGCGAGCAACAACCAAGTTTCGGTGCAGGCGCTCGCCTGGATCATTGCCGGCCACGAGCGCCACCACGTCGCGATCCTGCGCGAGCGCTACCTCGCGTGACCGCGGCGACGCTCCTGGTCCTCGCCGCGGCGATCCAGGGAGACACCGGGAGCTTCGTCCTCAAGGACTTTCGGTTCGCGAGCGGCGAGACCCTCTCCGAGCTGCGCATCCACTATCGAACCCTGGGTCATCCGCGGCGCGACGCGGCCGGCGTGGTGCGGAACGCGGTGCTCATCTTGCATGGGACCGGCGGGTCCGGAAACCAGTTCCTGTTGCCGGTGTTCGCGGGGGAGTTGTATGGCCCCGGACAACCGCTCGATACGAGCACGCACTATGTCATCCTACCCGACAACATCGGTCACGGCCGATCGTCCAAGCCGAGTGACGGGCTGCGAGCGCGATTCCCCCATTACGCCTACGAGGACCTCGTCGCCGCGCAGTATCAGCTTCTCACCGACGGGCTGCGGGTCAATCACCTCCTGCTGGTCATGGGGACGTCGATGGGGTGCATGCACAGCTGGATGTGGGGCGAGCGTCACCCCGACTTCATGGACGGGCTCGTGCCGCTCGCCTGCCTCCCGACGCAGATCGCGGGACGGAACCGCATGTGGCGCCGGATGATCATCTACGACATCCGGGGCGATCCGGACTGGAAGAACGGCGATTACACGGTCCAGCCCCGCGGACTGCGAGCGGCGCTCCAGTTGTTGTTCATCGCGGGCAGCGCACCGCTCGTGCAGCAGCGCGCCGGGCCCACGCGCGACTCGGCCGATGCCTTCATCACCCACTGGCTCGACACGCGCTACGCCGACGCGGACGCCAACGATCTGCTCTATCAGGTCGACGCCTCACGCGACTACGATCCGAGCGGCGACCTCGAACGCATCACCGTCCCCGTGTTGGCCATCAACTCGGCGGACGACTTCATCAATCCGCCCGAGCTGGGTCTCATGGAGCGACTCATCCCGCGCGTGAAGAGCGCTCGCTACGTCCTCATCCCCACAAGCGAGCGAACGCGGGGACACGGCACGCACACCACCGCGGCCGTCTGGAAGGAATACTTCGCGCCCTTCGTCGCGGGGCTCGAGCGCCGCGCCACCCGATGAGCCTGACGGTGGGGCAGAGGGCCCGGCGCAGCCTGGCGCTCACGCCCGACCATGTGGCCACGTTCGCGAAACTCACCGGGGACTACAACCCGTTGCACTTCGATGCCGGCTTCGCGGCCAAAACCAAGTTCGGGAAGCTGGTCGTGCAGGGCGGTCTCACCACCGGCCTATTGCACGCCCTGGTGGCGATGGACCTCCCCGGGCCGGGCACCGTATTCCTGAGCCAGAACTGGAAGTTCACGGCACCGGTGTACATCGGGGATACGATCACCGCGGAAGCAGAGGTGGTGAGCGTGCACGAGCAAAAGCCGGTCTGCCAGCTCAAGATCAGGGTGAGTCGGCAGACGGGCGAGACGGTGCTGGAGGGGGAGGCGTGGTGCTACACGTTTGCGACAGACGCCTAGACGCTCAGACGGCTTATCTGTACCCCGCCGCCTGCAGACTGAACAGCTCCGCATAGAGCCCGCCGCGCGCCACCAGCTCCTCGTGGGTTCCCTGATCGACGAGCTCCCCGCTCCTGAGCACCAGGATCCGATCCGCCATCCGGACCGTCGAGAATCGATGCGAGATCAATACGGCCATCCGCCCCCTGGTCAGCTCCGCGAAGCGGAGAAAGACCTCGTACTCGGCCCGCGCGTCGAGCGCTGCGGTGGGCTCGTCGAGGATCAGCACCTGGGCGTCCCGCATGTAGGCCCGGCCGAGCGCCACTTTCTGCCATTCGCCACCTGAGAGCTCCACGCCGCCGTCGAAGCGGCGACCGAGCATTTGATCGTACCCTCGCTCCAGGCGCTTCGCGACCGAATCGGCCAGGCTGCGGCGCGCGGCCTCGCGCACCCGCGCCTCGTCGTCCAGCGCCTCCACTTGGCTCACCCCAATGTTCTCCTTCAGGACGAAGTCGTAACGGACAAAATCCTGAAAGATGACCCCGATGTTCTTGCGCAGGCTGATCAGGTCGTACTCGCGCAGGTCGACTCCGTCGAGCAAGATGCGCCCCTCGTCCGGGTCGTACAGCCGTGCGAGCAACTTCACCAACGTAGTCTTCCCCGCGCCATTTTCTCCCACGAGGGCGATGCGCTCTCCAGGCTCGAAGGTGAACGTGAGATGCCGCACCGCCCAGCGATCGGAGCCGGGATAACGGAACCCCACATCCTGGAACTCGAAGCCGCGCCGGATGGGCGCCGGCACCGGTCGTGCGCCGGGCTGGGAGGTCACGCGCGGCTGCACGTCGAAGAACGTGAACAAGTCGGAGAGATACAGGCTTTGCTCGAACACCTGCGACAGCGACAGCAGGATCCGCTGAATGAGATCGCGACTCTGTCGGAACGACCCGGCGAGGAACGTCAGGGCGCCGATCGTGAACCGGCCCAGCACGGTGAGATAGATGGTCACCGCGTACGCGCCATAGTACCCCAGTGTGCCGATCGTCACGAAAACGGTAGAGACCACGTTACGCCTGATCGCCAGACGCTTGTTGGCATCGTAGAACTCATCCGACAGCTTGGCGTATCGGCCCACTAAGAAGCTCGAGAGGTCGAAGAGCTTCACCTCCTTCGCCATCTCGTCCGAGGCGCCCGCGTAGCGGAGGTAATCGAGCAGCCGGCGCTCCGGCGTCCACGAGAAGAGGAGCGAGTAGCCGAGCGCCGCGAAGTGAGTCTCACCGAGGAACGACGGGACCACGGCGACCACGAGCAGCAAGAGCAGCCACGGGAGCTGCAGGAGCAACACGGCGGCGAGCGATACCAGCGTCACCAGATCCTGGGCCGTGGAGAGGAGCAGTGCCACGAGCCCGATCCGCCCCACCGTCTGCCGGCGCGCGCGCTCCAGATGATCATAGGTCTCCGAGTCCTCGTACTGCGCGAGATCGAGGGTCGCCGCGTGCTGCATCAATCGCACGCTGATGCGATTCGAGAACAGGTCGCCGAGCAGACTCTCGAGCAGCGACGAGAGGCGCGCC
>DASQIB010000306.1:0-3568 GCA_035631795.1 Gemmatimonadales bacterium | reverse complement strand
GCGGTACGACGAAGCCGTCCAGTTATTCACGGCGTACACGAGCCAGAAGCCCGACGATGTGTGGGGCTACTACATGCTCGGCCTCTCGTCCTGGAAGTCGGGCGACCGCGAGCAGGCGGTGAGCGCGTTCCGGCAGGCGATCGAGAAGGACTCGACCCACATCAAGAGCCGGATCAACCTGAGCCGCGTGCTGCTCGAGCAGGGCAAGGCCCGGGATGCACTCCCGGAAGTCGAGGCGTCGTTGCAGCTCGACTCGTCGTCCGCCGAAGGGTATCGCCTGCTCGGCCGGGTGAAGGATGAGCTTGGTGATCCTGTGGCGGCCCGTGAAGCATTCAAGCGGGCGATCGTGCTCGACCCGCGCGACGCCTGGTCGATGAACAATCTCGGCCGTGTGGCCATCGGCCAGTTGAACTACCTCGAGGCGCTCGGCCCGCTGGCCCGGGCCGTCGAGATCGACTCCAGCGTCGCGACGTTCCAGAACAACCTGGGCTTCGCCCTCGAGCACACCGGGCACATCACCCAAGCCGTGAGCGCGTACCGCGCTGCCCTCGCGAGCGACAGCTCGTACAAGAAAGCATCGGTCAACCTCGCCAGGGCGGAAAAGCTGACGCAGGATTCCACGGTCGCGCCGGTCGATTTGAGCGTTCTCGCGCGGACGTTCGTGGAGCAGGTGACCACCAAGCACTGAGGCGCACTGATAGGCGTAGGGGCGCAGCACGCTGCGCCCCTACTTTTTTTGCCTACGTGGTCTCCACGGTGCGCCCGAGCGCGATGATCTCGTCGCGGATGGCGTGTCGTTCGGCCAGGAGCCGCAAGAATGCCCAGCGTCGAAAGGCGAACAGCGTGAGGGCGCGCCCGCCGCCGATGATACGGTCCAACCGCTCGAAGAAGGTGAGCGCGGCGTACGCCAAGAGCGGCGCCGCGATCAGCGCGACAACGCCCGCCTCGACGCCTTGTGTGGTCCCGACGAGGACCGCCACGATCGTCCAGGTGAGCGGGAACAACAACATGGCTGCGAGCACCTTGATGCTCGCGAGCGCGTCCTCGGCGCCTTTGGCCATGCCGGTCGCCACGAAGCCGACGACCCGATAGGCCGGGTAATTCAGCACGACGCCGATGAGCGCGGCCGGCAGCAGGACCAGGAGCACGAGTAGGGCCGTGGCGGAGTAGCGAGCCACCCGAGCCAACGTGTAGCGACCGGCGGCGAGCTGGCGGGCGTCGAGCCCGGCGGCCGCAAGCGCGGCCTCGTACCGGTCGATCCGGGTCGCGATCGCGGCGAGCCGCTCCGGCCATTGCGCCCGCACCATCTCGTACCCGGCAAGGAGACGGCGCCGTAACGTGAACTCGTCGGTGAGCGACGGCGGCGCGGCCGGTGTCTCGTCCTGGGCGCTCACGATCCGCTGTGCCCGCTCCACGAGTGCGTGCACTTCCTCCTGTCCCGCCTGCAGCGTAACCGCGGCGAGGGCGCGCTGGATCTTCCCCGTGAGCTCGTGAACCAGCTCGGCGGGCGGCTCCTCGCCCGGCCCTAACGGTACGGGATCGATGGCGAACGGCTCGCCGTAATACAGCAACGCCGCGCTCCGGAATGTGCGCTTCGCGCGGTAGTACAGGCCGGTGGGCACGATTGCGAGCGGCGGCCCGTCGCCAAGGGCGGCGGCGGCGCCGAGGGCGATCCGGGCAGCACCGGTCTTGAGCGGTCGCAGCTTCGGGTCCGAATGCGATGTGCCTTCGGGGAAGATGCCGATCGCGCCACCTCGCGCGAGCACGGCGCGCGCCGTCTCGAAGGTCTCGCGGTTCTGCGATGGATCGGAGCCGGCATCCTGCCGCCGGTACACGGGAATGGCCTCGAACGCCCGGCAGAAGAAGCCGATGATCGGCATCCGGAACAACGGCGCCTTGGCGAGGAAGGAGACCCGGCGCGGCGCCAGGCACAACAGGAACGCGGGATCGATGAGCCCGCTCGGATGATTCAGCACGAAGATGACGGGACCGTGCGCCGGCACGCGCTCAACGCCGGATACCTCGATGCGACGGAAGAAGACCCTGAGGATCAGCCCGAAGAGCGCCCGGAAGAACGCCCTCACGGCGACAGCTCGGCGGCCCCCGTTCGCTCCCCCCGCCAGGCCGCATACGTCCAGATGACACCGCCAGCGAGCACGGCCGCGGGGATGATCCGCACCGCCTCGCCCAGGGTGCGGGCGTCGGAGAGCACGCCCACCAGCCACGGTGAGGGCACGTCCCCCAGGATGTGGATCGTGAAGATGCTCAACGCCACCGCCGTGGCACGGATCGCCGGCCGGACCACGTTGACGATCGCGGAGTTGATCGGGCCGGTCGAGGCGAAGAGGAGCAGCTCAGCCGCGACGATGGCCGTCCAGTAGACCGGCGGTCGCGCCACGGCGAGGGCCACGAGCGTGAGCGGAGCCGCCGCGAGCGTCGCGATCCCTGAGACCCACAGGTACGCTTGCCGCGACGTGCGTAGGTAATAGTCCCCGATCCAGCCGCCCGCGTACGTGCCCACGAAGCCGGTGACCACAACCACCGCGCCGAACTGCACGGTCGCCTGCGCTTTCGGGATGCCGCGGATCCGCTCGAGAAACGACGGCGTCCAAAAGGCGAGCGCGCCGATCGCGAACGTGTATGCGGCGTACCCCAGGACCGTGAGCACGTACGGGCGGTTCCGAAGCAAGGCGGCATACGCGGCTCGGGCGGCACGGCCGATGGACATGCCGTGCCCGCCGCTCACAGGTCCGCTTTCCGGATCCTGGGCCCCACGGGGTGGGTCGTACAGGCGGAGCGCCAGGGCCGCGAGCACGAGGCCTGGGACGCCGGCGACAAAGAACGCCTGACGCCACCCGAAGTAGCGATCCACCAGGCCGCCCACGATGTAGCCCAGCGCCGAACCGATGGGGATGGCGGCAAAGAAGATCGCGAACACCCGGCCGCGACGGTCCCGATCGAAGTAATCCGCCAGCAGCGCCGGCGAAATGGTGCCGTATGCCGCTTCACCCACGCCGACGGTGGCACGCGCGAGGAGCAGGCTCGTGTAACTGCGGGCCCGCCCGGCGAGGGCGGTGGCCACGCTCCAGACGGCAACGCCGAATGCCAGGAGTCGCGTTCGTGACTTCGTGTCCCCCAGCGAGCCGAACACGGGCGCGGTGAACAGGTAGACCACGATGAACCCGCTGAACAGCAGGCCGATCTGTTTGTCGGATAGGCTCAGCTCGGAATGCTTGATGCTCTCGACCAACGCGGCGATGATCCATCGGTCCAGATAATTGAACAGGTTGATCAGCGTCAGGACGGCGAGCGCCGTCCGGCCGAGGCGCGTGACGTCGCGCTCTACAGGTGGGCTTTCAGCCACGCCGTGAACAGCCCGTACAGATTCTCGCGCGTGTTGCCCCCCGAGATGGAGTGCGTTCGCCCCGGATAGATCCGCATGTCGAACTGCTTGTTGGCGGCCTCGAGGCGGTTCACGAGGCGGACGCTGTTCTGGAAGTGCACGTTGTCGTCGCCCGTGCCGTGTACGAGCAGGAAGCTGCCCCGCAGGCTGTCGGCGTAGGCGAGC
>DASQIB010000305.1:0-3246 GCA_035631795.1 Gemmatimonadales bacterium | reverse complement strand
AATTGACGCACGTCGAGCCCGTAGGGGGCGGCGGGGGCGGCGGCGGGTCCTGAGGCACGCACAGCCCTTGATGAGCATGCGCGGTCCCCTGGGCCGAGCGATTGCTGGTGCCCTGGCCGTTGGTGCAAGAGCTCTTGCCCGGCAGCTGGGACACGCCAATAGCCAGCGGCGTGGCCAGCAAGGCAAGCAGGACTATGTAGGCACGCATCGACACTCCTAGCTCGTTTTGGGCTGAGGAGGGGCGCTGCGGGCCTCAGCGTGACTTGCCCAGTGCCGTGGAGCCGGAGGACGCACCGCCCGCGCTCCCAGGTCTGCCACTGGGCGCCACGAAGATCGCAACAACCGGCCCGGAAGGCTGTGCGACTCGTCACTAATTGTGTAAGTGAAAGGAATAACTAGAGTTATACGGGCACGGCGGTGCGGCAGCGGCGATCCGTCCGCTACGGCCTCTCCACTAGTATCACTGTCGAGACACCATCAATGCATCGCGGCCCCGGGGGGGACAGCACCGGGGCCGCGAGTACTTCGTCGGGCGCCAAACCTTCAACTACAACGGCAAATTCGTGAACGAGACAAAGCCGGATTCCGCGCCGTCGAAGACGGTGATCATCCACCCGATGCCGGACGGGCACGTAGGCCCGGAGGTCGGGGAAGTCTCTTGGAAGCCGGTTTGGACCTCTTCGCAGACCATGTACATGCCTGCCGGCAGGCCCGGGACCACGTAGTTGCCTGAGGCGTCCGTGACGGCCTGTGCCGTGACCGGACCGCTGACGTCAATGCACCAACCTGCCTGACCGGTGAACGTGACGTCGAGCATCACCGTCCCCGTAATGGACCCCGTCCCCCCTGACCCGGAGGAGTTCACGCAGCCTGGCGGCGGCGGGGGAGGCGGCGGCTGAGGCGCGCACAGCCCCTGGTGGGCGTTCGCCTGACCTGAGTCCGAGCGATTCTCATCGCCATTGCCGTTGTCACAGGAGCTGTTGCCGGGCAGCTGGGACATCCCCACAGCCAGTGGGGTCGCTACTAAGGCGAGGACAAAAATGAGGGCTCGCATGACACTTCCCTCCTAGCTCGTTAGGGCTGAGGAGGGGCGCTGCGCCCTCAGCGAGACGTACCGAAAAGCTCGCTCGCGGCGACGCCCGCGGGCTGTGCGGTGCGTCACCAAGCGAATCTAAGTAATTGTTGCACCTATAGTTGCCGTTACGTCGTCCATCTCGCGTCGATATCGGCCAGCACCTGACCCGTCCGTCTGGTCATCTGGCGCCTCATCGCAGGAGCTGCTTCGCGATCGTATTGAGCTGCATGTTGCTCGTGCCCTCGTAGATCGTGCCGATCTTCGCGTCGCGATAGAACTTCTCGACCGGGTACTCCTTGGTGTAGCCATACCCGCCGAACAGCTCGACCGCGAGCGACGTCACACGTTCGGCCACCTGCGAGGATAGCAGCTTCGCCATCGCCGCCTGCATCGTGTAGGGTTCGCCCGCGTCCTCGAGCCGCGCGGCGTTGTACACCATGAGCCGCGCCGCCTCGAGCTCGGTGGCGGCCTGCGCCAGCTGGAACTGGACCGCCTGGAAGTCGCCGATCGGCTTCCCGAACTGCTTGCGTTCTTTCACGTACGTGAGCGCCGCCGTCAACGCGCCCCGCGCGACCCCGATCATTTGGGCGCCGATCCCGATCCGGCCCGTGTTCAGTGTCTCGATTGCGACCTTATAACCGATGCCCACCTCCCCCACGACGTTCGCGGCGGGCACCTCACACCCGTCGAGAATCAGTTCGCACGTGCTCGACGCGCGGATGCCCAGCTTGGCTTCCTTCTTCCCCACCGAAAAGCCCTCGAATCCGCGCTCGACCGCGAAGGCGGTGATGCCCTTATAACCCTTGGCGAAATCGGTATTCGCGAAGATGATAAAGAGTCCGGCCTCGGCGCCGTTCGTGATCCACAACTTGCGACCCTCGAGCCGCCAGGTGTCGCCGTGCCGGGTGGCACGGGTCTGGAGGCCGAACGCGTCTGACCCCGATTCGGGCTCGGACAACGCGTAGGCACCGAGCAAGACGGTCGCGAGGCGGGGCAGGTAACGGCGCTGGAGATCGTCGCTCGCCCATTTACGGAGCAGCGTATTGACCAGGGTGTTCTGGACGTCCACGAAAATCGCCACGGAGGCGTCGACGGCGGACAGCTCCTCGACCGCGAGGACGGTCATCAGGAGACTTCCGCTGGCGCCTCCGAGCGACTCGGGGATCTCGATCCCCATGAGCCCTAGCTCGAAGCACTGCTGGAGCAGGTCGGGATCGATGGTCGACGCCCGTTCCATGCTCGCGACGCGCGGCTTCACCTGGCGCTCGGCGAAGCCGCGGACCGTATCGCGGAACAGCTCTTCTTCTTCGGAGAGCTTCGTGAGTGGGCGGTGAGTCATGAGCTCTGGCATGCGCGCCCCAATTTAGCGTCGGGCGGGAGTCCGGGCGCCGGCGCGGGGCAGCGCCGTCCCCATGTTGCAGTGTGCAACCGCTCGTCAATCTAGCGTACGTCGTGGCCGCGCGATATATGAATCGGTACAGTGAGCGCGGCCGTCAGCTCGCGCCCGCCTGTTGGAGTTCCAACGGTAGTAACGCAGTGAGATGGGCACGACGTGAGTGCCGCCGTCGGCGTTTTGTCACGCCCGGCACTCACATCATTTGCTACATCCCCACTGGGAGGCGGTGTCCAATGTTACGTCCTCTTGTATGTGCCGCGGCGCTCCTGAGCGGCCCGCTCGGTGGCCTCGCCGTCGCGCAGCGATCGCTCCACGGAACCGTAAAGGACGGCCAGACCGGCGCGCCGATCGCGGCAGCGCAAGTCTCGGTCCGAGGCACCAAGGTGTGGGCGTCGACCGCATCGGATGGTCAATTCGCTTTGGGGGCGCCTGCGGGAGCCCTGACCCTCGACGTCCGTCGTATCGGATTCGTTTCGGCCGGCATTCCGGTCGCGGCCGATCAGAACGACGTCGAGATCACGCTCAAGGCCACGGCCCTCGAGCTCAGTGAGGTCATCGTGACCGGCCAGGGGACCGGTGTCTCGCGACGCAACCTGGCAAACAGCGTCGAGTCGGTCCGCAGCGACCAGCTGAATCTCGCACACAGCCAGACAGTCGAAAGCGCGCTGCAAGGCATGGTGCCCGGCGCCGTCATCACGGCGAACTCCGGAGCCCCAGGCGGGGGCATGCAGGTCCGGATGCAGGGTGTCACGTCGATCTTTGGCCGGTCGCAACC
>DASQIB010000304.1:0-11651 GCA_035631795.1 Gemmatimonadales bacterium | reverse complement strand
GGGGCCTAACAAGGGCTACGAGGCGACCGACGCGGCCCTCACCACGGCCGACGTCCTGGCCCGGCTCACCCGTGCAGCGCCCCGAGACTAAGGCCCGCGCGCGCGCGCTCCAGCTGCTCTACGCGTGGGACCTGTCCGGTCGCCCGTCCATCGAGACCATCGTCGCCCGGCTCGCCACGGCGTACGGGCATGCCCCCGAAGGGTTCGACCGCGGCGCGGATCTCGCGGCCCAGGCCATCGCGGGGCTTCCCGAATTCGATCGCCGCGTGGCCGACGCCGCCGAGCACTGGCGCCTCGAGCGGGTCGGCATCGTGGAGCGAAACATCCTCCGACTCGCGCTGGCGGAGCTCGCCGAGGGCGCCACGCCGTCCCGGGTGGTGATCGACGAAGCCGTGAAGCTCGCGCATTGGTTCGCCGGCGCGAAGGCACCGGCGTTCGTGAACGGCGTGCTCGACAGCGTCGCGCGAGCGTCGGGCGCGCTGTGAAGATTCTGCTGGTGAATTGGAACGACCGCGAAAATCCTCACGCCGGCGGCGCGGAGATCCACATCCACGAGATCTTCGGCCGCCTGGCCCGTCGCGGCCACGCGGTCGACCTCGTGGCGAGCGGCTGGCCCGGCGCGAGGCCCGAGGTTGAGCTCGACGGCATGCGCGTGCGCCGGTACGGCGGGCGGTACAGTTTCGCGCTCCGCGCGCGCCGCGCGGTGCGGCGTCTGCTGCGAGCGAACTCCTACGACGTGGTGGTCGAGGACATCAACAAGCTGCCGCTGTTCCTCGCCGGCCTCACGGACACGCCGTTCTCGGCGCTCGTGCCGCATCTGTTCGGGACCACTGCCTTCCGCGAGGCGAGCTGGCCTGTCGCGGCCGTCGTCTGGGCCGCCGAGCGCCGCATTCCGCGGGCCTACCGCCGGGCCTGGTTTCATGCGATCTCGGAAAGCACGCGCGACGATCTCGCGCGACGGGGCGTGCCGCGCGAGCGGATCGACGTGATTCATCCCGGCGTCGACGCGGCCTGGTACACCCCGGACGCCACCGTGTCGCGGACCCGCGAGCCGACGTTCTTGTACGTGGGGCGTCTCAAGCGTTATAAAGGAGTGGAAATCGCGCTCCGTGCCCTGGCCGTCGCGCGGACACGCCGTCCCGACGTGGTGCTCGACATCGCCGGTCAGGGAGACGACCGGGGGCGCCTCGAACGCTTGGCGCGTCGGCTGGGGCTCGGTACGGCGGCCCGCTTCCGCGGATTCGTGTCCGACGAGGAGAAGCGGCGACTGCTGCGGCGCTCGTGGTGCGTGGTGCTGGCGAGTCCCAAGGAAGGGTGGGGCATTTCGAACGTGGAAGCGGCCGCGTGCGGTACGCCCGCCATCGCCTCCGACAGTCCCGGCCTGCGCGAGTCGGTACGGCAGGGCGAGACGGGGTTTCTCGTGCCGCATGGCGACGTCGCGGCGCTGGCCGACCGGATGCTCGCGCTCGCCGGCGATCCGGCGCTCGTGTCGCGGCTCGGGGTGGGCGCCCGGGCCTTCGCCGAGCGACTGTCGTGGGACCACGCGGCCCAGGCGACGGAAGCGCATCTGCAGCGGGTCATCGCGCGGGGGAGGGGGGAGGCCGGTTGAGCATGCGGATCACGATCACGGCGCGCCACTGCGACGTCGCCGACGAGCTCCGGACCCGAGCCCGGGAGCTGCTCGCCCGGCTCGAGCGCATCGCGCTGCGCCCGCACGACGCGCGGGTCCTGTTCGTCGCCGACAACGGCCACCCGCTGGTGGAAGTGCGGTTGCACGCCGGGCGCGGCGTCCTGCATGTGGCGAAAGCCCGTGGCGGCGATCACCGGACCGCGCTGGACGCCGCGGTGGCCAAGGTCCGTCGCCAGCTCGACAAGTCTCCGATCCGCCGACGCGCCAGCGCGAGCCGCCGCGCGCGGACCCCTCCCGAGCCGCGATGACTCTCCCGAAGGTTCGCGACCTGCTCGAGCGCAAGGGCGATCCCTTGCAGCTCGAGGCTCTGACGGGCGATCTCGGGCTCGATCGCGAGATTCCCACGCCTGAGGCATCGAGCCCCGGGCTCGTGCTCGCGGGGTACACCGCGCGCTTCGCCGCGCATCGCATTCACATCCTCGGCGAGACGGAAGTCACGTACTTGTCGTCGCTCGACGCCAGGGCGCGCCGCCGGGCCGTCGAGACGCTGTTCCAGTTCGATCTGCCGTGCGTCGTCATCTCCAAGGGGCAGGAGCCGCCCGGGGAGCTGCTCGAGCTCGCGCGCAAGAAAGGCGTCCCCGTGATTCGCACCCGGCTCAAGACGGCGGAGTTCTATCGCCGTCTCAAGCCGTTCCTCGACGACGCGTTCGCGCCGGCGACGACGCTGCACGCCTCGCTCGCCGACGTCTTCGGCGTGGGCCTGCTGTTCCTGGGCCGGTCGGGGATCGGCAAGAGCGAGTGCGTGCTCGACCTGGTCGAGCGCGGCCATCGACTGGTGGCGGACGATCTCGTACACATCACCCGTCGTGGGAACGACGTGCTCATCGGGCGCGGGCACGAGCTTGCTCAGCATCATATGGAGATCCGCGGCGTGGGACTGATCGACATCCGGGCCCTGTTCGGTATCCGCGCGGTGCGCCAGCAGAAGCGCATCGAGGTGGTGGTCCAGCTCGAGGACTGGGACGCGTCGCGCGAGTACGACCGCACGGGCATCGATGGCCAGACCACCCAGGTGCTCGACGTGACCCTGCCCCTGGTCACGGTGCCGCTCAACCCCGGCAAGAACCTCACCGTAGTCTGTGAGGTCGTGGCGATGAATCACCTCCTGCGCTACAGCGGCGTAGACGCGGCGCGCGCGTTCAACGACCGGTTGATCAAGCGCCTCACCGACCGCCGCCAGCTGCAAGAGTACCTCGAGGAAGACAATGAGTGAGCCGCTGCGCGGCGTGATCGTGTCGCACGCGGCCGTCGCGCAGGCGCTGCTCAGCGCCGTCGCGGCGATCACCGGCGTGAGCGACGCGCTCGTACCGGTGTCGAACGACGGGTGCGACAGCGGGGCGCTCACGGAGCGCCTCACGCGAGCGATCGACGGCCGGCCCGCCGTGCTCTTCGTGGACCTGCCCGGGGGCTCCTGCCTGACGAGCTCGGTGCGGCTCGCGCGGGGCCGGGCGGATGTCGCGGTGGTGACCGGGGTGAACCTCGCGATGCTGCTCGACTTCGTGTTCCATCGCGATCTCGCGCCCGCGGACGCGGCGCGGCGCGCGGCCGAGGCGGGCAGCCGGGCGATCCGCACGCCCGCGGCATGAGTATCGCCCTGTATCGCATCGATGATCGATTGATCCACGGCCAGGTCGTCGTGGGCTGGGGGAAGCCGCTCAACGTGCAATTCATCGTGCTCGTGGACGACGGCGTTCGCTCGAGCGAGCCGGAGCAGGAGCTCTATCGCATGGGGGTGCCGCCCGAGATCGAAGTCGTGTTCGCGTCCACCACGGAGGCGCGGGACCGCCTGCCCGAGTGGGAGCGCGATCCGCGCGTCGGCATCCTGGTGTCGGGGGACATCGCCACCGTCGCCGCGCTCACCGGCAACGGCCACCGCGTGAGCCGCGTGAACATTGGCGGCCTGCATCACCGGCCGGGGCGCTCGGAGCGGCTCCGCTACGTCTATCTCACCGACGCCGAGGCGGCGCAGCTGAAAGCCATCGCGGCGCGAGGCGTGGAGGTGACCGCCCAGGACGTCCCGACCGCGCGCCCCGTCCCCCTCGAGGACTTCACGTGAGCCTCTCGCTCGAGGTCCAGCTCATCCTCCTCGCGTGGGGCACCCTGGTCGGTCTCGATCTGGTGAGCGTGCCGCAGATGATGATCGCGCGCCCCATCGTTGCGGGACCGATCGCGGGCCTCATGCTCGGCGACGCCGTGACCGGCCTGCAGCTCGGCGTCCTGTTCGAGCTGTTCCAGTACGACATCCTCCCCGTGGGGGCGGTGCGGTATCCCGAGTACGGACCCGCGACGGTCGCCGCGGTCAGCGCCGCTCACGCGGCCGCCGGAACGCTCGGTCTGGGAGTGGGCGCGCTGGTGGGGCTGATCACCGCGATGGCGGGTGGCGCGAGCCTGCAGGCGGTGCGTCGCCTCAACACCCGGGCCGTGCACCGCGCCGCGGCCGCCCTGGAGAGCGGCGAGCCGCGGACGTTGGAGCGCCTGCACGTCGCCGGCATCCTTCGCGACGCCGCGCGGGCCGCGATCGTGACCGCGATCGGCCTGGGGCTCGCGCAGCTCGCCCGCGATTCTCTCCATGGGACCCTGTCGCCGCGCGGCGTCGTGCTCCTCAACGTCGCGGCGGTGGGCGCCGCGCTGGCGGCGGGGACCGCCGGGACGCTCCGCCTGATCGGGCGCGGGCCGGGTCTTCGTTGGTTTGCCGTCGGCCTGGTCGGCGGCGCAGCCGCGGTGTGGTTACGATGAGCACCGCCGTTCCTCCCGCCCGCCCGTCGCTGGGCCGCGCCTTGCTCCGTCTGTTCACCGTGCAGGGATCGTGGAACTACGAGCGGATGCAGGGAATCGGGATGGGCGTCTCGGAGCAGCCCCTGATCCGTGACCTGGCGGGCAACGGCACGGCGTACCGTGCGGCGGTGGCGCGCGCGGCCCAGTTCTTCAACGCGCACCCGTACTTGTGCGGCCTCGCCGTCGGCGCGACGGCCCGCGCCGAGCACGACGGCGTCCCGCCCGAGCAGGTCATGCGCCTGCGGACCGCGCTGTGCGGGCCGCTCGGCGCGCTCGGCGACCGCCTCGTCTGGGCGGGCTGGCTACCCCTGACGTCGGGGCTCGCGTTGATCGGCGTCGCCCTCGGACTCGGTCTCCGGGCCGTGTTCGGATTCCTGATCGTCTATAACATCGGGCACGTCGCCTTGCGGTGGTGGGCGCTGCGCGCCGGATGGACGTACGGGGGACGGGTGGCGACCGCCCTCCGAGAACCGGTGCTGCAACGCGCAACGGCGCTCTCCGCACCGGCGATGGCCCTCGTCGCGGGAGCCGCGCTCCCACTTGTCGCGCAGTCGCTGGCGAGCGGATTCCTCGGCTGGACACGCGCCGCGCTCGCGGTGGTCGCCGCCGGAGGCTTCGCGCTCCTGTGGTGGCGCCGCGCCCGGCTGACGGGGCTGCGCTTCGGGCTGGTGCTGCTCGCGCTCGCCACGCTCGGGGGGTGGCTATGGCACTGATCGAGCGCTCGGCGCAGATCGTGAACCCGCTCGGGATGCACGCGCGCCCGGCGGCCGAATTCGTGAAGCTCGCGAGCCGGTTCAAGTCGACCGTCCAGGTGCGCAAGGACGAGCTCACCGTGAACGGCAAGAGCATCATGGGCGTGATGATGCTCGCGGCGGAGTGTGGCTCCTCTCTGATCATCGTCGTGGACGGCGAGGACGCGGAGCAGGCCATGGAGGCGCTCCTCGCCCTCGTGGCCGACGGGTTCCACGAGATGCATCTGACGGCCGAGCTGCGCGAGGCCGAGCTGCGGGATGCGGAGGAACGCGAGAACGAGGGCGCTGGATGAGCGACCGGCATCTGAAGGGCATCGGCGTGTCTCCCGGTATCGGGGTGGGGCAGGCGGTCGTCGTCCGCTGGGCCATGCCGGACGTGCCCCACCGTGTGGTGCCGCGGTCGCAGGTCGAGAAAGAGGTACGCCGGCTGCGCGCGGCCGTGCGCGACATCAAGCGCTTTCTCCAGGCGATGAAGGTGAAAGCCGAAGACCGGGCGGGTCTCGACGAGGCTCGGATCTTCGACGCCCAGATCTTGATGCTGGAGGACAAGGAATTTCTCACCGCCGTCGCGAACCTGATTCGCGAAAACCATCTCACGGCCGAGAAAGCCTACGAGTTCAAGGCGCTCGAGGTGCGCGACATGTGGGCCGCGACCGGCAGCCCGCGCCTCAAGGATCGGTTGGTCGACCTGTCGGGTGTTGCCATGCGCGTGATCGAGCACCTCATGCACCGCGGCTCCGATGATCTCTGGGAGGGCATCACCCAGCCATCCGTCGTCGTGGCGAAGGAGCTGTCTCCCGCGCTCACCGTGCAGCTCGATCGCCAGCATGTGGTGGGGCTCGTGAGCGAGGAGGGCACGCGGACGTCGCACGCGGCGATCCTCGCGCATTCGATCGGGATCCCCGCGGTGTTCGGCGTGGCTGGGGCGATCGAGCGCATCGAGCCCGGCACCACGATCGTCATGGATGGCAGCCGCGGAACCGTCCTGCTCGCTCCCGCGCCCCACGAGATCGCCGAGGCACGGGCGCTCGAGCAGGACCGCCGCGAGCTGGCCGCGCAGCTCGAGGAGGTCGTCGACCTGCCGGCGGTCACCGTCGACGGGACGCGAATCGTCCTCCGCGGCAACGTGGACCTGCCCGACGAGATCGTCGCGGCGCGCGAGCACGGGGCGGAGGGCGTCGGTCTCCTCCGCACCGAGTTCCTGATCACGGGTCACAGCACCCTGCCCACCGAGGACGAGCAGGCGGGTTATTACCGGCGGGTGGCGGAAGCGTTTCCAGGGAATCCCGTCGTCATACGCACGTACGATCTGGGCGGCGACAAGCTCCCCGCGCAGTTCCGCGCGCCCTCCGAGGTGAATCCGCAGCTCGGCTGGCGGGCCATCCGCGTGTGTCTCGATCGGCCGGAGCTGTTTCGGACGCAGGTGCGGGCGGTGCTCCGGGCCGCCAAACACGGTGACGTGTGGCTCATGGCGCCGCTCATCACGCGTCTCGAAGAGCTCGACCGCACCCGGGCCCTCGTGGCGGAAGAAGCAGCCCGGCTCGCTCGTGAGGGCATCCCCGCCGCGACGTCGCTGCCCGTGGGCGTCATGGTGGAGACGCCCGCCGCGGCCGTGATCGCGGACCGGCTCGCGGCCGAGGCGGACTTCCTCTCGGTGGGCACGAACGATCTCACGCAGTACACGCTCGTCGTGGACCGAGGCAACGCCCGGCTCGCCGATCGCTTCACGCCGCACGATCCGAGTGTATTGCGACTCCTCAAGCAGGTCGCCGACGCGGCGCGCGCGGCCGGCAAACCGGCGAGCGTGTGCGGCGAAATGGCGTCGGAGCCGCTGTCGGCGTTCCTCTTGATCGGACTCGGATACGAAACGTTCTCGGTGGCGCCGCCGGCGCTGCCGCTGGTGAAGTGGACCGTGCGCCAGGTGAGCGCGGCACGCGCGCGTGCGGTCGCCGGAGAGGCGCTCGCCGCGCGCACAGCGGACGACGTACTCGACTTGCTGCGACTCGCGCTCGCGGAAGCCGTCGACTTGAAGCTGCTCGACCACCACGCACGGTTGCCCAGGGCCCGGCGCGCCGCTAGTTTGAACGCATAACCTCCGGTCGGATCGAGAGATGCCAGCGCAACGCCACGTGTTTACCTCCGAGTCGGTGACGGAAGGTCATCCCGACAAGATCGCCGATCAGATCTCGGATGCCGTCCTGGACGCGATCCTAGCCAAGGATCCGGCGGCCCGCGTCGCCTGCGAAACCCTCGTCACCACCGGCATGGCGGTTGTGGCCGGCGAGATCACGACGTCCACGTACGTGCATATCCCCGACATCGTCCGGGGCACGATCAGCGCCATCGGCTACACCGACGCGAGCTTCGGCTTCGATGCCCAGACCTGCGCCATCCTGACCACCATCGACCGGCAGTCGGGCGACATCGCCCTCGGCGTGGACCGGGGGGGGGCGGGTGACCAGGGGATGATGTTCGGCTACGCCTCCGACGAAACGCCCTCCCTCATGCCGCTGCCGATCGTGCTGGCGCACCGCCTCGCGGAACGCCTCGCCATCGTGCGCAAGGCGGGGGACCTCCCCTGGCTCCGGCCCGACGGCAAGACGCAGGTCAGCGTGGTGTATGAAAGCGCCCGCCCGGTCGGCGTGAGCAAGGTCGTGGTCTCCACCCAACATTCCGACAAGATCGACAACGTGGAGCTGCGAGAGGGTGTCACGGCCCTGGTCGTGCGGCCGGTCCTGGGCGACGCGGGATTCGAGATTCGAGACGTCGATCTGCTGGTGAACCCCACCGGCCGGTTCGTCGTCGGCGGCCCGCAGGGCGACGCGGGACTCACCGGCCGCAAGATCATCGTGGACACCTACGGCGGGATGGCTCGTCACGGCGGCGGCGCCTTCAGCGGCAAGGACCCGTCCAAGGTCGATCGCTCCGCGGCGTATGCGATGCGCTGGGTCGCCAAGAACGTGGTCGCTGCGAAGCTCGCCCAGCGTTGCGAGGCGCAGGTCGCCTACGCCATCGGCGTCGCGGAACCGGTGTCGGTCATGATCGACACGTTCCGGACCGGGCTCGTCCCCGACGAAGCGATTGAAGACGCCGTTCGCGAAGTGTTCGACCTCAAGCCGCTCGCCCTCATCAAAGCCCTGGAGCTCCGGCAACCGATATATCGCGCCACCGCGGCATACGGTCACTTCGGCCGCACGCCGGAGCGCCGCCGCTACGTGGACAAGGATGTCGACCGTGAGATCGAGCTGTTCACCTGGGAGCGCGCCAACCGCGTGGAAGATCTGCGCCTCGCCGTCCAGCGCTCAAAGCACTACGCCTCTAAAAAAGTGAACGCATGACGACGACGGCCCGAACCGCCGCCTCCGATATCAAAGACGTCGCCCTCGCAGCCGAGGGACGCCGGCGCACCGAGTGGGCGGAGCGCTCCATGCCGGTGCTGCGCCTGCTCCGGGAACGCTTCACGCGGGAACGACCGCTCGCGGGCAAGCGCCTCTCGGCGTGCCTGCACGTCACCACCGAGACGGCGAACCTAGCGGTCACGTTGCAGGCAGGGGGGGCAGACGTCGCCCTGTGCGCGTCGAACCCCCTGTCCACCCAGGACGACGTCGCCGCGCATCTCGTCAAGGATCACGGCATCAAGGTGTTCGCGATCAAGGGCGAGGATCATACCACCTATTACGAGCACATCCGCGCGGCGCTGGCCCACCGTCCCGACGTCACGATGGACGACGGCGCGGACCTGGTGGGCGCGCTCCACATGATCGCGCTCAACCGGCTCGACGACCTCGCCCCTCCGGTCCGCAAATGGGTCGAAACACTCTCCGGACCCGATCGACAGGCGCTGGTCGCCGGTGTGGAGGGGTCGACCGAGGAAACCACGACCGGCGTGATCCGGCTCAAGGCGATGGCCCGGGACGGCGTGCTGCAATTCCCCGTGATTGCCGTGAACGACTCGGACACCAAGCATCTGTTCGACAACCGGTATGGCACCGGCCAGTCGACGCTCGACGGCATCCTGCGCGCCACGAACCTGCTCGTGGCTGGGAGCACGGTCGTCGTGGCGGGGTATGGGTGGTGCGGGCGCGGGTTTGCGCTTCGGGCGCGTGGGGCCGGTGCGAACGTCATCGTCACCGAGATCGACCCGCTCAAGGCGCTCGAAGCGCAGATGGACGGCTACCGCGTCGCCCCGATGGCGGAGGCAGCTCGTCTGGGCGATGTATTCGTGACGCTGACCGGGAATACGCACGTGATTCGCGTGGAGCACATGCGAGCCATGAAAGACGGAGCGGTGCTCGCCAATTCGGGCCATTTCAACGTCGAGATCGACCTGGACGGTCTGAAGCAGACGGCCCAGGGTCCGACGCGGGTGCGCGAGTTCGTGGAGGAGTGGCGACTCGGCGGTAAGCGGCTCTTTGTGCTCGCCGACGGCCGCCTGATCAACCTCGCGGCCGCCGAGGGTCATCCGGCCAGCGTAATGGACATGTCCTTTGCGAACCAGGCGCTGGCGGCCGAGCACGTCGTACAGCACGCCAAGCAGCTCGGGAAGGACGTGCACCGGATCCCCCGTGAGCTCGATGCGGAGATCGCCCGGCTCAAGCTGGCGGCGATGGGCGTCGCGATCGACACACTGACCCCCGAACAGCAGAAGTATCTCGCCTCGTGGGAGATGGGGACCTGAGCGCGAACCAGGTCCAGGTTCGGGTCGCGCACCTCGGGCTCGATCGCACGACCAACACGCCGGTCGTGATCCTGCAGGAGCAGGAGGGAGAGCGAGTACTCCCGATCTGGATCGGGCCGGCCGAAGCGAGCGCGATCGCCATGGAGCTCGCCGGCGTCAAGTTCGCGCGGCCGCTCACCCACGACCTGCTGAAGCAGGTGATCCTCGGCCTCGGCGCCGACCTGCGGAAGGTCATCATCACCCAAGTGAAGGACAACACGTACTACGCGGAGCTCCACATCTATCGTGGTGACGCCGTGATCCAGATCGATGCCCGGCCGTCCGATTCGATCGCGGTCGCGCTCAGACTCAAAGCCCCGATTTACACGAGCGACAGCCTGCTTGCGTTGACCTCCGTGGAAACCGGAGAGCCCGGCACCGACGCGGGTGGGGCAACGCCGGGCACGCCCGGCGGCGGCGCGCTCGATCCGGAAGCGCTGAAGACTTACCTGCAGAACCTCAATCCTGAAGACTTCGGGAAGTTCACTCCGTAGCGCCGCCCTCCTGATCGCTCTCGCAGGCCTGAGTGCGGGCGGAGGTGCGGGGGGGAGGCTCCAGGCGCAGCGGATCGTGGTAACGGGCCGGGTCCTGTTCGGAACCGGTGGACGACCCGTGGCGCGCACCTGGGCGGTGCTGCACCAGGTGTCCATGGGCGGCGGCGGTCAGCCGGTCGATTCGACGCGCACCGACGTCACGGGTGCCTATCGGTTGACGGTTCCCCGAGCCGATTCGGGCTCCATTTACGTCGTTTCGAGCTGGCGCGCCGGGATTGCGTATTTCTCGGAGCCGGTCACCGCTCGGACAGGACCGACCGTCCGGCTCGCCCCGTTGTACGTGTACGACACGAGCTCCGCTGGGCCGGCCGTGCGAGTGGCGCGACGACTGATCACGGTGGCGAAGCTGAAGGGCGACGGCACGCGCGATGTGCTCGAGCTCCTCGAGCTCGAGAACCCGGGGACCGCGACCCGGATCGCCGCCGATTCCCTCCGACCCACGTGGGCGACTGCGATTCCCTCGGTGGCCATTCAGTTTCGGGTGGGGCAGGGGGACATCTCGCCCCAAGCGGTCACGCAACGCGGGGACTCGGTGGCGGTCTTCGGTCCCGTGCCGCCGCGCGACCGCAAGCAGCTGAGCTTTACGTACGTGCTCCCGGCGACCGTGCGTCGCGTGAGCGTGCCGGTCGACCAGCCCATCGACGAAGTGGACCTGCTGCTCGAGGACACGACCGCGGTCGTGACGACGAGGACGCTCGACTCCCTCGGCATCGAGGACATCGAGGGCCGTCGCTTCGCGCGCTATCGGTCCACCGCGCTTCCGGCGGGCGCGCCGCTCGCAATCGCCTTCAGCGACCGGCGGTTCGCGCCCGAAACGCTCGTGCCCGTCATCGTCGGCGTCGCGGGCGTGGTGCTGGTGCTGGGATTCGTAGTTGCGCTCCGGCGTAAACCTCGATAGACTGAGCTCCGTCGTTACAAGCGAATGGGGATTCACGGAAGCCGGTGCAAATCCGGCGCGGCCCCGCCACTGTAACGGGCATTGTGTAGCGGCTCCACGCCACTGAGACGTACGGGCAAAGTAGGCCTTGCCCCTCTCGGGAAGGCGAGCCGCTCGCCCGGAGCCAGGAGACCTCTCCGTTCGCGCCACCTGCAGATCCCTCGCGGGAGGGATGGTGGCGCTGCGCATCTCGGCGCAGGCGCTCGCCCATCTCCGCACCGTCGGG
>DASQIB010000303.1:0-3283 GCA_035631795.1 Gemmatimonadales bacterium | reverse complement strand
CGGGGCGACCGGGACGCTGCGCAACGCCGGCGCGGTGCTGTCCTCCGCCGCGCGCGACAGTCTCACCGCCGCACGGACGTCCGGTCGAGTGGTACGCGTCCTGACGCCGGGTCCGACCGCCGGACGCGCCGTCGCCGCCGGCGCCGGCGTCGTGACCTGGCACTTCACGGCATCGGACGTACGCGATTTCGCCTGGGGCACGAGCGACCAGTACGCCTGGGACGCGACCCGCGCGGTCGTGCTACGGCCGGGCGGAGCGTCGGACACCGTGGACATCACCAGCCTGTTCCGGCTCACGGCGCCGGCCGCCGCGTGGCGCGCGGGCGCCGCACGCTTCACGCGGGACGCCGTCGAGCAGCTGTCAGCGTACCTCTGGCCGTACCCCTATCCGCAGATGACCTCGATGGAAGGCGTGCTCTCGAGCGGCGGCATGGAGTACCCGATGGTGACGCTGATGCAGCCGTGGGCCGACACGCTGTCCCTCGCCGGCGACCTGATGCACGAGACGGGCCACATGTGGTTCCCCATGCAGGTCGGCTCCAACGAGACGCGCTTTCCCTGGATGGATGAGGGGCTGACGCAGTTCGACGCCGCGCAAGGGATGCGCGCGCTGTACGGCGAGCCGCGATCGGGCGGCCGGCCCAATGATTCCGAGGCCGGCCAGCGCGCGCTCTACCTCGACGCTGTGCGCGCCGGGCATGATGCGCCGCTGATGATCCCGGGCGGGGGTGGGGGCGACGATTACCCGGAATCGCTGTACTTCGTGATCTACTACGACAAGACGGCCCAGGCCCTCGCCGCGCTCCGCGGCGTATTGGGGCCCGACATCTGGCACCGCGCATTGGTCGAGTACGGCCACCGCTGGATCGGCCGGCATCCCCAACCGTACGACTTTTTCAACACGATCGACGACATAGCGGGCCGCGATCTGTCGTGGTTCTGGGCCACCTGGTTCTACGAGGCATGGCCGCTCGACCAAGCGATCGACTCCGTGTCCACCGCCGCTGACTCGGTCACGATCACGATCTCGGACCGGGGACTCGCGCCGATGCCCGTGTTGCTCGCGGTCACGCGCGCGGACGGGAGCGTGCAGCGTTTGACCCTGCCCGTGGCGACCTGGCTTACGGGCGCCCGTCACGCCCAGGTGCGCGTCGCCCGCGAACCCCGCATCCTTCGCGTCGAGATCGATCCCGAGGCCCTCTTCCCGGACGTCGACCGGAACAATCAGACCTGGCGGGCGCCGTGAGGGCCCGCACCCCCGCGGCGGCCACGCTCATCGCCTTGACGCTCATGTCGCACGGCCGCGAGTCGCGGCCTCCGGGTCCTGCGACCCCGATCCGGCACGTCGTGGTCATCTTCGGCGAGAACGTGTCTTTCGATCACTACTTCGGCACCTATCCCGTCGCCGCCAATCCGCCGGGCGAGACGCGATTCGTCGCGCGGGCGCGGACGCCCGCGGTCGACGGCCTGACGCCAGCACTCCTCTCGCACAACCCAAACCTCAATGCCGCCAACGGCCGTGTGGCGAGCAACCCCTTCCGGCTCGATCGGACGCAGGCCGCGACGGCGAGCCAGTCGCACGACTACACCCTCGAGCAGCTCGCCTACCACGGCGGCGCCGCCGACCTCTTTCCCAGGTACACCGGCCGGGGCACCCTCGGCGCGACCGGGGTGGTCGCGACGCCGGCGGTGGTGATGGGCTACTACGACGGCAACACCGTCACCGCCCTCTGGAGATACGCCCAGCAGTTCGCTATGAGCGACAACGCCTACGGCGACCAGTACGGGCCGTCCGCGCCCGGCGCCATCAATCTCATCTCGGGACAGACGAACGGCGTCGTGCTCGCGAAGAGCACGGATTCCTCCTCCTACGTCCAAAACGGCCGGAGCGGCCTGACGCTGATTGGCGACGTCGATCCGGCGGGCGACATGTGCTCCGACTCCGTCAACCAGGTGTCGCTCACGGGACGGAACATCGGCGATCTGCTGAACGCGGCGCACGTCACGTGGGGGTGGTTCGAGGGTGGCTTCGACCCGTCGCTGACGAACGCCAACGGCTCGACCGGGTGCGCCCGCAGTACCCTGTCCGCGGTCACCGGTCGCCTGGCGCGGGACTATATCCCTCACCACGAGCCGTTCCAGTACTACCGCTCCACCGCCAATCCCGAGCACGCTCGACCCTCGTCGGTGGCCGCGATCGGCGCAGCGGGGGACGGCGCCAACCACCAGTATGACATCCGGGACTTCTTCGCCGCCGTCAACGCCGGCAACTTTCCCGCCGTCTCCTTCCTCAAGGCCTCCGGGTTCCAAGACGCCCACGCCGGCTATTCCGACCCCCTCGACGAGCAGGTGTTCGTCACCGAGGTCGTGAACTTCCTCGAGCAGACTCGCGCGTGGCCGCACACCGCCGTCATCATTCTGTATGACGACTCCGACGGGTGGTACGACCATCGGGTCGCCTCGGTCGGCAACGCGTCGTTCGACTCGACCAGGGACCAGCTCGACGGGCCAGGCGCCTGCGGCGCGAAAGGGAAAACACCGCAGCTCCCCGGTGTGGCCGGCGCCGGGCCTGTGAACGGCCGCTGCGGCCCGGGGGCCCGCCAGCCGTTCCTCATCATCTCGCCGTGGGCACGTGTGAACTACGTGGACCACACACGGATCACCCAGTCGGCGGTCATACGCTTCATCGAGGACAACTGGCTCTCCGGCAGGCGCCTGGGTGGCGGGTCGTTCGACGCGGTCACGGGCAGAATCGACGGGATGTTCGACTTCGCGGGCGGCGGCGACACCCCGCCCTTGTTCCTCGACACCCTGGGCGTTCCGGTCGCGACACCATCTCAGGACACTCCGCAGTGAGACAACCGATCCGCCGAGTTCCCAAGAAATCGTGACCTAGATCACCGTGAGGGATGTTGACCGGGTCCTGGCTGGGGCGTATTGTTGGAGCCCCGTCGGGAACCGGACCCACGCCCTGTCCGGCGCTGACCGAATGGAATTGTCGGAACGAGGTGTTGCCACGCCGATGCGCAAGCGCGCGAGACGACGCTGGACGGTCATGCTGGTACCACACGACTCGGGCTCATCTCGGGCAGTGGACGTGTCGGAGACCGTTGCCCAGAGCCTCATCGGGATCGGCGGCCTGGTCGTGCTCGCCATGGTCGGGCTGGGCGTCGCGGCTATCGCGCGTGGCGTCAACATCACGCGCGACCGCATGCTCGAGCACGAGCACCGCGTGCTCGTCGACGAAGTCCAGCGGCTGCGCGAGCAGCTCGTGGTCCTTGGC
>DASQIB010000302.1:0-1724 GCA_035631795.1 Gemmatimonadales bacterium | reverse complement strand
CGGGGCGACCGGGACGCTGCGCAACGCCGGCGCGGTGCTGTCCTCCGCCGCGCGCGACAGTCTCACCGCCGCACGGACGTCCGGTCGAGTGGTACGCGTCCTGACGCCGGGTCCGACCGCCGGACGCGCCGTCGCCGCCGGTGCCGGCGTCGTGACCTGGCACTTCACGGCATCGGACGTGCGCGATTTCGCCTGGGGCACGAGCGACCAGTACGCCTGGGACGCGACCCGCGCGGTCGTGCTACGGCCGGGCGGAGCGTCGGACACCGTGGACATCACCAGCCTGTTCCGGCTCACGCCGCCGGCCGCCGCGTGGCGTGCGGGCGCCGCACGCTTCACGCGGGACGCCGTTGAGCAGCTGTCAGCGTACCTCTGGCCGTACCCCTATCCGCAGATGACCTCGATGGAAGGCGTGCTCTCAAGCGGCGGCATGGAGTACCCGATGTTGACACTGATGCAGCCGTGGGCCGACACGCTGTCCCTCGCCGGCGACCTGATGCACGAGACGGGCCACATGTGGTTCCCCATGCAGGTCGGCTCCAACGAGACGCGCTTTCCCTGGATGGACGAGGGGCTGACGCAGTTCGACGCGGCGCAAGGGATGCGCGCGCTGTACGGCGAGCCGCGATCGGGCGGCCGGCCCAATGATTCCGAGGCCGGCCAGCGCGCGCTCTACCTCGACGCTGTGCGCGCCGGGCAGGATGCGCCGCTGATGATCCCGGGCGGGGGCGGGGGCGACGACTACCCGGAAGCGCTGTACTTCGTGATCTACTACGACAAGACGGCCCAGACCCTCGCCGCGCTCCGTGGCGTATTAGGGCCCGACGTCTGGCATCGCGCATTGGTCGAGTACGGCCACCGCTGGATCGGCCGGCACCCCCAACCGTACGACTTTTTCAACACGATCGACGACATCGTGGGCCGCGATCTGTCGTGGTTCTGGACCACCTGGTTCTACGAGGCGTGGCCGCTCGATCAGGCGATCGACTCCGTGTCCACCGCCGCTGACTCGGTCACGATCACGATCTCGGACCGGGGACTCGCGCCCATGCCCGTGTTGCTCGCGGTCGCGCGCGCGGACGGGAGCGTGCAGCGCCTGACCCTGCCCGTGGCGACCTGGCTAACGGGCGCCCGTCGCACCCAGGTGCGCGTCGCCCGCGAACCCCGCATCCTTCGCGTGGAGATCGATCCCGAGGCCCTCCTCCCGGACGTCGACCGGAGTAATCAGACCTGGCGGGCGCCGTGACGGCCGTCCGGTCGCCACACCATACCATCTCAGGACATTCCGCAGTGAGACGCAGCGACGTGGGGCAACCGATCCGCCGAGTGCCTAAGAACTCGTGACCTGGCTCACCATGAGGGACGTTGACCGGGCGTATTGTTCGAGCCCCTTCGGGAACCGGACCCACACCCTGTCCGGCGCTGACCGAATCGAATTGTCGGAACGAGGTGTTGCCACGGCGATGCGCAAGCGCGCGAAACGACGCTGGACGGTCATGCTCGTACCACACGACTCGGGCTCATCTCGGGCAGTGGAGGTGTCGGAGACCGTCGCCGAGAGCCTCATCGCGATCGGCGGCCTAGTCGTGCTCGCCATGGTCGGGCTGGGCGTCGCGGCTATCGCGCGTGGCGTCAACATCACGCGCGACCGCATGCTCGAGCACGAGCACCGCGTGCTCGTCGACGAAGTCCAGCGGCTGCGCGAGCAGCTCGTGGTCCTTGGC
>DASQIB010000301.1:0-3947 GCA_035631795.1 Gemmatimonadales bacterium | reverse complement strand
GCTGTCCTCTACCCGGGACAATTGGCGGCTCATTAGCTTCCGCGAACCCATGGTGGATACCCAGCGCTTCGATCTCCTCGATCCCGCCGAGGTGGCGCGTTTCGGCGGCATCGAGATCGTGGCGGCGGGCGTGGTGGAGGGTTTTCTGACCGGAATCCACCGTTCCCCCTTTCGCGGCTTCTCAGTCGAGTTCACGGAGCACCGGGCCTACCAGCCGGGCGACGAGCTTCGGTACCTCGATTGGAAGATCCTGGCTCGGGCCGACCGGCTGTTCGTCAAGCAGTTCGAGGAAGAGACGAACCTGCGGGCGATGATCCTGGTGGACGTGAGCCGCTCGATGGCCTGGCGCGGAGCGCCGGGGCGACTCACCAAACGGGCGTACGCCGACCGGATCGCCGCCTCGCTTGCGCTGATCCTGCTGCGGCAGCGGGACGCCACCGGGTTGATCACATTCGACGATGCGGTGCGGGAGGCGGTGCCCGCGCGTGTGAAGGCCGGTCAGTGGGCGCGCGTGGTGCGAGGGCTGATCCGCACGCCGGATGGGATGCGCACGGCCGCGCAGGCGGCGTTGGTGCACGTGACGTCGCTCCTCGCGCGCCGTGGTCTGGTCGTGCTGATCTCCGACCTGTTGTTCGACCGTGAGCTCGCGCTCACCGCGCTCCGCTATCTGCGGCATCGCGGGCATCACGTGATCGTGTTGCATCTGATGGATCCGGCCGAGGCGGAGCTCACCGGGCCGCCGGAGGTGCGATTCCGCGATCCGGAGTCAGCGGCGAGCGTAGTGGTTCGGCCGCGGGAGCTGGCGCGCGCGTATGGCGAAGCCGTCGCCCGCGAGATTTCGGCCTGGCGCGGGACATGTCGCCGGCACGGCATCGCGTATCATCATGTGCTGACCGACATGCCGTTCGGTGTGGCGCTTCGGCTGCTCGCGTGACGTTCCTGCACCCGCTGGTGCTCCTGGGGCTCGCGGCCGCGGCGATTCCCGCGCTGTTGCACCTACTCGAGCGCCGTGTCCCGCCGGAGGCGGAGTTCCCTCCATTGCGATACCTGAGCGAAGCGGAGCGCCAGAGCGCGCGACGCTTGAAGCTGCGGCACCTCCTGCTCCTGGTGCTGCGAACAGCATTGATCGCGGTCCTCGTACTGGCGGCAGCGCGACCGCTGGTGCCGTCCCGCAGTGGCGGGAGTCTCGTTCATGAACCGACGGCACTGGCCGTCATCCTCGACAACTCCCCGTCGTCCGGCGTCGTGATCGATGGACGTCCCGTACTCGATCGGCTCAAGGTCACGGCACGGGCGTCGCTGGCGCGCGCGACGGTGGCCGACCGGCTGTGGCTGGTGTTGGCGGACGGCGTGGCGCGCGCCGGAACGCGCGAAGCGTTGCTCGCGACGGTGGACTCAGTCCGCGTCTCGGCGCCGCGCCTGGACCTCACGGCGGCGGTTCGCGCCGCGGCCCGCCTGGTGGACGCGGAGCCGCTCCGGGCGCGCGAAGTCCACGTGGTGAGTGATCTCCAGCGGAGCGCGCTCGGGCCTGGACGAGCTGCGGTGCCTCGCGGCGTGCGCGTCCTTGCGCTCGCGCCACTCGAGCGCGAGCCAGAGAACAGGGGCATCGGCACCATCCAGGTCACGGACGCCGCGGTCGTCGTGACTGTGGTCGGGACGCCGGCCGCGAAGGCCGCGCCGGTGACCGTGCGGATCGCGGGGCGCGAGGTGGGTCGCGGCCTCGCGGCGCCGGGGTCGGCCGCCACCATCTCGCTCACGGCGCTCGGCCCCGGCTGGTGGACTGGAGAGGCGACGCTCGATCCCGACGAGCTCAGGGCCGATGACCACCGCCTGTTCGTGTGGCGGGTGGCGCCGCCGGCGAATGTGAGTGCCTCGCCCGATGCTGGAGCGTTCGTCACGGCGGCGCTCGCGGTGCTCGAGGACGGACGCAGAATTCGACGCGGGAGCGATGTGTCCATTGGCGACCGACCAGAGTCGGGATCGAAGACGAGCATCGTGATGCCGCCCGCGGACGCGGCCCTGCTGGGCGAAGTGAATCGGGCGCTCGCCGAGCGCGGCAGCCGCTGGCGGTTCGGGCGGGCCGGGACGCCCGGGCCAGTCACCGGGGCCGTCGCCCCCGAGGGCACACCGATCGGGCGGCGCTATCGACTGGACGAGTCCGGGCAACAGGCGACCGCGGCTTCCGACAGCGTGGTCTTGGCGCGCGTGAACGGCGAGCCCTGGCTGGTGCGGGACGGCTCGGTACTGCTCGTCGGCAGCCGGCTGGACACCGGGTGGACCGCGCTCCCCGCGACGCCCGGGTTCGTGCCGTTCGTCGACGCGCTGGTGAACCGGCTGGCGCGCCGTGAAGCGCCGGTGGCCGAGGCCGAGGGCGCGGCGCGCGTGGAGTTCCGCACCCGCGGCGCGGATACGTTGGGCGCGACGGTGTTCGGCCTGGACCCCCGGGAATCCGATCTCACGCCCGCCACGCCCGGACTGGCGCGCGCGGTCCTCGGCGCCGACGTGCTCGATGACGCTGCCTTCGCGGCGGCGCGGTTCGCGGGCACGGGGCGGAGCGACGTGAGCGGTCTTTTGCTCGCATTGGCGTTGCTCCTCGCGCTCGTGGAGCTCGGCGTGGCGACGCTCTCGCACTGATGCCGCTCGAGTTTCTGATCGACCGTATGGCGGAGCTCCCCGCCACGGGAACCCTCGCCGACGACCTCCCCAGTGTCGGGTCCGGGGTCGGCGTCGCGGGTTTGCCCGGCTCGAGTCCTGCCGTCCTGGTTGGCGCGCTCGCGCGGCGGTTCGCGCAACGAGTCTTCGTGGTCCTGACCGCCACGCCGACCGACGCGGAGCGCTGGCTCGCCGATCTGCAGGCGCTGGTGGGCCCAGAGAATGCCGCGCTCTACCCGCAGCGCGAGGCGCTGGGTGCCGAGGAGCCGCACGTGGAGATCGCCGGAGAACGGATCGAGACCCTCGAGATGCTGCTTGCGGGCGTGGTCCGGGTGCTCGTCACGACGGCGCGCGCGTCGGCGGAGCGGACGGCGGTGCCGGCAACGCTCCGGGAAATGAAGCTGGTGTTGGCGTCGGGGGAGCAGGGAGCGGGGAGCGGTTCCCTCCGTGAAGTAATCGAGCGACTCGAATCCATGGGCTACACTCGCGTGCCGACCGTGACCGAGGTCGCACAGTTCAGCGTCCGCGGCGGGATCCTCGACGTGTACGGGTTCGGCATGGCGGCGCCGGCCCGCCTGGAATGGTGGGGCGACGATCTCGCATCCTTACGGACGTTCGATCTCGACACGCAACGATCGGGCGAGGCCGTCGAGCGGGTCACGATTCTTCCCGTGAAGACCGAAGGCTCAGGGGCGAGCGGTGTAGGGCCGCAGCAGGCGGCGCCCCTACCGGGGCACTCCGTGCGCCAATCATTGCTGGATCTCCTGCCCACTGACGCGCTGTTGCTCCTCGAGCAGGAGACCGCGCTCGGAGGGGAAGTGGATCGCGCCTGGACCGACGCCGCCCACCACCTCGAGATCGCGCGGCGGCTCGGGGAGGAGCCGCCGGCGCGCGACGCGCTCTTTGTGGAGCCCAATACGTGGCGCGCGGCGCTCGCTCGATTCGCACGACTCTCCCTCAACGCCGCTGGCGCCGACGTGCGGTTCCCGATCGCGCCACCCGAGGCGGTCGACCGCGATATCAAACGGCTTCGTCGCATCGTCGCGAGTGAGCCGCCGACCGTGATTCTGTGCGACAACGAGGGTCAGCTCGAGCGGCTCGAGGAGCTGCTCGACAGCGAGCGAGCAACGCTTGTCGTGGGAGCGCTGGACGGTGGGTTCCTGCTCCCCGACCTGCGCGTGCTGACCGACCACGAGATCTTCCGCCGGGCCCGTCGCCTGCGGCGGCCGCGCCGCTACCGCGAGGCGCTCGCGACGGCGGCGCAGGCGCTCAAGGCGGGTGACTTCGTGGTGCAC
>DASQIB010000300.1:0-2327 GCA_035631795.1 Gemmatimonadales bacterium | reverse complement strand
GAGCGGGACTCCGGTGACGCGCTCCGTGAGCACGATATCGTCCTCGTCGGACTCGACGATCGCGCGCTTGTAATCCGGGTGAGCGGTGCACTCCGTGGTCGCGATGAACCGGGTGCCCAGCTGCGCCCCGGCGTACCCCAGTCGCAGCGCCGCGACGAAATCGGCGGCTTCACCGATGCCTCCGGCGCAGACCAGGGCCAGGCCGAGATCCCCCAGCTCGTCCATCAACTGCGCGGCGCTCTTGGGTCCGGCGTGCCCTCCCGCCCGATCGTTGACGGCGACCAGCCCGCGGACGCCGGAGTCGATGGCCTTGAGCGCCCATTTGCGCTCGGTGACGTCGTGATAGACGACCCCGCCCGCCGCGGCGACGCGATCGACGACCCAGCGAGGTTTGCCGAGCGACGTGATGAAGAACGTGACGCCCTCCTCGAGCGCGATATCGACGTACCGTCGCATGCGCTCGAGGTAGAGGTTCGACGACTGCTCGATCAGCACGTTCATGCCGATCGGCTGTTGCGTGAGACGGCGGATCAGATGGAGGCCGTCCCGCAGCAGGCGTCGATGCACGTATTCCATCGACAGCGGTTGCACGATCCCGATGCCACCCGCCTCCGACACCGCGGCGACCAGCTCCGGGTTGGAGCAGGGGAACATCGCGCCGCCGATCAGCGGGACCGCGACCCGGGCGTCGCGAGTGAGCGCGGTGTCGAGGCCCCCCCCCATCACGCGGGGCGTGGCCCGAGGCGCCAGCGCACCGTGACGCGGGCGACCACGGCGCCGCTCGCATCCGCGATTTCGGAGACGAAGTCGTGCTCCGCCTCGCGACTCACATCCGGGATCGGGCAGTGCGCCTCGGCGGTGAGCGTGCCGCGGGCCTTCTTGAGAAAGGCGATGGATAGCGCGACCGGGATGCCGCGCGCGCCGGGCGGGAGCCACACAGTGAGCGCGAGCCCGCTCGCCATCTCGCCGAGGTTGGCGAGCGCGATCGCATGGATCGAATTGAGGTGGTTCCGGACCCGCCACCGGTCGCGCATCGTGACCCTCGCGTAGCCGGGGCGGAGCTCCAGGACGTAAGGTCGGACGGTGCCCGTGTAGGGAACCACGCGCCACAACAGCCAGCTGAACAGCCGTCGGCCGCCCGGCAACGGCCGGAGGCGCTCCCACCAGGCGCCAAAGTTCGCCATGGAGTTGAAGTCTAGCCTCCAGTTAAGTTTCTAGCTGAGTCTCGCGCCCTGCCGTATCTTGCCCGCGTTTCCGCGAACCACGGGAGCCGATGACGACCTACCGATACCCCGACAGCCATGTCTTCTACCGGAAGCTCGGCAGGAGCTATCCGCGCATCGTGCGGGGCGAGGGGTGCTGGCTGTTCGATGAGTCCGGGAAGTCCTACCTCGATGCCGTCGGGGGCGCCTACGTCGCCAACCTCGGCCATTCGAACCCGGAGATCGCGGAGGCGCTGGCCCGCCAGGCGCGCGAGTTCGCGTATCTCTCGGCCACGGCGTTCACCCACGGCCCGGTGGAAGAGCTGGCGCGCGAGCTTGCGGATACGCTCCCCGGCGATCTGGACAAGCTCTATTTCCTGTCGAGCGGCTCGGAAGCAGTCGAGGCGGCGTTGAAGCTGGCGCGCCAATACTGGGTCGAGTCCGGCAAGCCCGGGAAGCACCGCATCATCGCCCTGAACCCGTGCTATCACGGCAACACCCTGCTCGCGCTCTCGGCATCGGCGCGCGAGCAGTACCGGCTGCCGTTCCGCGAGTGGCTCGTGGATGTGGAGCGCATTCCGGCGCCGTACGCGTATCGGTGCCCCTGCCGGGGTGATGATCCCGCCTGCCCGACCTGCAGCGGGACGGCACTCGACGCGGCGATTCGGCGGCTCGGTGCCGACACCGTAGCCGCGTTCATCGCGGAGCCCGTGGGCGGCTCATCCACCGGTGCCTCGACCCCCCGCCCGGAGTACTTTCGGACCATCCGGGAGATCTGCGACCGGCACGAGGTCCTGTTCGTCGCCGACGAGATCCTGTGCGGTGCGGGTCGTACCGGCACGTGGTGGGCGATCGAGCCCTCTGGCGTCGCGCCCGACGTGATGGCCGTGGGGAAGGGCATTTCGGGGGGGTATGCGCCCGTATCCGCGGTGGCCGCACCGGAGCGCATCGTCGATGTGATCGCCGAAGGCTCGGGCAGCTTCCTGCACGCGCAGACGTTCTCGTTCCACGCGGTCGGTTGCGCGGCGGCGCTCGCCGCGGTGCGCCTGCTCAAGCGGGAGCACCTGGTGGAGCGATGCGCCAAGCTCGGGGCCACGTTGCAACGGCGCCTCGCGCCACTCACCG
>DASQIB010000299.1:0-14477 GCA_035631795.1 Gemmatimonadales bacterium | reverse complement strand
CCCACTCTCGGGGGTGCCCGCGGCGAGCACCGGGGCGTCGCCCCACAGGCGCTCGAGCTGGTAGAACTCCCGCAGCTCTGGATGAAAAACGTGCACCACGAAATCTACGTAGTCCAACAGTACCCATCGTCCCTGCGTGAGCCCCTCGACATGATGCGGCTCGATGCCGCGTGGTGCCAGCGCCGCCATCAGATGCTCTGCCATGCCCCGCACGTGGGCGTCCGACGTCCCCGATACGATCACGAAGTAGTCCGCCGCGGCGGTCAGTCCCCGCAGGTCCAGCACGATCGGATCGATCGCCTTGCGGTCGGCCAGGGCCGAGGTGACGAGCCGGAGCGCCACCGCGGCCTCCCCACCTGCCGGCCCGGCGGGGCGCCCGCTGCGCTTGCTAGTCATAGCGGGCCCGTCATCCGTTTGTTCCGTGCTCGACCTGAAACACGACGCACCGCCCGCCGGCCCGGCGGACGGGGGGACTGACCGGCCCCCTCTCTAGTATGGCCACGGTCGGCATGATGTTGAAGCGCGGTGCCGAGCCATGCCGTCCCCCGACCCCCGCCCGTTGCGCTCGCATGTCCGCAGGCGTTGCTACTCCTTGACGACGCTCACCTGAATTTCGGGACGCACATCGGGGTGCAGCTTGATTCCCACCCGGAAGTCGCCCAGCTCGCGGATCGGCTCGGGCAAATCGACTTTCCGCTTGTCCACATGGATGCCGAGCTCTTCGAGCTTCCGCTGGATGTCGCTCGACGTGATCGAGCCGTACAACTTGTCTTCTTCGCCCACCTTCACGTCGAAGCGCAGGTGCACTTCGGCGATGCGACTCGCCTCGGTTTCCGCGACACCCTTCTCCGCGGCGCGCTGCTTGGCGATCCGCTCGGCCTCGAAGGCGATCTTCTTCTTGTTCGCCTCGGTGGCCGGATACGCGAGGCCCTTGGGCAGGAGGTAGTTGCGGGCGTAACCGTCCTTGACCTTCACCACATCGCCCGCCGCTCCCAGATGCTGAACGCTTTCTCTCAAGATCACTTCCATATCCCTTGATCTCCTTACGGGTTCAAGACGGCGACCGGAGAGAGCGGCGCGGGCGCCAGCAATGCACGGCCCCGCCAGGCCAACGCCAGCCCAGCCAGGGTTTCGAGCACGAGCCACAGCGGCCAGGCCGCGAGCAGCCGGACGGCCGGCTCGAACAGCGGGTACAGGCCCGGCGCGACTTCGACCACGTAGCGCATCGCGCGGCTCGCGTGGCGTGTGGCCTCCCACTGCACCTCGCTCCAGACCGCCGCGGCGGGCATGCCCGCTCCCCCAATCGCGCGAACGTTCACCACGAGCAACATGCCCACCGCGGCGTACAGACACGCGCGGAGGGCCAGGTGCCAAAACACCGGAGGCCGAAGCCTGGTGCCCGCGGCGACCGCCACCGTGACCAGGACGATCCACCCGCGGCTCACCGCGTCGAGCGACCCCTCACCCGGTGTCGCGAGGAGCGCCAAGGCCGCGCCGCCCGAGACGCCCAGGGCCAGCCACTCCCCCCGCGATCGCGGTCGCGTCGTGGTCAGGAGCGCCGTGAACGGGAGCACCAGGAAGCTCACCGGCGCCACGGCGGCGAACAGCACGACGCCGGCCGCCAGGCGCCAGCGTGTCAGCCGACGTACCCCTTGATGTAGGGCAGCAGGGCCAGCTGTCGCGCCCGCTTGATCGCCGTCGCGAGCTGGCGCTGGTGTCGCGCGCACATCCCCGACAACCGGCTCGGCAAGATCTTGCCGCGCTCGGTGAGAAAGCGGCCCAGGGTGCGGTCATCTTTGTAATCGAGCACGCGCACTCCGGACTCACAGACGGGACAGGTCTTCGCCGGCCGTCTCATGCTTCATCCTCCTCGATTTCGTCCACGACGTCTGCGGTGATCACCGCCGGCGCCGCCTCGGGCTTGGCGGGCAGGCCCTCCGACACGACGACCAGGAACCGGATGACCCCCTCGTCGAGCTTCACGGCCCGCTCGTATTCCGGAAGCAGGTCGGCCGCCGTTTCGAACTGCGCCACCACATAGTAGCCCGCGTCCTTCTTCTTGATCGGGTATGACAGCGCGCGCTTCCCCCACTGGGCGAGGTTCGTGATGGTGCCCTTGCCGTCTCTGGTAAGAAGTGCGTGAAACCGATCCAACCGCTCGGTGATAGCGGGTTCTTCCAGCGCGGGGTCGAAAATGTAGACGGTCTCGTAGCGACGAGCCATGCCACCTCCCTTTGGTCGTTGGCGACCCGACGCTGGTGCGGCGCCGAGTAGGGGATCTTTGAGGGGAGAAAGATAGAAGGGGCTGCGAGGGGTCGGTAGAGGCCACGAGTTGCTGACGATCCGGGCGGAACTCGAGCTGATCGCGGTCGCGTTCCTGGAGAAGTATGAGCGCGATGTGGCATTGCGGAGACGGGCGACGCGTCAACACCGGTGACGTGCCTCACACCACGGCGCCCGGCGAAATGCCTTGTTTTGATGCCGGCTTGATGAGACGTGATTACCATCACGCTACGATATGCGCGGGCTAGTCATTCTTACGGGTAACGAGTTGTCGACGTCGTTGTCTGAGCGTCGCGGGGATGGCACCTCTCTTGCCCTGCATGACGGCAAATGGCAATCGGACTCGACGATCCAAGTTGGAATCGGCAAAGGACGGACGGATGCACGGTTGGGGCGGGGGCGCAGCGATGTTCTCGCGCGCGATGCGCGTGCTGGCGGCGGCGACGGGACTGATGGTCCTGCTCGCGCTGCAGCCCGAGCCTGCCCGCCTGATCGAGGCGGCGTCCATGCGCAGCGCGTCGCACGCACGCGCCCTGATCTTGTCTGATCAGGCGCGACGCTATCTCGCCCTGCAATACCGTTCCTTCCCCACCGAGTTCATGGGCTGCATGATCGGCGAGGTCCACGGCAACGCCGTGGTCGTGAGTCGCATTGCGCCGGCCGACGTGGACCCGGCTCAATCCACGGCGACGACGGTGCTCCCGAAGCAGACCTGTGAGGACGCCGGATGGAAGGGGACGGTTGGCATGATCCACAGTCACCCGACGGGTGAGCGCTGCTGGTACTACTTCCCCGGCACGCAGGTGCCCAGCTCGGACGCTGAGTCCTTCGGGCGCCAGCCGTACCCGGTGGACGCGATCATGTGCGGCGACCACGTGGTGTGGATCAGCCGCGACATGGTGCAGCAGCAGGTCCGCCTATCCGTTCGGGCTGCAGATCACCTGGCACCCAGCGCGCACAAGCGGGGGAACCGGGTTCACGCGGGCGCCGCGTCGCCCGACGGACAGGACTAGCCGCCTCTCGTCAAACGCTGTGCCGCCCGCGCGCGTACATTGATTGAAAGCCGCGAGGGACCCACCATGAAGCGTGTTGTCCTTACCACCCTGCTGGTATTCGCTGTCACGGTAACCGGAGCCCAGGCACAGCGCGACACCACCACCCGGATCATCGGCACTGTGCGCTCATCCATCAATGGCCGACCGCTCGCCGGCGTGATGGTCGCGCTCAAGGGAGCCCGCCTGTTCGACGTCAGCGACTCCACCGGATCGTTTGCACTCGCAGGACTGCCTTCTGGTCAACAGACCGTTCGAATCCTTTACGGTGACAGCCTCGCGTACGAACAGGCCCTCAAGCTCAAGAGCGGCAAGACGCTCACGCTCTCCGTGTTGCTCGACGTGAACGCGGTCGAGTTGGCGCCGATTGTCGTAGAGGCGAGAACCCTCGGCGCTCAGCAAAGCCTGGCGGGATTCTACGATCGCAAGCGGTGGAGCTTCGGCCGGTTCTACACGGCGGAGGATCTTCAGCGCCGTGCATCGCGGTCGCTTCGGTCACTACTCCTCGAGGCCGGTGTGGAGGTGCGATGCGGATTCCGAGGATGCCTGCCACTCGGTGAGAGCGGCGTGCGGCCTTGCGTCATGTCACTGTTTCTCGACGGTATGTGGCTGCCGCCCGATCAGGTCGACCAGTTGTCACTGGATGAGCTGGCAGGCGTTGAAATCTACAAGCGCGCACTCGATGTACCGGTGGAGTTTCGATATGGCTATCAGGCCAGCTGCGGTGCCGTATTGACCTGGAGTCAGCGTTAGACGTTGAACCGAAAGAGCAAGATGTCTCCATCCTTCACTACGTATTCGCGTCCTTCGCTTCGCACCAGTCCCTGCTCGCGCGCCGTCTTGTACGAGCCCGCGCCCACGAAGTCCTCGTATCCGACGGTTTCCGCGCGGATGAACCCGCGCTGGAAGTCCGAGTGGATCTCGCCTGCGGCATCGAAGGCCGTCCCGCCCCGATGCATGGTCCAGGCGCGCACCTCGTTCTCCCCGACCGTGAAGAAGGTCTGTAGGCCTAACAGTCGGTAGCCGGCGTGGATCAGCCGGTCGAGCCCGGGCTCGCTCACCCCGGCGCTGGCGAGATACTCCTGCCGCTCGACACCTGAGAGCTCGCCCAGCTCCGCCTCGAACTTGGCGGAGAAGGGAACGATCTCGGCTTCCTCGTGATGGGTCTGCACCGCGGCGCGAAGCTTGTCGAGCCACGGACCGCCACCGCGCGCCAGGTCGTCCTCGTTTACGTTGGCGGCATATAAGATCGGCTTCGCTGTGAGAAGGCCGAGCTGGCGGAGAAACTTCACCGCGTCGTCGCTCTCGCCCGCCTCGCGCGCTCCACGGCCCGCGTTGAGCTCCGCCACGACCCGCTCCAGGACGAGGAGCTCGGCCTGTGCGTCCTTGTCACCGGCCCGCGCGGTCTTTCGGGTCTTCTCGAGGCGCCGTTCGACCACCGCGAGGTCGGCGAGCGCGAGCTCGCTCGTGATCACGTCGTGGTCGCGGACCGGGTCCACGGGTCCCATCACGTGGACGACGTCTGGGTCGTCGAAGCAGCGGATCACATGGACCACCGCGTCGACCTCACGGATGTGCGAGAGAAACTGATTTCCCAGTCCCTCCCCCTGGGACGCGCCCTTCACAAGGCCGGCGATATCGACGAACTCGACCACCGCCGGGACTTTTTTCTTGGGCTTCACGACCTCGTTCAATCGCTTGAGCCGCCGGTCGGGCACCTCCACCACGCCGACGTTCGGCTCGACCGTGCAAAACGGGTAGTTCTCCGCGGCGGCGGCCTTGGACGAGGTGAGGGCGTTGAACAGCGTGGATTTCCCGACGTTGGGGAGCCCGACAATGCCGAGGCGAAGCATTTAGCCGTCTCCGCCCTCCCCGCGGACCCATGTCGTGACCGTGTCGATCAGCTGCGGCATGATGGCTTCCACCTGCTCGTGCTGCTCGGGCGTGAACGGCGCGAGGACGTACTCGGACCAGTCGCTCACGCCCTCGGGCAGGGGGCCCACACCGATTCGCAGCCGCGCGTACTGCTGGGATTGGAGCGCGGCCTCGATGCTCTTCAAGCCGTTGTGCCCACCAGCGGAGCCTTCGGCGCGCAGGCGGAACGTGCCCGCCGGGATCCGGAATTCATCCACGAGGATCAGGAGGTCGGACGCAGGATTGAAGGCGGGATCGGCGCGGAGCGACGCCAGGGCCGCACCGCTCGAATTCATGTACGTGGTCGGCTTGAGGATACGCACGGTCGTCCCGTCCCCGACCTGACCCTCACTCACACGCGCGCGCTCGCCGCGGCGAAACGGGGGAAAGCCCCAGTGCGCGACGAGCGCTTCGGCCAGCCAGTAGCCCGCGTTGTGACGCGTCGCCGCGTATTCTGGCCCCGGATTGCCGAGGCCGACCACGGCGCGCAAGCGTCAGCTCTCTTTGCCGCCCTTGGGCTTCTCCGCCTTGTCGGCCTTCGCGGGCGCCGCTCCCGCTCCGCCCTTGGCCTCGGGCTTCGGTGCTCCCCCCCCACCCTCGGCTGCGGCCTCGCCTTCCTCTTCTTCGCCTTCGCGCACCTTGCGGATGAGCTCGGGCTCGGCCACTTCGGCCGCGGCCTCCGGTGTGGGCGTCGCCACTTCCTCGGCGCGAGGCGGCACCACGGTGGCGATCGTGAGATCCGTTTCCGTGAGGATCTTGGCGTTCGGGATCGTCAGGTCTCGCACGTGCAGCGAGTCGCCGATCTTGAGCGCGGTGACGTCGAGCTCGACGCGATCGGGGATGTTCTCCGGCAGCACCTCGATCTCGACCTCGCGCGTGACCTGGTCGAGCACGCCGCCAGCGTTGCGCACGCCGTCGGGATTGCCGATCAGGTGGACCGGGACCTTGAGCTTGACCTTCTCGCTCGCGTGGATCTCGAAAAAATCCACGTGAATAATGTCGGGCCGGATGGGATGACGCTGGATCTCGCGAATCAGCGTCTTGGCGGTCTTGCCGTCCACCGAGAGCTCGATGATCGTGCTCGCGGGCTCGATCCCATGCAGGGCCTTCTCGAGGGCTTTCGCTTCGAGCTCGAGCGACTGGGTGTCCCGCCCATGGCCGTAGATCACCGCGGGCACCTTCCCGCGGAAGCGGGTCTGGCGCGCGCCGCCTTTTCCGGTGGCCTGCCGGGTGGTCGCCGAGAGAGAGACAGTCTGAGCCATAGCGTCAGTCGTCCGTTATCCGTCGTCCGTGATCAGTCAAACAATGAGCTTACCGATTGATTCGAATGCTCATAGCCTATGGCCTTCGCCATCAGGCCCGCGATAGACAATACCTTCAACCTCTCGAAGCAACGCTCCTCGGGGATGCGGATCGTGTTGGTGACCGCGACCTCGTTGATGGCCGATGCCCGGAGCCGCTCGACCGCGGGGCCTGAAAGCAACGCGTGCGAGGCGAACGCATAGATGTTGCGCGCGCCGAGCCGCTTGAGCGCCGCCGCTGCCTCGGTGATCGTTCCCGCCGTGTCCACCATGTCGTCGGGAATGAGGCAGTCTTTGTCGGCCACTTCACCCACCACGTTCACGACCTCGGCCACGTTCGCCGAGGGGCGTCGCTTATCGATGATCGCGAGCGACGCGTTGAGCCGTTTGGCGAACCCGCGCGCCATTTTTGCCGAGCCCACATCCGGGGCCACCACGACCGGGTCGTACAGCTGCTTCTGGCGGAAGTGGCTCACGAATACCGGAGCCGCGTACAGGTGGTCCACCGGGATGTCGAAGAACCCCTGCAGCTGGTGGGAATGGAAGTCCATTCCCAGCACGCGGTCCGCTCCCGCGTGGGTGATCAGGTTCGCCATCAGCTTCGCGCTGATCGCGACGCGCGGCTGATCTTTCCGGTCCTGACGCGCGTAGCCGAAATACGGCAGCACCGCCGTGATCCGAGCCGCGCTGGCCCGCCGCGCTGCGTCGATCAGCAGCAGCAGCTCCATCAGGTTCTCCGCCGGCGGGTTGGTCGGCTGGATGATGAACACATCCCGACCGCGGACGTTCTCGTCGATCTTGACGAAGATTTCCCCATCGGCAAAGCGCCGGATCGTCACGGCACAGAGCGGCTGCCCCAAGTCCTGAGCCATTTCCTCAGCGAGCGGCCGGTTGGCCGTCCCGGCGAGGAGCAGTAGCTGGCTCCGCGAGAGCGAAAGGTCCGCCATGTGAGCCCTGGAAAATAGACGCCAAACTGCGCGAAGCCAAGGGGTTACTTCTTGGTGGGAAGCAGCGAGCGGCTCGCGGGTGTCAGGCCATCAACGTCCCATGTGTTCATGCGGTACACCGTGGCGCCCTCGCCTCCCGAGCCGGCCACGTGACGCACCACAAAGGCTCCCGCCGTCGAATCGAACGCGAGCGAGAGGAGCACGCCCCTCCCCCGCGCGCTCCGCACCGCCAGGCGGCGCGCGGGACGCGCGGCGCGGGTGGAATCGATCTCCTTCTGCGTGGCAAAGCCGGCGGCCGTGATGGTCTTGAGGCGGTCCAGGTAGCGCGCGACCGCACCGGAATCGGCGGCGGCGCCGTTCAGCTTCCACGCCTTGCCCGCGTGGGTCAAGGCGTAGCGCTCCTTGCCGCGCACGACCTCGACCGCGGCCACGCTATCAGGCGCGAGCGCCGCGATGCGCTTGTCGCGCCAGTCATCGAGTGGGCGGTCCACCAGAGAGCCGAGGCGCCCGCGCCAGAGGTAGACGTGCGCATCGCCGGGTCGCCGGAGGTAGGCGCTCTCGAAGTCCGTGGCGCGGCCGCCCACGACGAGCTCGAGCTGGACCTTCCCGCTCCGGCGCAGGCGCAGCCACCGGCCGCCCGCGCTGTCGACCTGCAGCCGCCTGAACGATGAAGAATCCTGCGCCACGAGCTCGGGCGGCGTGGTGTCCCGCAGGGCCTGGAACAGATCCGTCACGCTCACCAGTGCCGCCGGGTGACCGTTGACGGTCCACGCAGTGGGGCGGGCGGGGGGGCCCGACTGTCGTGCCAGGGCGATCGTGTCGCCGCCTCTCACGATCGTGATCGAATCCACGTCGGCCATTGCGGGGGCATGCAAGTCGAGCGACCCGCGCACGGAGTCCGAGCCGCGCGAGAGCAACGCGCTCGCCCCCCAAAGCAGGAGGAGGAGCGCGAGGCCCGCGGCAATCAGCTTCAGGTTGTGCGTGCTCATGCTGCCCCGGATGCCCCCGCCGCGCTCGCGAGCGGCCGATAGACACGGCGCGTCGACTCGCGGCGGCGCCACAGCCGTACGATGCCGAGACCGATCAAGAGGAGCGGTACGCCGATGACGTTGCCGAACTTCACCGCGCTCTGGGTGGCGGCGCTCGTGAAGACCAGCGGGGCCGGCGCGCGATTCTTGGAGCGGATCCCGATGAGAGCCTCGTCCTGCGCGAGCCAGTCGATGGCGTTCTGCGCAAACACCACGTTCTCGGGGGAGTTGCGCGCGTAGCGGTCGCTCGCGAAGTCGGCGTTCCCCACGACTACGATCCTGCCGCGCGGTCCCGCCCCCGATGGCGATGCGCTCACGGCCAGCGCGACGATGCGCGAGCGCAGGCTGTCCTGGCTGAAGGGTCGATCGGGACTGATGAAGGCCGTCGTTGCCTGCGCGCCTCCCGCGCGGCTCGTGACGAGCAACGGCGTGACGGTGCCTGGCTGCGTCTTCGCGGTATCGACCTCGCTCGCCCACGGCACCAGGACGGCGTTCACGTCGGCGTTCACCGGCGAGTTCCTGGTGCTGAGCGCGCGAAGCCACAGCGGGTACTGGACGAACACCTGGCCGAACTGCGCCGGGAGCCCCACCGGAGCGTTCGACCTGAGGTCGTACACCATGTTCGACGCGATCGACACGCCGTACGGCTTGAGGAGCTCGTTCCAACCCACCAGGCGGGAAAACGCGAATGGCCCCTGGGGTGAGAGCTGCATGCCACTCGCCATGAGGAGCAGACTCCCGCCCCGGTCGAGGAACGCGCGAAACCGCGCGGTCATGGCGCTGGCGAGCGAATCGGGCGTGCCCGCCACGGCGATGACCTTGACCTCGGGCGGGATCACGCTGTCCTGAAGCTGGAAGGACCGAACCGTGTAGTTCTGGCCGAGCTGATCGCGCAGCGCGTTGAAGGAACGCTGGGTGCGCACCGAGACCTGGTCGTTGATCTCCCCGAACGCGACGGCGGGCCGGTCTGTACGCGTGAGCGCGCGGATGTCCGACGTGAGCCGGTACTCCAAGTCGCCGGTTTGCTGCACGAACGGAATGGTTTTCACGCCATCGGCATAGCGGACCGCGATCCCCAGGTAGCCCTGCTTGACCTGGAGCTCGCTCTTGCCCACGACATTGAACTGCACGGGCTCGATGCCCAGCGTGCGGGCGTCACGGCTCGCGGCACTGTCGGAGGCGGGGTCCGATATGACGAGCCGGACTTTGCCGCGGGAGGCCGCGCGATAGTCCCGCAAGAGATCGTCCACATCCCGCTTGAGGAACGCGATCTCCGACGGCAACGCGCTCGACACGAACAGCTTGATCGTCACCAGGTCGGGGAGGCTCCGCAAGACCTTCCGCGTCGCGGGCGAAAGCGTGTAGGCGCGGCCGGGCGTGAGGTCGAGTCGCCCGCCGATGTCACCGCCGAACAGGTTGATGACGACGACCGCACCCGCGAGCAGCACCGTGCCGAGTCGCAAACGGCGCAGCGATTCGCCGTGGGCGGTGAGCTTGCGTGACTCGAGCACGAAATAGGCGAAGACGAGGAACAGCGCGGCGAGCGTGACGAAGTACACCGCGTCGCGCAGATCGATCACGCCGCGGTCGATCTGGCTGAAGTGCGACAGGACGCCGAGCGACGCGGCGATGGCGCCGAGTCGGGGCGGCAGACCGACGATGAGCGGATCGAGTCCCACGAAGATCAGCAGGAACATCACGAACACGCCGACAATGAACGCCGTGATCTGATTGCGGGTGACACTCGAGGCCCAGACGCCAACGGCCGCGAGCCCGGCGGCGAGGAGGCCCGCCCCGATGTATTGCGCGACCACGATCCCGAGCTCGGGCGCCGTGCCGAGCGCGAGACCGAGCGGGATGGTCAACGTGATGGCCAGCGCGATCAACAGGAACACCAGCTGACCGGCGTACTTGCCGAGCAGGAGCTCCAGCTCGGTGATCGGCTGCGCGAGCACAACCTCGAGCGTGCCGGAGCGGCTGTCTTCGGCGAGCGCGCGCATCGTGACCGCGGGAACGAGGAACAGGAAGAGCCAGGGCAGGAAGTCGAGCATCGGGCGCAGCGAGGCGACACCGTACACGTCCGCCTGCCCGAAGAACAGGTAGTTGTTCAGGCCGGTGAACCCGACCAGGAGGATGTACGCCGTGGGCTGGTCGAACAGCGCCTTGAGCTCGCGCCGGGCGATGATGCGGATTGCGCGCATGACGATCAGCTCGTGAGCTGGTGGAACAGGTCTTCGAGGCTCCCCGCCTCCTGGTGGAGCTCGTACAGCGTCCAGCCCCGGGACTTGGCGAGCCCAAAGATCTCGGGACGTAAGTCCGTGGCGCGATCGGCCGCGATGGTGAAGGCGACGCGACCGTCCCTGGCGTCGGCGGCGGGGGTCACCCGGCGCACGCCCGGCAGCTTGGCGAGCGCGTCCGCAGCGCCCTCGCCCGCGAGCTCCACCACGATCTCGACCGTGCCCTCGGCCTGTTGCATCAGGCGATCGACGGGACCGTCCGCCACGATCTTACCGCGGCTGATGACGAGCAGCCGCGAGCACATGTTCTGGACTTCGGAGAGGACGTGGGTCGACAGGATCACGGTCCGATCCCGTCCGAGCGCGCCGATCAGGCGACGGATTTCCACCCGTTGATTCGGATCCAGGCCTTCGGTGGGCTCGTCGAGCACGAGCAGATCGGGACGGTGCATAATCGCTTGCGCGAGACCGACCCGCTGGCGGAAGCCCTTCGACAGCTCGCCGATCGGCCGGTAGTACACGGACTCCACCCCGGTTGCGGTCACGGACTCGTCGATGGCGCGATCCCGTGACGGCCCCTCGAGCTCCCGGAGATCCGCGATGAACGTGAGGTAGTCGGACACGAGCATGTCCGGGTAGAGCGGGTTGTTCTCCGGGAGGTAGCCGATCCGGCGCTTGGCGGCGCGACCCGCCTCGCCGAGCGGCGTGCCATCCAGGGTGATGGTGCCCGTGTCGGGCTCGTAATACTGGGTGATCAAGCGCATGGTCGTGGACTTGCCGGCCCCGTTGGGCCCGAGGAAGCCCACGACCTGGCCGCGGTCCACGCGGAACGAGACCTGGTCGACGGCCGTGACGTCGCCGAACCGTTTTGAAACGGCATCGAGTGAGAGGAACGTCATGCGCGGGAAATCCTAATCAGGCCGCGAGTGGTTCTTCAACCCCCTACAGAGACTTGAGGAACCCGACGACGGCCGCGCGGTCTTCGGCCGTCAGGGCCTTGAATCGGTCGCGCGCGCCCGAGGCTTCGCCGCCGTGCAGCTCGATCGCCTGATCGAGGGTCGCGGCGCGTCCGTCGTGGAGAAAATGCTGGATGGCACGGAGTCCGATGAGGGGCTCGGTGCGGAAGTCGGCGGGGCCGGCCTGGCCGAGGCAGATGTCCGCCAGGTCCTGGCCCATGTCGTGGAGCAACAGGTCTGTGTACGCCGGGAACTCGCGCCTGTCGAGCGCGAGGATGGGGCTCGCGCCGGTGCGGAGCGTGGGGAAGTGGCAGCCCGCGCAGCCGATTTTCGAGAAGAGGTCACGGCCGCGACGGCCGTCGCGGTCCAGCGTGGTGGGCGTCGGCGCCGCGAGGAAGCGCACAAAGTCGTCCGTCACATCGAGCTCTTCCTGGTTGATCTCGGGGTCGGCGGTCGAATCGACCCCGGGTGGGATGGGTCTGCCCCCGATGGCCTCCTCCGTGGGCTGCGCCGGTTCGTGATGCCCATCTCCGCGACGAACGCGCCGGCATTGAACTCCGCCAGCGTGGGCACGAAGGCCTTCCGGCCGAAGCGGCCGATCCGGCCGTCCACCGAGCGGTTCGGTCGCCCGTGCACGCCGTCGTGGTTTCGGTCCTCCGAGTCGGCGTACGCGAGGATCGCCGAATCGGGCACCAGGTCCATCAGGCCGCGGGCGAAGACGACCGGCGTCGTGCGGGAGGCGCGCCCGTTCGCCGACGGCGGGAAGGGCTCGCGATCGATGCCCAACGCCTTCTTCAGCGCCGGCGTGGTGTGCAGCTGGATGACGGGCCCGCCCTCCTGCACGAGCGGGTCACACATGCCGTTCTTGAAAGCCGTCGCGTGGACCTCGACCTCGTCGCCCGTGCCGCCCACCACCGGGTCTTCGTGGCATTCGCCGCACGACGTCGAGTTGAAGAGGGGGCCGAGGCCCGTGTGTGGCGTGAAGACGCTGTCGAAGACTTCTCTGCCGCGCGTGAAGCGCGCGAGCTGCTCCGCTGTGAGGCCCGGCAGCGGGTCGCCGGGGTTGACGGGTTTCTTGCAACCCAGCCCGAGCAGGGACAGGAACACCGCGACCCGGCGGTGCGAGACGGTCACCGCGCGGGCGCCTCGATCTTCTCGATCCGGTTGACCACCAACCCGGGCGGGGCACTCGTGCGACGGCACTCGACTCGTACGGCGTCGCCGGGCTTCACGTCGGCGATGCGAACGCCGTTGACGGGTGCGCTCGTGCGCACCGCCGGTCCCGCCGTCATGTGCACGAGCCGCAGCGACATCCCCACGCCGGTGATGAGGTCGAGCGTGCCGGTCTGCGCGTTCACGGCGTGCACGGTCCCCAGGTAGGTGTACGACGTGGCCGGCTGCGTCGGGAGGGGGGCTTGCAGCCGATGGCGGATCGGAGTCGAGATGAGGAACGGGATGAGCAGGATAGCGCGAAGCGTGGGGCCTCCCGGGTCGGGTCCCAGTGGGATAGTGGCGACCCGGGTCCCGGGAGTCAACGTCGCGCGTCCGCGACAGCCTGCGCTCGTTAGGAGGCGAGCTTCTCCATTTGCTCCGCGGCCTGGCTGATGACACCTGCCTCGGCAGTGAGGACCTGCGCCGCGGTCCCGATCTGTTGCTGGGCTTCGGCCCAGGTCTTCTGCTCGATGGCCTCGCGAACGCCCGGCAGCGTTTTCACGCCATAGCCGGTGTAGAACCCGGGGGCGTAGACCAGGTGACGGTACCACGGCCGCCGGGGCAGCCCGGTGGCGCTCGTCAGGGTGCGTTCGGCCTGCCGCAGCGTGGCGTTCAGCGCTCCCGCTTCGGGTTTCGCGAGCGATGCGCCACCATTCGCCTGGGCCTTGGTGAACGCCCGGTCGTAGCGCTCCGCGGCTTTGCTCAGCGCGTCCGTGGCATCGTCGAGGGGGGCGAAGTTCAAGTGGGGCGCCGCAGCCTCCCGCGCCGGCGGCACGAGCGGCTGCCAGGGGTCGCTCGTGGCGGTGAACACGCCGTCGTCGAGCTCGCGGTTCCGCTCCAGGATCTGCTCCCGCGTCTCGGTCGCCAGCTTCTCGACCTCCTTCACGTAGCGGCCGACCGTCTCGGCGAAGTTCGTGAACTGGTACGGGACCACGTCGGCATCGGCGAGGCGCATGACGGCGGTGCCTATGGTCTGGGCGAGGGCTCGCCCGTAGACGAACGACGTGTCGTCGTACGTCGTGTACCACTTGAAGTCATCGTAGATCGAATGGTAGATGCCGCCGCCGCCTTCGCCGCCGAAGCCCAGATTCAGGGTCGCGATGCCGATGTGCTGCAGGAACGGCGTATAGTCCGAGCCCGAGCCGAGCGCGTCGATCCGCAGATCCGCCCGCTGGCGTGCCTCCTGACGCTCGTCGGCTGTTTTCGCGTCCGCGACGGCGCGCAGCTGATCGCGCTTCCAGACGCTCAGCTTGGTTTCGGGGTCCTCGATATCTCGCGCCACGTCGTTGATGAACTGTTCGAGGGAGTGCGAGCCCTCCATGTCGAGGTATCCGCGATTGTTGGTGTCGCTGTTCAGGTACGCCACGGCCTTGGTGGCGAGCTCGTCCGCATGCGCCTCGACCCACTCGGTCGAGCCGAGCAGGGCCGGCTCCTCGCCGTCCCAGGCGGCGTAGATGATCGTGCGGCGCGGCTTCCAGCCCTGCTTGAGCAGCTGGCCGTACCCGCGGGCTTCCTCGAGCAACGGTCCCTGACCGGAGAGCGGGTCC
>DASQIB010000298.1:0-3487 GCA_035631795.1 Gemmatimonadales bacterium | reverse complement strand
CTCCCAGGGCGTCGTCGGAACTGCCCGGCCTACCTGTAGGAGTAGCACGCTGTCAGCCTCCTAGTTCCGGTACCCGCGCGGGTGCGCACGGTGCCAGTCCCATGCACTCGACAGGATCTCCTCGAGACTGGAATGGGTCGGCCGCCAGTCGAGCAGCCGTTCGGCGCGGCCGCGGGCCGCGACCAGACAGGACGGATCTCCCGGCCGGCGGGGGGCGACGGCCGTCGGGATCGCGTGGCCGGTCACGTGCCGCGCGGCGGCGACGACCGCGAGCACGGAATGCCCGGCGCCGGCCCCCAGGTTCACGGCGACGGCGCCCTGCAGCGCCGCGTCCAGCGCTCGGATGTGGGCGTCCGCGAGGTCGAGCACGTGGATGTAATCGCGGATGGCCGTGCCGTCCGCCGTCGGGTAATCCGCACCGTATACCTCGAGCCTAGGGGCGCGACCCTGCGCCACGCGCAAGACGTTCGGGATTAGATGGGTCTCCGGCTCGTGGTCCTCGCCGCAGCGGGCGGTGGCCCCAGCTGCGTTGAAGTACCGCAGGCTCACCGAGGCCAGCCCGTCGCTGCGGGCCAGCCGCGCGAGCAAGGCCTCGAATTCCGCTTTCGTCTCCCCGTAGGGATTGAGCGGCGCGACGGGCGCGTCCTCGGTGATCGGCTCCGCGCCACGCGAGCCGTAGATCGTGCACGACGACGAGAAGATGACGCGCCGCACGCCGGCCGCGAGCGCGGTTTCGAGCAGCACCCGACCCGCGGTGACATTGTTGGCGTGGTACTTCGCGGGATCGGCCACCGATTCGGCGACCAGGGCGAAGGCCGCGAAGTGCATCAGCGCGTCGATCGAGCGCCGGGCGAACAGCGCGTCGAGCACCGGGCGGTCGCCCACGTTCCCGCGAACGAACTCGACGCCCGCGGGAACGGCGGCGCGATGCCCCGTGCTCAGGTCATCGAGGACGATCGGGGTCTCGCCCCGCGCCAGGAGCTGCTCGACGACGACGCTACCGATGTATCCCGCCCCGCCGGTCACCAGGATGTTACGCGCCATCGCGCGGTTCCAGGCCGAACAGCCGCTTGAGCGCTTCGAGGAGACCATACCCGCGACCGGCGCCCGCGGCTTCCTTCAGCGCGATCGTGGGTTGGTGCAGAAACTTGTTGAGCAGCGCGTGACTGAACTGTTCGAGCTGGGCGCGATCCTCGGGGGTCAGATGCATCCGGCGCAGGGCCCGTCCTACCTCGTCCGCCCGAACGCGCTCCATCTGATCGCGCAGCTCTTTGAGCACCGGCACGACGGCCAGACCCCCGTACCAGGCCCAGAACCGCTCCACTTCCTCGCTCACGATGTGCTCGGCGGCGGGGATGTCGCTCCGCCGCTGGGCGGCGGCCTGGGCCGCGACCGCCTGGAGATCGTCGATATCGTAGAGGAACACGTTCTCGAGCTGCGCCACGGCGGGATCGACGTCGCGTGGCACCGCGAGGTCGAGGATGCAAAGCGGCCGGCCCCCGCGCCGGGCGACGGCGGGTGCGACACGATCCCAGGTCACCACCGTGTGGGGGGCCGCCGTCGAGCACAACACGATGTCCGCGTCGGCGAAGTGCTCCCACGCTTCGTCCAGGGTGAGGGCGCGCGCGTGGAGATCTTCGGCGATGGCCCGGGCGCGCTCGTACGTTCGGTTCGCCACGATCGTCACGCGGACGCCCTCCGACGCGAGGCACGTCGCGGCGAGCTCGGCCATGTCGCCGGCGCCGAGGATCAGGGCCGAGCGCCCGGCCAGGTGGGTGAAGATCTTGGAGGCCACCGCGACCGCCGCGGAGGGTGCGGACGCGGCCCCGGTTGCCAGGCCGGTCTCGCTCCGCACGCGTGCGCCCACGAGCAGCGCCGACTGGAACAAGCGATGTAACGCGGGTCCGGCCTGCGCCTTGGAGAGCTCCCAGGCGTCCCGGACCTGGCCCTGGATCTGTGTTTCCCCGAGGATCATGGAGTCCAACCCGGCGGACACGCGATACAGGTGACGCACCGCCTCGCGGTCGCGCTGGGTGTATCCGTACTCCCTCGCCCCACGGGCGCCGCCGAGGCGCTCGGAAAGCAGCGCCCACACCGCTTCGGGGACGGTGTCGTCTGGGTCCGTGAGGTAAAACTCGGTCCGATTGCACGTGGAGAGCAGGACGCCCCCGCGAGCGCCGGCGGCCAACACGCGCTCGAGCGAGGCCGGGATCTCACCCGGCCCGTGCGCGAAGCGCTCGCGCACCTCGAGCGGCGCCGTCCGATGGTTCACGCCCAGAACGGTGATGCTCATGGCGCCCTCAGAGAAACCGTTGGGTGCCGGGCGCCGTGAGCTTCAGCGCGAGGTACACCAAGAGGACCGCCGCAAAGCTCGCGATGCTCGCGAAGGCGGCGCGCCGGCCCACCCAGTGGCTCACCACTCGCACGCCGACCGCCCACCCGAGAACCAGCCACGTCAACATGCCCCACACCACCTGGGCGGCGTCCACCGACGCCCCGCCGGCGTATTGCACGCCGAACCCGAGCAGCACGCCCAGCGTCACCGTCGGAAAGCCCAGCACGAGCGAAAGGTGATTCAACTGATCGAGGCGCTCGAGCGGCGGGAACAGCCGAAACACCTGACCGAAGCGACGCGCCTTGAGCTCGCGGAATTGCAGCAGATACAGCGCCGCCGCGATGAACGCCAGCGCCAGCATCGCGAGACCAAGGACGCTCACCGTGATGTGCAGGATAGACCACGGTCCCCGTGCGGTCGCCGGGGCCGCCTCGGGCGCCAGTCCGATCAGGAGCGCGAGACCGACGAGTCCGGTCGCCACCGGCCCCGTGAAGACGCCGACCGCCGACGCCCGAAAGAGCCCTTCGCTGGCCACCTGCAAGAGGACCAGGAACAACGCCAGCATCGAGAGCGTCGGCGCGACGCCCAGGAACGGCGTAAGGCGCGCGAGGCCGACCGCGTGGGCGCCGATCCCGAGCAGCGGGACCACGAGCACGAGCGCACGGGGCGCCGCCCGGAGCCCGGCGAACGGCCCGAGGACGAGCGCGGTGCCCACCGCGTACAAACCCAGGGCGATGAAGTGGAGAACAGAAATCACTTGGGGCGCACCACCCGGCCCCGGTGAGCGGGGCCGGAGCGGATCAGGACGGCATCTTCCGGACGAGCCGCACCGGCATGCCGGGGACGAGATTCGGGTGCTCGATGTTGAGGATCAAGCCCGATGCCGAGTGATCCCGCGTGTGGACGACCTCGAGCCAAATCTGGACCTGCTCGGATGACGAACCGGGCACGCCCGACGCGGGCCGGAACGCCACGAAGACGTCTCCCGGCGTCACGCCTTCTTCGCGGCCTCGATTGATGAACACGATCTGTTGGGGACCCGCCAGCACGTGGATGTCGCGCTCGGCGATCACCGTGCCCTCGAGCCCCTCCTCCACCGCGGTCGGCCGCACCTGACCCGGATCCTTGAACGGCTCGAGCGGGAGCGCCAGA
>DASQIB010000297.1:0-12526 GCA_035631795.1 Gemmatimonadales bacterium | reverse complement strand
AGCGGCGATCCCACGAGCGACATCTCGGCCGTGAGTCGCGTGCGGTTCGTGATGAAGGCCGGCGTGATCTACCGGGAGCCGTAGAAGCCGCGCCCTTAACACGACCGTGGCGCCCCACCGTCGAGTCACCCTCTTGCGCCTGCGCATGCTGTGCCTGACTCTTCGGCTCGTACACGTCAACATTGCTTGATCACCAAGGACTGATATGAGTGACCCGATCGTCACGGCGACCGTGAAGGCGAAGTACGCAGAGGCCATGTTGGTCTTCATCGGCCCTGTGTCGCGGGTGGGTTCGCGAGGCTTGCCGTCGGGTACGCGCTGATGGGCGGCCCGCTCACGGGCGCGACCACAGTGCCTCCCACCCCCCACCGCCTCTCCAAGTCCCGCTTCACCTCCGGCCTCCAGTGCCACAAGAAGCTCTGGTGGGAGGTGCAGGAGCCGGACGCCGTCGAGCTGCAGCCCGACAAGGTCTTGCAAGATCTCTTCGACCAGGGCCACCAGGTGGGAGAGCTCGCCCGCACCCGTTACCCCGGTGGCGTCCTGATCGAACGATCGAACACCGCCCGCGCGGAGCGCGTGGCGGCGACCGAAGCCGCACTCAATTCGGACGTCCCCGCGGTATTCGAGGCGACGTTCATTGCCGACGACACCTATGTCGCGATCGACGTGCTCGAGAAGCGCGGGAACGGGAACCACCTGATCGAGGTCAAGGCGTCGAACTCACAGAAGGACGAACACATCCCGGACGTCGCGGTGCAGGCGTACATCGCGGCGGCGTGCGGCGTGGAGATCAACAGCGCCGAGGTCATGCACCTGAACAAGGAGTTCCGCAACCCGGATGTGGGCGACCTGTTCGCCCGCACGGACGTGACCGAGGCAGTCGCCAAGTTTCTCCCCAACGTCCCCGCCGAGCTCGCCCGGCAACAAGCCATGCTCGCGGGCGCGCTCCCCGACGTCCCGATCGGCCTGCATTGTTTCGAGCCGCGCGACTGCCCCTTTATGAAGCGCTGCTGGCCCGATTCACCCGACCACATCGTGCAGCTGTGCGGCGTGGGGCCCAAGCGGGCCGCGGCGTACTTCCAGCGCGGCATCCAATGGATCCGCGATCTGCCGCCGACGGAGAAGCTCAATTTCCAGCAGCGCCGCCAGCTCAAGGCGATGGCCGAGCATCGCCTGATCGTCGAGCCGACGCTCGCCAAAGAGCTCGAGCCCTTCGTCTCGGCCACCCGGCTCGGCTTCCTCGATTTTGAGACCATTCAGCGCGCCGTCCCCGTGTGGCCCGGGATGGCGCCGTGGCAACAGGCGCCGGCCCAGTTCAGTTACCACGAGCGCCAGCCGGACGGCACGTACACGCACGCCGAGTTCCTGGCGGAGGGACCGGCGGACGCGCGGCCGCCGTTGGTGGAGGCGATGATCAAGGCCACGGCCCGGGCGGACCGCGTCGTCATGTACACGAGCTTCGAGAAGACCCGCATTCGGGAAATGCAGCAGGCGGTGCCGCAGCTTGCCGCCGCGCTCGCCGCGCTCCAGGCGAAGCTGCTCGATCTCCATCCGGTGATGCGAAACTGCGTGTACCATCCCGGCTTCAACGGCAGTTACAGTCTCAAAGAGATCCTCACGCCGCTCGTCCCGGAGCTGACCTACGACGACCTCGTGATCGTGGATGGCCGAGTGGCGAGCGTGGAGATCGCGCGGCTGCTCTTCGTGGCCGGGAAGATCCCGCGGCACGAGCACGATCGCGTCCGGAAAGACCTGCTCAACTATTGTGAACGGGATACGTGGGCGATGGTGAAGCTACTCGAGAAACTGGAGGAGCTGGTCAGGGATGCGTAAGACCGGCGCCGTGGTCCGCATCATCGCCGGGAAGGGAAGGGCTCTCGGAACGGCCCCGTGCTACGCGGGCTCGCGGTGACCAATACTGCCGCAGCAACAGTTCCCAGCAGGCGATCACCACCAGTGAGAGCGCTACCGTCCCGTCTTGCACCGACGTGAAGAAGTCCTCATGGAGCGTCTCCCGTTCCAGTGAAAGGGCAGGATGCCGACGCTATAGGCGAGCGATCGCCCGCCATAGAAGCCGGCGAAGCGGTGCAGGAAGAGCGCCCGTGCCACGGGTGCCCCTTGCCGCAGCTAGGACATCGAGTCGGGATACAGTAAGGGATAGCCGTTGTAGACGGCCGGCCAGCTCATGAGGAGTGCCGCGACCAGCACCGCCCCGATGCGCTTGCCGATCTCAGGTCGCATCAACCTCGCGCGCCTAGCGGCACACTCTCGACCTGCCGTTGCTGTGGCAGGCGGCGGCGACGCCGCCACCAACGACCTGGCGCTGTCCCTGCAGCGGCGAGCCGGAGTTCAGGGGCGACACCCCGACGCCCGCGGTCCCGAGCGTCAGGGCCAGGCCCCAGACGGGCGAGTCGCCGGCGAGGCGGTGCGTAACCGCGACGCTCAGAGTGAGCGGCCCGCGCAGTGCGTAACGCACGCCGGCCCCTATCTCCCGGGCCCGCGCCGTCGTGTCGGCACCGCCGAAATCGCCGCCGAGTGACGCCGTCGCTGTTGCCGGCCCGAAGAGATCGACGTCGGCATCCACGTCGAGCCATGTGGATCCCTGCGCATCGAGGGACGACAGGGGGACGGCCGAGAGGCCACGGCTCGCGTCCGCCGAAACGTGAACCCGGCCTGTGGGCGACACGCCCGCGCCCAGGTCTACGCCGACGCTCGTCACGCCAGTGCCAAACCCGAGGGATGCGTTGCCCGTCGGGAGCATCAAGACCACCGCGGCACCTACGTTGAGCCCGCGGCCGCTGCCGCGATCGGTGGATGCGGCGGCGACCAACGGCAGGTCTCCAAACCCATTGCTCACGTCGGCCCCCGTCTTGCGTTGCAAGACCGCCGGCGCCGCCCCGAGCGTCAGCCACGGGAACGGCCGGTAGGCGATCACACCGCCAACGGCGCCGAGCGACGTGCTGTCGGAGAAGGACATCGTCGCGACGGTCGCGTCGCCGACCCACGCCGGTCCTCGCGGTGCGTTATGCCCCCCCTCCTGCGCCGCCGCTCCAGCGGCGACCACCACGGAGGCCACGAACACACTCGTCCCGACTCGACGCACCCTCCCACCTCGCTCTCGGGTGATGGCTACACATTCGGCGACGGCAGAGGCGCCTGCGTGTGACCGGGATCACGTGACCGCCAGCCCTTAACGCGACCGTGCCGCCGGCGTCTAGGAGGCGATGAGTGCCCTCAGCAGACGCCTGATTCGCGCCTCCGCCGCGTGGGCGGGTCTCGCCCTCCTCACGTCCTTCCTCGGCGGCTGTCACGACAGCGCGAACGGGCCCGTCGACGCAGGGCTATTGTCACAAAAGATTCGCTACGTGGTGGTCATCTTCCAGGAGAATCGCACACCCGACAATCTGTTCCATGGTCTGCCGAACGCCGACATCGCCGACAGCGGTGTCAATTCGCTCGGCCAGGCGATTCCCCTCGCTCCCATTCCGCTCGCCAACAATTACGACTTGAGTCATGCCCATCAGGCCTTCGTCAAGATGTACGACGGTGGCAAGATGGGCGGGGCGGACAAAATAGCGGTCTCCTGTGCCGCGGGCGTGACCGGGTGCCCGCCGGCCAATCCTCAATTCATGTACGTCAACCCGTCCGATGTCGCTCCCTATTTCCAGCTGGCGACCCAATACGCGTTCGCCGATCGCATGTTCCAGACCAACCAGGGGCCCAGTTTCCCGGCGCATCAGTTCATCATTGCGGCCACCTCGGCGCCCACGGCCACGAGCGATCTGTTTGCCGCCGAGAATCCCGCCCTCCCGCTCGGCGCCCCGGCCGGGAGTGAAGTCGGCTGCGCCGCGCCGACGGGCACCGTGGTCTCCATGATCGACCCATCGGGCCTGGAATCGACCAAGCAGTACCCCTGCTTCGAACATCCCACACTGGTCGACGGGCTCGATGCCCGCGGCACGAGCTGGCGGTACTACACACCCTCTCCGGGATCCATCTGGACCGGCCCCAACGCGATCGAGCACTTGCGGCTGGGACCGGATTGGACGAGGAACGTGGTCGTGAGCCAAACGCAGCTTTTCGCCGACATCGACAGCGGCCGGTTGGCGCACGTGTCGTGGGTCATTCCCACCGGCCAGGCGTCCGATCACGCGCGCTCGAACGATGGGTCCGGGCCGTCCTGGGTGGCGTCGATCGTGAACGCGATCGGCGCAAGCCCCTACTGGGCGAACACGGCGATCTTCATTACGTGAGACGATTGGGGAGGGTGGTACGATCACGTCGCGCCACCGATCTACAACGCCTATGAATACGGATTCCGGGTACCGCTCATCGTGGTGTCGCCATTTGCCAAGCCGGGCTACGTGTCGCATGTCACCCACGATTTTGGCAGCATTTTGCGGTTTATCGAAGAAGATTTCGGCGTCGCGTCGTTGGGCTATGCGGACGCGCTGGCGGACGATCTGCTGGATTGTTTCGACCTCCATCAGAGCCCGCTCCGCCTTCCAGGCGGTGGCGGCTCGGTTCGATCTCCGCCACTTCCTGACCGACACGCGGCCGCCGTTGCCACCGGATGACGAGTGAGGACGCGACTCGGGTGTCGCGGGCTAATTCTGCGTGAGCAACCGTTCAAACCGGGGATTCCGCCGGTGTGGCGCGTATAGAGGATCCGTGCCCAGCAACGGACCCGAAACCGGGGACGGGATCGACAGGAGGTACTTAACTGGTCGAGGGCAGCTTCGTACTCCCCAGTAGCCCCACGCCCCGCTAATCCACCCGCGAGCCAAACGGCCGGTCCCGCAACGGCTCGGAGCCAAAGCGCAGGACGTGACCGTCCGGATCTTCGACTTGGATCTCTAGCGCCCAGGGATGATTGATCGGGCGCTGGCGAATCTTGGCCCCGCTCGCTTGGTACTCCTGGTAGACGGCCCCGGCGTCCTCGACCCCGATCCAGGCCCACGTCCCCGCACATCCTTGGTCACCGCGACACAGATAGATCGCCGCCCCGTCGCGCGTCACGCAGGTGAAGTCATCGGAGCCCCAGTCCGCGTTCCGAAACCCCAAGACCTCCACGTAATAGCGGAGGCTGGTGCGCATGTCCGACGCGCGCAGAATAGGTTCGGCGTGCTCGAAGCGCGGCTTGGGCACCTAGGGGCTCTTATCGGTAGCTACTCCGAAGCAATGGGAGTAGCCGTCATCATCCGTGACAAAGAACTCGGTTTGTCCGTAGTCGCGATTCACAATCTCCGAAACCGGGTAACCGTGCTTCAACAGGCGCTCTCTGAGCGCCTCGAGGTCGGCCGGCGCCCAGTAGAGTTGTATGCCGTGGTAATTCTCCGGCTTGATCGGAGTACCCGCTCGTCGATTGAGCCAGAAATACAGCCGCTCGTTATGAACCATGCATCCGACGAGTCGACCGTCTTGCCGCATGGGACGATCCATCGACAGCCCAAGCCCGTCTACCCAGAAGCGCAGACTCTTCTCGAGATCGGCGCTTGGTATGACCGGAATGCAGGATTCAACGAGCATCTACGCCTCCGTGTCCGGCCACCGTAATCCAGACGTTCCCATTCTTGTGCCCTTGCCTCTACTTGCGTTCGCCGATGTGCCAACAGACCCCAGCCAGGTCGATCAGATTGACTTCGCGCCCCCACGGATAGTCGGTCGGGCCGCTGAGCCGAACACCCGGGTAGGCCCGATCGAGACCCTTCTGCGAAATGGCGGCCCACCACCGATCGAGATCGTCAACGTTGAGCCGCACCATGAAGTTCTGCGCGAAGTGCTCATCGTCGAACCGTTGAAGAATGAACTCGGCGGCGCCGTTCCGGAATCCAGCGTAGCCGTTGTTCTCCCATACCTCTTCGAAACCCAGGTTCGCGAAAAGACGGCGGCTCGCCTCGTAATCCTTGCCGCTTGGTACGAACGGGAGCAACGAGCTGGCCTTGAGGTCTTTCATCGAGATGCTCGCTATGCCCTCGGTCGCACGCGGGCGAGCGCGGCACCGCGGCGAAGGCAACCAGAAAGGCCGGCAACCCCGTGACCACTGGCCACGCGACCAGCGCGAGGGGCGGGACTCGTGCAGTAACCGCAAGAGCAAGGGCGCCGAGCGCGACAGCCAGCGATACGTGTAATGCTGTTGTCCGAGGCGCACTGCGCAACCGAGTGTGTTCGTACCATACTTGCGCCGCGAACACGGCGGCGCTGATGCCCCAGGCGGCCAGCCGCCACGTTACACGCATTTGATTCGACCCGGCCCGATGGGCGAGCGCCGCGAACGTGATCCCGGCGGCAAGGTACACGACACTCGAGCCGAGAGCAGCTGGAAGCCAGCGCTGAGGAGCTGACGAGTTCACGTGTACGGCCTAGGGCCGCACGACGTTCGGCTTCCCGTGTACGCCAGCAAAGACCACGAGTACCTTTGCTGGCGTCGTCCCCTTGTTCTTACTGTTGTGCCAGGTGTTGACTACCTCGAGGACCGAATCTCCAGCCTTGTAGCTGTGAACCGCACCTCCGTCCATCTCGACGTCGATCGCTCCCTCTAGCACGTAGACGAAGGTTGGGTACGGATGCATGTGGCGGCCTGTCTGCCCTCCAGGGCCGATGTCGAGCATAACTGCGGTGACTTCGGCGCTGTCGGTCTTTGGATAGGCGATGGACGTACCCCCGGCGGTTTTGCCGCTCTGCAAGACAGGGGTCGCCGAGAACTTCATTTGCGCTACGGCGGTGGTCGCGATGAGACTGAGGAACGCGACAACAAGAATGCCCGGCTGTCTCATAAGGGACTCTCGGAAGGCAAGGAGCACTGACTGTGCGCCGCAGGTCTCACGCTGTCAATGTGTAGTGCAAGGGCTTCAGGGGGCGGAGTCGGAGGGCAGGCGGAGCCCGACCGTCCGGAGGATCTGGAGGAAGCGTGCATTCCCATGCAGAGGAGCGAAGATAGGATCGGCAGCGATAAAGGGCAGATAAAAGGACCGCTCGCGCGCGCCGCGCTCCAGCCAGCCGAGCGCCCGTGCGGTGTCTCCCTCGCCGATGTCTACCAACGCGAAGGCCTCGGGATCGATGTAGCGCGCCTGCGCCCGACGCTCGAGACGCTGCTCGATCGCGCGGGCCTCGGCGCGACGGCCCGCCATGCCGTACGCGTAGCCGAGGCTGCCGCCGCCCAGGTAGCCCGCTTGCTGATCGAACGCGTCGGGGAACGCAGCCAGCGCGTCGGCAAAGCGATGCTGCTGCACCAGCACTCGTCCGAGCTCGGCTCGTGCACCGCTGTTCGTGGAGTCGAGCACCAGCGCCTGCCGCAGCTCGGCCGCCGCGTCGTCGTAACGGCGGAGATAGTAGAGCGTCGACCCGACTCGGGTGCTGATGACCGGCGACGTGGGGTTGAGCTGCTGTGCCGTCCGGACCTCGCGCAGCGCGTCCGCTAGCCGGCCTTGGGCGACGTAGTACCAGGCGTGGAACAGGTGCGTCCGCGGTTCGGTCGAATCGAGGGCCAGCGCCCGGTCAAATTCGCGTGCGGCCGCCGGCCAGTCCCAATCGTGGAATACCCCGATGATTCCAGCCGATGTATGCGCCTCCGCGAGCGTGCTGTCCAGCGCGAGCGCGCGCTCCGCGGCGTGCTTTGCCTGGGCGAATGCCTCCGCCGGCACGGCATCGCCGAAGGCCGGTAGCATGCTGTACGCATCCGCCAGGCCGGCCCAGGCACGAGCGTAGTTCGAATCCAGGGCGATGGCCCGCGTGAAGAAGCCGATCGCTTGACGCAGCGGCACGGCCCCACCGCTGCGCTGATTCCAGTACCAGCGGCCCTGCAGGTAGAACTCGTAGGCCGCGAGATTCTCCGTGGGACGGTGCGCGACAGGCCGAGCGTCTCCCGCAAACCGTATCCGAAGCGCCCCGACAACGGCTTGAGAGATCGCGTCCTGAACCGCGAACACGTCCTTCGGATCGCGCCGGAACGTGTCAGACCAGAGCACGTACCCATCGTTGGCGTTGACGAGCCGGAGGCTCACCTGGAGGGCCGGGCCAGCCCGCTGGTAGCTACCCTCGAGCATCGTGGCGACGTGCAACTGCGCGCCGATGGTTCGGCTGTCGAGTCCGGCGTTCCGATAGGCGAAGACTTGTGTCCGCGACGGCACGCGGAGGCCGGGCACGCGGGAGAGCGCGTCGATCAGGGCCTCGGTCATCCCGTCAGAGCGAATCTGATCTTCCGTCGCACCGCTTTCATTGACCAGCGGGAGCACCGCGATCGACTTGTCGGCGGGTGCGTGCGAATTCGTCAGCATGGCGTAGCCGACCACCGCGAGCATGACGGCAACCGCACAGGCGGCAAGCACCACCCGGGTGGTCCACCGCGAGGGCTGCCGGGAGGTGGCACGCGCTGCGACCGCGAGGGCGGCCGCGAACTCCGCCGCGCCGCCGTACCGGTCCGCTGGCACCTTCGCTAACGCCTTCGCCAGAGTGGCGTCGATCCCCTCGGGGACGGCGTCCCGGACCGTGCGAAGCGGCGTCGGTCGTTCGGTGAGGAGCTTCGCGATCACCGCGTGGGCCGTCGGGCCCGTGTGCGGCGGCTCTCCGGCCAGCATCTCGTAGACTACCGCCGCGAGCGAGTACACATCTGAACGCGCATCGAGCTCGCGCCCCCCCCCTCCGGTCGCCTGCTCGGGGCTCATGTACAGCGGTGTGCCGAGCGCAACGCCGCTCTCGGTAAGGCGCGGACCCCCCGCCTCCTGCACCGCCAACGCGATGCCGAAGTCCGCCACGACAGGCTCCCCTTCGTGCAGCAGGATGTTCTCGGGCTTGACGTCCCGGTGAATGATCCCGCGGCGGTGGGCGTAGTCCAAGGCGCTGGCGACCTGCATCGCGATGCGCACCGCGTCCTCGACTGACAGCTGCTTTTCCCGCGTGAGCTTCTCGCGCAGCGATTCCCCGCGCACGAAAGGCAGGACGTACCACACAAACCCGTTGCTCTCGCCGGAGTCGATCAGCGTCAGGATGTGAGGGTGGTCGAGTCGGGCGCTTACGCGAATCTCTTGGAGGAAGCGCTCAGCGCCGAGCGCGGCGGCGAGCTCGGGGCGCAGCACCTTGATCGCCACCTCGCGATCGTGCTTCAGATCCCGGGCGACATAGACCGTTGCCATTCCGCCGGCGCCGAGCTGCCGGTCGATCGCGTAGCGGCCCGCTAGGGCTGCAGCGAGGCGCACGGCGGTGGGGGTCTCGGACGCGGTCATGCGCCTCGGGCCAGGGGAGGGAGGGGGGACAGTCTATGATATAGGCCGGACATGCGTCGAGCCAGAATCGAAGAGCTATCAACCGGTGGGGGGGGTTCCCGGCCCTACTTGATCAGGGTCTTGACGGCCGGCGGCAATTCGAAGATGGAATCGGCGAGTGGCTCGTAGCTCACGGATTGATATGTGAAAGTTCGACTGTTCTTGCCCGCGCGGGTGGTGTTTCTGGTGGCGATCAAGGGACCACCAAAATTCCTGTACTCCTCAAAAATGGCGAACGTGAGCGTCTTGGACGCGTCGTCGGACTCGAAGCGATAGCCAACGAGCAGTCCGGTCGCGACATCGTAGAACTGGTTGTTGTCTTTTCCCCAGTTGGTCGTGCCGTGCAACCAATAGCACCGACGACCCTCAAAATCGCTGATGCCGGCGAGTTCGAGCTGTTTGAAATAATCAGGCTGGTGCAGCGCGTACTGGAGATCGGCATCGCGGCGGACCGCATCGACAGGAGTCCCTGTGTCGATTTCCGCACCTTTGGATGTAATGGTCCAGGACACTTTCCCGTCGAATCCCGCGGTGATCTGAGTACCGTCGACGCGGGTGAGCTTGAAGAGCGACTTGAACGGTTTCGCGTAGTAGACGAAGGTCGGCTTACCCGGCGTTGCATTGCTCTCCACTTCGCCCCGTACGGTCATGGATTGAACGTTCGCGATGGCCTGCGTGCCGCCGAGGGCCTGCTTGTAGCGGTCGAGAACCTGGGCAGCCGTTGTGAGCTGCGCGGCTTGGGGCCAGGCGCACGCCGGGAACAGGAACATCAAGACGAAGGGCCTCAGGAGACGGGTCCACATGGTGCCGAAAGGTACGCGGCTCGGCGACACTCGGGTTGTCCGCGTCCTGTGGGCACGTGGGACCCTGCGACGCTTCGATAGTGCAGGGCATCCTATCGCACCAGGAGGTGTCTGTGTCCCAAACCGCCATCTGGTGCACTGTACTCACGAGCGTGGTGTTGTCCTCAGGCCGGGCGTTAGCCCAGCAGCAACTATCGGCGAGCGCACTCGCACCCAGGCGCGTCGATCTCCCGGTCCAAGGCGCGACCGTGCCGCTGCACCTGATCATGCAGGATCGTGCGACAGTGGAAGTGATGGTGAACGGTCGCGGGCCGTTCGTCTTCGCGATCGAGACCGGAGCGCCGATCGTGCTCGTGACGGAGCGAATGGCGACCGAGCTCCATCTGCCGGCGGATAATCCTTCTTCGGTGGACTCTCTCCGCATCGGCGACCTCGTTCTGCGTGATCTTCCCGTGGTAAAAGGCCCCGAGCTCTTGCCCGGAGTCGATGGTCTCCTGGGCCTGACCGCGTACCGCGACCTCCTACTGACGGTGGACTACCCCGCGCTCAGCGTCCGTTTCGAACGGGGGGCTCTGGGGGAGCCGAACGGTCGAGATGTGTTCGCCTTGGTCGAAATGGGTCAGCATCTCGGCGTCGATGTGGACATCGGCGGTCGTCGCTACCCTGCCGTTCTCGACACCCAGGGCTCGGCAGCGATCGACTGCGCGCCAGAAGTGGCCGATTCGTTGCGGTTCGTTTCGGGTCGCGTGCCCACGGGCTCCGCCTCGATCGGCGGCCAACCCCCCGTGCCGGTGTTCTCGGCACGGCTGGATGGAGACGTGCGGTTGGGTGCCACGACCATTCAGCGACCTATCGTGGGCATCGTCTCGCCGCCGCCTGGGTTTCCACGCGAACTGCTGCTCGGCGCGCGCCTGTTGCGGCACTTCGTCATCACGTTGGATCAACGGAACAAACGGATCCGCGTGAACAACCCCGACGGCGTGATTCCGCCCCCGCCGGGCCTTCGGAGCATTGGGCTGGCGCTCGCGCCCGCCCCGCAAGGAGGGGTGGACGTAGCCGCGACTCGGGCTGATGGCGCTGCGTACGCATCGGGGCTGCGCGTAGGCGACGAGGTGGTCACGATCGCCGGGCGGCCGGGGTCGGAGTTCCTCCAGCCTGCCGCCCTGCCGACCTTGGTGCAGAGCGCCAACGTAGTTCGCTTCGAGGTGCGTCGTAACGGCCGGTCTATGGCATTTGATGTCGTGCCAACGGTGCTGATTCCTTAGCGGTGGGCTCTAATCCCATCAGCCCTCAGCCTTCCGCCACGCTCGCCAGTCCTCGTCGATCGTGTCGACCATGCGGCACGCGGCCTCGTAGAGCCAGCGCTTGCCGCGACGGTTCAGGTCGGCGAGCACGACACGTGCATTCGTACTCCCGAGATGCACGTTCGCGGTCTCCCAGCCCATTGCGTACAGCAACCGCTCGGCATCTCGCTTCTTGGGAAGCACGTTCAACGGAATGCGGGAGCAATCCGGAGCGAGACGCCGGATCAACCACGGGCCCGTCACGTTCACACACGGGTCGGGGCAGCGGACTCCATGCCGCAGGATTGCTTCGTAATGGATCCGCCGATCCGTCCCCCGCAGCACCCACACAGCCCGGCGGAGTACGGCGCCGTAGGAAACACTCGAGCCCCTATCGCTTTCCGCGAACACACACGCCGAGGGGGCAAGCGCCTTCGCCTCGCGTGCCACCCGGCCACCGCGCCATCGGGCGAGGGCCACGAAACGCTGCCGGCCCAGGCTTCCGAGGCCCGCAACGCGATGCACGATGCGGATCTCGAGGTTCCGCTCTGGAAGGGCGCGCTCCAGCGCGGCGAGCACCGGTGATGGGACCGGAGTTCGAACGGTTGGAAAGGCCTCGAGCTTATCCCAGAATTTCTCCGGATCGTGCAGGCGATCGACGGCCATCTCGCGCAGCGCCGCATGACCCTCGGCGAGGACGAAGGCACCGCCCCCCTTTTCCAGAGACGCTTCATAGCCATCGAGGATCGCGGCCACCGCGTGCTTAGGCTCGATCGTGAGGTCGTCGGAATCGACGGCGATCAGCGCGCTGGTTGCTAGGCGGACCAGATCGTTGGTATACGGTAGAGGCCACGCCTCGTCGAAATCGTTGACTCCCCAGATCAAGCGCCCTTCGCTGTCACGCCAGGTGCCAAAATTGTCGACGTGCAGATCGCCGACGGCGAGGACGCGGGGCGCGACCGCGACATCCTCCACGGTCCCGCGCCACCGCGCCGCCCAGCGATAAAAAGTGGCCCGCAGGAAAGGAAACATGCCGGCGCTCATCGCCGCGTGCTTCGATGAGAGGTCCGGCTTGATCAGCGGAATCTGTTGCGCGAGCCACGACTCGTATCGGCTCGTCGCCTCCACGATCCCCGCCTCGCGCTGCTCGAATCGCGCCACCCGAGTTCGACCTCGTGTT
>DASQIB010000296.1:0-3787 GCA_035631795.1 Gemmatimonadales bacterium | reverse complement strand
CATGGAGGACACGCACCTCGGCGCGCCGATCACCGGGACGGTGCTCGAGCTCGACGCGGTCCTCGGCACCGTGATCTCGAGTCCCACGAACGACGTCGGCGGCGGCACCGTCATTCTCAAGATGGCGAACCTCGATACGGTACAGGTGTCGGCTCTGGTGGACGAGACCGACGTCGGGAAGGTGCAGTCCGGCATGCCCGTGACCATCACCGTGGATGCCTTCCCCAACCGCACGTTCGACGGCAGCGTCCTGAAGATCGAGCCGCAGGCCACGGTGACGCAGAACGTCACGATGTTTCCCGTCGAGGTGAACATCCCGAACGCGGGCCACGTCTTGAAGCCCGGCATGAACACGGAGGTGGAGATTCACATCGGGCAACGGCAGGGCGCGCTCGCGGTGCCGAACGCCGCGCTCCGGACGCCGCGCGACCTCGCTTCGGCGGCCGGCGTGCTCGGCCTCGACGTGAAGACGGTGCAACAGCAGGTCGCCTCCGCGGGCGGCGAGCCGCCGCGCGCCGGCACCGACACGCCCCTCACGGACGGCGGCAAGCTCCACGCGGCCGAGCCGAAACCGACCGGCGCAACGTTCACGACCCCGAGCGGGAGGGTGATCAGCTTGCCCCCCGGCGTCACGCCGGAGCAAGTGAAGGCCGCGTTCGCGAAGCGGATGACGGGCCAGGAGCTCACGCCGGCGGAGCAAGCGCTGCTCGCCCAAATCCGAGCCCAATTCCAGGGCTCGCAGGGCGGCGGCTCCTCCGGCGCGAGCGGCGCGACGGCGGGACGCTACATCGTGTTCGCCTTGCGCGGTGGGAAGATTACCGCCGTGCCGATCCGCACCGGGCTCACCGACCAAGACTACATCGAGGTGACGGCCGGGCTCTCGGACAAGGACACCGTGATCGTCCTGTCGGGCACGGGCGGGACCTGACGTGCTACTCGGCGAGATCATCCGGGTCGCGCTCGAAGCGCTGCGGGCCAACAAGCTCCGGTCGCTCCTCACCATGCTGGGCATCATCATCGGCGTGGGCGCCGTCATCACCATGATCGCGCTCGGCTCCGGCGCGCAGAAGGCGGTGCAGGACCGCATTCAGGCGCTTGGCCCCACCCTGCTCAGCATTTACCCCGGTCAGAGCTTCATGCGCGGCGTCGCCAGCGGCAACCGGGTGAGTCTCACGATGGACGACGACACGGCGCTCGCGAACAACGCGAAGTATCTGAGCGCCGTTGTCCCGGAGCTCTCGAGCAACCTCCAGGTGCAGAAGGCGGACCAGAACATCAACGTCACCGTGATGGGCACGACGCCGAATTATCAGACGGTGCACAACTATACGATGACCGCCGGCCGCATGTTCACCGCCGGCGACGACGCCGCGCGCCGTCGTGTGGCGGTCCTGGGGTCGGCCGTCCCGCAAATGCTCAACTCGAACCGGAACGCGATGATCGGCCAGGACATCATGATCCGCAGCATCTCCTTCGAGATCATCGGCGTCCTCTCGGAAAAGGGCTCCCAGGGGTCCTTCTTCAATCCCGACGAGCAGATCTTGATCCCCCTGCAGACCGCACGCTATCGCGTGATGGGCACGGATCGGCTGCGCGACATCACGGTGCAGGCGCGCGACCTGGAATCGATGAACCTCGCCATGATTGAGATCGAACGGGTGATGCGCCGCCAGCACAAGATCCGGCCCGGCCAGGATAACGACTTCCAGATCCGCAACCAGACCGACATCCTGGCGACGCTGCAGCAGACCACCGATACCTTCAAGTACCTGCTCGCGGGGATCGCGGCCGTGAGCTTGCTCGTGGGCGGCATCGGGATCATGAATATCATGCTCGTGTCGGTCACGGAGCGCACCCGCGAGATCGGCGTGCGGAAGGCGCTCGGCGCCACCCGCTTCAACATCCTGTTTCAGTTCCTCGTCGAGGCACTCGTGCTGTGCCTCGTGGGCGGCCTCATCGGCGTGCTGATCGGCTCGTTCGGCGCCGTGGTGCTGTCGCAGCTGGCGCACTGGAATACCCTCATCTCGCCCCTCGCCATCCTCCTCGCGTTCGTCTTCAGCGCCGCGGTAGGACTGTTCTTCGGCATCTGGCCCGCGCGGCGGGCGGCCAGCCTCGATCCGATTCAGGCGCTGAGATACGAATAGTCGGTACCACTCAAAAGGGGAGAGGGGAGAAGGGAGAGGTTCCTGACGGTTCGTAGGCCAGTTTCGGACCGAAGCGGACCTCTCCCCTCTCCCTTCTCCCCGTTTATGTTTTTCCCATGTTCGCCGTCCTCCTACTGTTGCAGACGGGTGCTTCATACCAGAGCAACACGTATTCCGGTTTGGCAAAACAGCTCGACGTGCGCATCCCACGGTTCGAGGACGCGGTGACGATCGACGGCGTTCTGGACGAGCCGGTGTGGAGTCGCGCGGCCGTGCTCACCGGCTTCTCCTTGTACCGACCCGTGGACGGCCGTCCCGCGGACGACTCGACGGCGGTGCTCGTGTGGTATGGCCCGGACGCGATCTACTTCGGCATCCGCGCCTACGAGGCGCACGGACACGTGGTGCGCGCCACGCTCGCGGACCGCGACAACATCGATTCGGACGATCGCATCGAGATCCTGCTCGATACGTACCTCGACCACCGACGCGCCACGATGTTCGCGGTGAATCCCCTCGGGGTGCAGGAAGACGGCGTGTGGAGCGACGGCGTGAACGCCGGCGCAGCCGGGGGGCCCAGCGCGGGCGGCCGGTTCGACGCGACCATCGACCTGAACCCCGACTACGTCTACGAGTCGCGCGGCCACGTGACCGATTGGGGGTACGAGGTCGAGGTCCGGATCCCGTTCAAGAGCTTGCGCTACCAGAGCTCCGATCCACAGGACTGGGGCGTCCAGATCGTTCGGGAAACCCAGCACTCGGGATACGAGGAGACCTGGACGCCGGCCGTACGGGCCAACGCCAGCTTCCTCATCCAGTCCGGCCGTCTGGTCGGCCTCACACAGCTGCACCGTGGCCTGGTCCTCGATCTCACTCCCGAATTCACGACCAAGGTCGACGGTGCGCCTGGATCCGCGGGGTACGACTACAAGGGCACGCCGGAAGTGGCCGGCACCGCGCGTTGGGGCGTGACGCAAAACCTGAGTCTGACCGGAACGGCCAATCCTGATTTCTCTCAAGTCGAGGCTGACATCGGTCAGGTCACGCTGAACCAGCGGTTCGCGCTCTTCTATCCCGAGAAGCGGCCCTTCTTTCTCGAGGGCCTCGAGCAATTCGACACGCCGAACCAGTTGATCTACATGAGACGCATCGTGCAGCCGGTATTCGGCGCGAAGCTCGCCGGCAAGGTCGGCGGCATGGGGATCGCATACCTGGGCGCCGTCGACAATCAGGACCAATCGGCCACGGGAGCGAACCCCGTCTACAACATGCTCCGCCTGCGACGGGACCTCGGACCGACCTCGACGGTCGGGCTGGCCTACACCGACCGGATCGATGGCGACGCCTATAACCGCGTGCTCGGCGTGGACGCGCGCGTGGTGTGGCGCAACATCTGGTTCTCGTCGGTCCAGGTCGCGGGGGCGTGGACGCGGGACACCGCAGGCGGCCGGGCCGGGAAGCTGTGGGACATCACCTTCGCCGACCGCACCGGGCGTGCGTACGGCAACCACTTCGAGCTCCTCGGCCTCGAGCGCAATTTCCAGGACACGAGCGGATTCGTGAACCGCACCGACATCGTGGCGGTCAGAACCTTCAACCGGTTCACGTGGTACGGCGCTCCGGGCGCCCTCGTGGAGCAATTC
>DASQIB010000295.1:0-11918 GCA_035631795.1 Gemmatimonadales bacterium | reverse complement strand
CCCTTCGCAGCGCTGTTAGGCGTAGGTCAACTCGTCCTGAACCTTGCGGACGCCTGAAGTCGCCCACGCCGCTCGCACCGCCTCTTCCCGTTCTGCCCATGAGTGCACTGTGCCACGGAGCGTGACGCCGCCGTCCGCGATATCAACCGTGATTCCCTGTGCGTCAGCCTCCGCACTCCGCGTCAGCGCTGCCTTGATGTGTTGCTTCACCTCGATCGAGCTCGCCGGTGACGGGGAGACGGCGATCAGATCTCTGAGTCCTTTCACCCCGGTGAGGTAGCGAAGTGCTCCTTCGGCTGCGAAACGTTGATACGCCCAATCCACTGTCCCTTCGAGCGTGACCCAGCCGTCGCGAACCGAAGTCTTGATCTTGCTCTGGGGCACCTCAACGTCCCAGCTTAGTGAGTCGGCCACAGCCTTCGCGAGGTCAGCGTCGCTCCGGGCGTGCGTGTCGGGCAACGATACGTCCATGTGTTCCACGACGGCGCGGACACCACTCACGCGCTCGGCGTCGTGGTAGGCCCCGACCTTCGCGGCATACGTCGGCACCGAGCCACTCAGCGTAACAACCCCAGCTTTCGCCGAGACGGCAATTGCCTTCACGTCCACCCTCGGATCGAACGCCAATTCATCCCTGACGTCCCGCTCCAGGTCCTTATCGCTTTTCGACTGCCACATACGCCAACTCCTTTCTTCAGGCCCTACGCCTCAGATCATTAGAATCGGAAGACGCGCATCCTGCTAAGAAGAAGCAGACCTTAGCGGACATGAAAGTACTGTGAACCCCGGATGACAGATCCGCGGTGGCATAAGATGCTGGAAACCGGTCGAGTGTCGTCACAACGGGCGAGCGGACATGGTTCGACGATGAATACCAGCTGTGGTGAAACGGCTCGCGCCGGTATGAGCGTTACTTCAAATGGTCTTCACGACCCGGCTAGAATCGCCGCGTTAGGCTGGGCGCATGGGAGTAGAGGCGGAAGCCGGAACTTGGAAGGGCAGACCGGCCGTCACTCATGCCTTCCCTGTACGAGCCCTGCGGGCTGACGCACCTGCGCGCGCAGCGCTACGGCGCGATCCCCGTCGCGCGGCGGGTGGGCGGGCTGCTCGACAGCATCGTGGACGAGGACACGGGGTTTCTGTTCAGCAAGTACGAGCCGGCGGCCCTGGATCACGGCGTGCAGCGGGCGATCGATCGCTACCGCGACGCGCCGAGATGGCGTGCCATGCTGCGTACCGCAATGGCGCAGCCGGTCGGTTGGGAGCGCCCCCTCCTCCAGTACCTCGACGTCTACCGCCGTGCGCTCACCGCGCGCAGGACCGTCCTTGCGGGTGCGGCGCGTTCACGGCACGACGCCGATTCATAGGAGCGAGCTCATGCGCACGAGAACCCAAGAGCTGACGCTGCGGGGCGGAGTGATCGTCTTTGGTGCGTTGCTCCTCAGCGGCGTCGCCGGTTGGGCGCGCCGCCCGACGGGCGACGACCGGCCGTCGTCTTCGGCGCCGCCCGCCCGGCTGCACGACTCTCCCAGTCCGTCTCAGTCGTTGGAGACGGCCCGCGGCGAGCTCGCCGTGGCCCGGTTGCAGCTCGACCGCGCCAACGCGATCATCGGATACTCGACCCGCTACGGTATCGCCGCCGACCTGTCCGCTGCGATCTACGACCTTGCGCTGGCCGAGGGAGTCGATCCGGCACTCGCCTTCCGCCTCGTCAAGACGGAATCGAACTTCTCCGCCGGAGCGACCAGCAAGGCCGGAGCCGTCGGCTACACCCAGATCCTCCCCAGCACGGCGCGGCTGTTCGAGCCGGGATTGACGACGCAGCAGCTCTACGGCCCCAGGACCAACCTGCGCCTCGGCTTTCGCTACCTGCGCGATCTATTGGAGCGCTACGACGGGGAGCTGAGCCTGGCCCTGCTCGCCTACAACCGCGGGCCGGCCAAGGTGCAGGAGCTGCTCGACGCGGGACGCGATCCGCAGAACGGGTACTCGACGGCCGTCATGAAGGGTTACCGCCGCAAGGGCCTAGCGACCTCACAACGGAGGAACCGTGTCCATCATCGCATATGAGACGAGCAACGACTTGCCCGAGGGCGTGCGGGAGCAAGTCACCGAGATTCTCAACGAGCGCCTCGCCGCCGCCATCGATCTCGCCGCCCAGGCGAAGCAGGCGCATTGGAATGTGAAGGGGCCGCAGTTCATCGCGCTGCACCGGCTGTTCGACGAGATTTACGCCGCCGCCGCGGAGTACGCCGACCTCCTGGCCGAGCGCGCGGTGCAGCTCGGGGGCATCGCCGATGGGACGCTCCAGAGCGTCGCCCAGCGCTCGGACCTGACGGCGTATCCGCGCGGTATCGCCGATGGCCTCGACCACGTCGGCGCCCTCGGCCGGGCGCTCGCGGAGTTCGGCGCGGGGATGCGGCGGTCGATCGATGAGACCGACAATCTCGGCGACCGTTGCAGCGCGGACATTTGCACGGCAATCGCGCGCGGAACCGACAAGTGGCTGTCGTTCGTGGAGGCCCACGTCCAGGTGTCGCCCATGACCGCTCAGTGAGCGCGCCGGGGGGGGCGTGATAGGCAACAGCGGAGGAACGTCATCATGAGAGCCTACATCTTCGTCAACGCCGCCAGCGGGAAGCCGGCGGAGGTGGTGCAGCAGCTGCGCCGCATCGCGGGAATCAAGGCCGCGGACATGTGCTGGGGCGTTCCGGACATCGTGGCGGTAGCGGAGGCCGCGGACGCCAAGGCGCTGCAGGTCCTCGTGCTCGACAAGATTCAGAAGCTGATGGACGTGAAGGGCACGGACACGCACATCGTGTGCGAGTCCTAGCCTGAAGTTCAGCGAGTCAAGACCGGGAGACCCACGCGCAGCTTGCCGGGCTCCGCGGTGATCTTCGTCCCCAGCTCCGCGCACCGCGCGCCGAAGCGCTCGACGAACCACTCGCGCTCCGGCCCGTGGGCGAGGCGCGCCTGCATGTCGGCGATCTGCACGGGGACGACCTCCACGCTGTCCACGCCGGTCGGCGCCAGCTGGACGACGAACAGCGCCGACAGGTCGTTGCGCAACCGCTCGTCCACCGCGTAGTCGTCCACGAAATCGCCCGTGTCGTACAGGATCAGGCGGCCGTTGCGTAGCTCCACGCCCTGAGGCACGTGCGCGCTGTGGCCCCAGAAGATGTCCGCCCCGGCATCGACGACGGCATGCGCGAAGTCGCGGAACGCGGGCGTGGGGTGCTCGGACATGTTCGGGCCCCAGTGAATGGAGAAGACCACGACATCCGCCTGCTCCCGGGCCACCGCGACAGCCACCCGCACTTCGTCGAAGTCTTCGTGCGCGAGCGAGATCGGCGTGTAGTTGATCCCGGGCGCGGCCGCCGTGGCGGCCCACTCCGCCGGGTAATCGGCGAACGCGAGCACAGCGACCCGGGTCGCGTCGGTGGTGAGGAGCGCCGGCTCGCGCACGCTCATACCGTCGATGCCCGCGCCGCCATGCGCGATACCGGCGCCGTCCAGGGCGGCGATCGTGTCGCGGAGCCCCTCCGGGCCGAAGTCGCCGATGTGATTGTTGGCGAGCGAGGCGAAGGCGACTCGACCGAGCGTAAGGGTCCTGACGGCCGCGGGATCCGCCCGGAAGTAGAACGGCTTGTTTCCCCCGTCGGGCCAGCGCTCCGTTCGGGCGGTCAGGGCGCATTCCAGATTGACGAAGAAGAGGTCGAGCGCCCGGAGTGAGGCCAGCGTGTCGCCCCACGGACGGGCGTAATCGCCGCCGGCAAGCGATTCGTTCACGAGGCGACCCAGCATGACGTCGCCGGCGAACCCGAGCTTCAAGGGTCGGCTCACACGCACGCTCTCCTCCTGGTTGTTGCCTTCACTTTATCTCCTCGATTTGAGACGGCCATGAGACCGAAGTGAAACCCGATTGCAGGGCGCGTGAAGCTCTCTTCCTGGGACATTCATCCGCGCTTCGCGGCGGCGGGTGCTGATTCGATTCATCGACCACGAGTGGAGAGGTGTCTTGATGACGGCTCTCGCCGAGACCTGCGAACTGGCGGCGAAGGTCGCCTTCCTCGAGCGCCCGGACAGCTATCCCGACCGTCCGAGCGCCGTGGAGGCGGTAGAGACGCATCTCGCATGGGTGTTCCTCACCGATCGGCACGCCTACAAGCTCAAGAAGCCGGTGCGATACCCGTTTCTGGATTTCACGACCGTCGCGGCGCGGCGCCACGACGCGGAGGAGGAAGTGCGGCTCAATCGGCGCCTCGCGCCGGCCGTGTATCTGGACGTGGTCGCCCTCACGGCCGATGCCCGTCGCCGGTTTGCCATCGGCGGCGCCGGCGCACCGGTGGATTGGCTGGTCAGGATGCGCCGCCTGCCGCGGGAGCGGATGCTCGATCACGTCATCGCGGCCCAGACGGTGGATGGCGTGGACGGTGCCGCACTGCGTGCCGTGGCCGAGCTGCTCGTGGCGTTCTACCGGCACGCGCCACGCGCGCCCCTGAGCCCCCTCGCCTACCGCGAACGCCTGCGGGCCGAGATCGCCGCCAACGGCAGCGCGCTGGCCGAGGCTCGCTACGGCCTGCCGGCCGACGTCATTGCCCGGACGGTGGCGGCCCAAGACGCCTTCCTCGAGCGGGAAGCCTCCGTGCTGGACGCTCGTGTCAGCGCCGGTCGGATCGTCGAGGGACACGGCGACCTCCGGCCGGAGCACATCTGCCTCGGCCCGCCGCCGGCGATCATTGACTGCGTCGAGTTCAACCGCGAGTTCCGGACCCTCGATGCGGCGGACGAGCTCGCCTATCTCGCGATGGAGTGCGAGCGCCTGGGAGCGCCCTCGGTGGGCGCGATGCTCCTGGTGCACTACCATGCGCTCGCGGAGGACCATCCACCCGACCGCTTGATCCACTTTTACGAGAGCGTCCGAGCCGTGTTGCGCGCGAAGCTCGCAGCCTGGCACTTGGACGACCCGACGGTGCGGTATCCGTCCCAGTGGTTCAACCGCGCTCAGGCCTACCTCACGCTCGCCGACCGACACATTCGAGAGGCGTGACCCTCAGGCGCCGAGCAGCTCGACGAGAGAACCGCCCTCGTGGATCCGGCGCGCCGCGGCGGCGAACAACGGCGCGGCGTCGAGCACCACGAGCTTGCGCAGGACGGCGGGCGCGGTCAGGCGAATCGGCGGGACCGTATCGGTCACGATGACCTCGGCGAGGGCGGGTTCGGCGAGCCGGGCGTTGGCGTCCTCGCTGAAGATGCCGTGCGTCGCCGCCGCGACCACGCGCGTCGCGCCGCGCTCCCGGCATGCGGCCGCCACACGGGCCAGGGTCGTCCCGGTGCTGATGAGATCGTCGATCACCACCGCCACTCGACCGGCGACGTCGCCCACGAGGGCCTGCCCCGTCACCACTCCGCCGCTGCGCTCCTTCTCCATGATGGCGAGCGGCACCTCGCGCCCGAGCGTCGCCCCGAGCGCGACCCGGAACCTGTCGGCCCGCTTCACACCGCCGATGTCCGGCGAGACGACCACCGCGGCCGAATCCCCGAGCCGCGGCCGCAGGTACTCGACGAACAGCCCCCTGGCCTCGAGGTGGTCCGTGCCGCAGCGGAACGCATTCTGATACGCCGCGAGGTTGTGGACGTCGATCGTCACGATGCGGTCCGTGCCCACCGCCTCGAACAGCGCCGCCACGTACCGTGTGGTCACCGGGTCGCGGGGTTTGGTCTTCTGGTCCTTGCGCGCGTAGCAGAGGTAGGGCACGAGCGCCGTGACCCGGGCGGCGGCGGCGTCCTTCAATGCGCCGATGAAGAAGAGCAGGCGGCACAACTTGTCGTTCGCGCTCTCACGAGCGTCGCCGTAGAGGGAATGCAGCACGAACACGTCGCGGCCGCGCACGTTCACGAGTGGCCGGGACTTGTGCTCGCCGTCTTCGAACGCGCGCTCCTCGTGGTGCGCGAGGGGCAGGCCCAGGGCCTGCGCCACTTTGGCGCCGAAGTCCCGGCTCGCCTCCGGCGCGAACAGGGTGAGCTCAGCCTCAGTCATTCTGGCAGCCTAGCGGCGACACAATGAAGCGAAGCTGAGGCAACCCCTGAGAGGCTCTCACGGAGGTCTCGCACGCCGTCCCGGCGGCTTGCACGACGCGCTGCTCCACGTCGCCTCATCTTCGCTCCAGGCGTCGGCGTTCAGCTACCCGAGGGTCACCCGGTAGGGCTTGGAGCCGTGCATGCGCTCCATGCTGCGAAAGCTCCCGGAGGTCGCTCAAACGCGGCACTCCTCCGGGTCACACGCCGAGGCGTGCTCGAAGTGATAGCCCGCCTGGTCGACGCCCAGCTCGAGCACCTGCGACGACCGGCTGCCGTAACGGTACAACGTCACCCCCTTGAGCTTCAGCTCCCACGCGCGCCGGTAGAGGGCGGCCACCTCGCCTGGCGTCGCGTCCGCAGGGAGATTCACCGTCTTCGAGACGGAATTGTCCACGTGGCGCTGAAACGCGGCCTGAATCGCGAGGTGACGCTCGGGTGGAATATCCAGCGCGGTGACGAACAGGCGCGCGACATCGGGCGGCACGCCGGCCACGTCGCGCAGGCGGCCCTGTTCCAGCACGCGATCGACGATGGCGTCGGCGTCGGCGCCCCGTTGCTCCAAGGCCTCCCGGAGCAGGGGGTTGACCTCCGGGAGTGTCTCGCCGGCCAGCACGTGGCTACGCCGGTAGGCGAGCGCGAACAGCGGCTCGATGCTCGCACTGGTTCCCGCGATGATGCTCAGCGTCCCGGTGGGCGCGATCGCGGTCACTGTGGCGTTGCGCATGCGTAGCCCGCGACGTTCGTACAGGCTGCCCTTCCAGGCGGGGAACGTTCCCCGCTCGGCCCCGAGCTCTTCCGAAGCGCGCCGCGCGGCGGCGCCAACGGCTTCCATCAGTGTCTGCGCCATGCGGGCCGCCTCGCCCGAGTCGTACGGAATCCCCAGGCGGATCAACAGCTCGGCGAACCCCATGACGCCGAGCCCGATCTTGCGGGTGGCGCGAGTGCGCGCTTCGATGGCCGGGATGGGGAACCGGTTCACCTCGATGACGTCGTCCAGGAATCGCACCGCCGTGCGGGCCACTGCACTCAGGCGCTCCCAGTCGACGGCACAGTCGCCGTGAGACCCGCGCACCAGACTGGCGAGGTTGATCGACCCCAGATTGCAGGACTCGTAGGGGAGGAGGGGCACCTCCCCGCACGGATTCGTCGCATCGATCGGGCCCAGGTGCGGCAGCGGGTTGTCGCGGTTGATGGCGTCGACGAACAACAACCCGGGGTCGCCGTGCTCCCATGCCGCCGTGACGATCGCTTCGAACACCTCGTCCGCCCGCGGTCGGCCCGCCGAGCGGCCGGTGCGCGGGTGAATGAGGTCGTAGCGAGCGCCGCGCCGGGCGGCCGCCATGAACGCGTCCGTCACGGCGACGGAGAGGTTGAAGTTGCGGAGCGCGGACTCCTCGCGCTTCGCACCGACGAAGTCGAGGATGTCCGGATGATCGACCCGTAGCACGCCCATGTTCGCGCCGCGCCGCTTGCCTCCCTGCTTGATGTGCTCGGTCGCGCAATCGAAAATCCGCATGAACGAGACGGGACCCGATGCCTCGCCGCCCGTCGACGCCACGACGTCGCCGCGCGGCCGCAGCCGCGAGAACGAGAAACCGGTGCCGCCGCCGGTCCGCTGCACTATGGCCAGCTGTTTGACGGCCTCGAAGATGTCCTCCATGGTGTCGTCGACCGGCAGCACGAAACAGGCGCTGAGCTGGCCGAGCGGCGTCCCGGCGTTCATCAGCGTGGGGCTGTTCGGCAGGAACACGCGAGCGGCGAGCGCCGAGTGGAACTCCTCTTCCCAGCGCCGCGCCTGCGCCGCGTCCCCCAGCAGCAGCTCGGCCTGGGCGACCGCCCGGGCGACCCGCTCCACGAGCTGGTCGGGCGTCTCGACCACGCGCCGTGCGCTGTCACGCCGCAGGTAACGCGCCTCGAGCACGCGACTGGCGTTATCGGAGAGTGTCAGGAGGCGCGCTTCCACGGCTGATCCATACCCGGTCGCGGCGCGACCGGCCGTGAGAAGGGTGTGAAGAAAGCTTTGGGGGGTCATGAAGCGAGCGTGAGGGTCCTGCCCATCATTGTGTTCGCAGCTTCCCGTTCCGCTCTCTTTTCGGGCATTCGGGCGAACATGCAGCCTTGCGCGCTGGTCTTTTTGAACCCTAGGCGCGTACGCGTTCTCGGAAGATGGAGGTCGGCTGAAGATGCCTTCGAGGCGCCGGCGACGCCGTGCTCACGTCTTGAGCACAATCCGCGCTTCGAGCCCCCCCGGCACGTCGTCCACCTCCACCCTTTCGAGAGCGGCCGTCGTGAGCGCGCCCGTCGGCTCGCTCGGCCGCACGCCGCGCACTCGCGCGCGGACCGCCCCGTCGATCGCGCGCACGTCCGCGAAGTCCACGGGGATCCACCATTCGGCCTGGGCGCGGTACAACAGCTCGTTGAGCCATCGCGTGAGCAGACGCTCGCGGCCCGCCGCTGCCACTTCCAGCTCGCGGAGGCGTTGCGACGAGTCGCCGGCACGCCCGTCAGGAGCCCCGACGGCCCGCCCTGGCTCGGCCAGGAGCTCGGGCCACGTCGTCGCGTGCACCCACAAGTCGCGCACCGCGCCGTGCTCGAGGGCTTCGTGCCACGGACGGCGACCGTCTGCCTCAATCGCAGTCGCGCGCCTCATGCTCTGGCCTGCCTGGTCGCCCGCGCGACGGTCCGTGCGGCGAGCGTCGCCGCGGCGGTCGTTCCCGCGACGAGCGCCGCCTCCCCAGCGAGTTTTAGGGCCTCCTTCACCAGGCGCCGGCGCGCGCGCTGCTTCGCGGCCGCCCCGGCCTTCACCAGTGCGGCATCTATCGTCGCCATCATGCGGGTCGCCGCCTTGCGCGCGGCGATCCGCGCGCGCGCGGCCCCCTGCTTTGCTGCTGCTGCCACGTCCCGTGTCGTGATCTTCATACGACCTCCCATAGCGGTTTTGACCTCCGGCTGGACCAAGCATGGTGTGCGCAGCCTGAAAAAGCCGTGAGATCACGACGAAGAGCCGCCCCGGCAAACGTGCGATGCGGTTCCCGTCCCGCCGGCCGCGGCCGGTCGCGGGCTCGATGAGGAAATGAGGACCGTCCCTTGTCGATGCATGAGCGGCATTTCACGCGAATTTCCAAATGGCGTCAGCGCCGCGCAGGCACACTGGAATGTCACACTTGCTTGGCATACCGGTTGTTTTGGGAGGCGCCGTGAGCGGAGCTTCAAAGGTGAACGGGACAGCCACGAGTAGCGACGAACGCTTGGCATTCGCTAACCGCTGCGGGCCCAGTAGCGCGCTCGCAGCCCGCCTCGCCCCCTACCGCAGCCAAGCGCCCGTCGTGCTCGGGCTGGTGCGCAACCGGTTTCACTACGTCGGCGCCACCCCGTGACTCTAGTCAAAGGGAGCAGCGATAATGGAAGCCCGCATCTTCGAGAAGATGCGGGTGCGGTGAGCACCGGAACGGTCGCCGCGCCCCTCGCCGCACCTGCGTGGGCGGATACGCGTCGCGAGCTGGGAGGCCTCCCCGGCGACCCGCGGAGCCTGAACATCGCCCATGCAGCAGTAGACCGGCACGCGCTCGGGCCGTGCTGCGACCAGCTCGCCATCCGCTGGCTCGGCAAGAGGCACGAAGTCCACGACTACAGCTACGGCCGCCTGCGCACGCTCACGAATCAGTTCGCCAACGTCCTCGATCTGCTCGGAGTCGTGCCGGGCGGCCGCGTCTTCGCCTTGCTCGGGAGGATTCCCGAGCTCTACGTCACTGCCCTCGGTACGTTGAAGCATCGCGCGGTCTTCTGCCCGCTCTTCTCCGCTTTCGGAGCGGAGCCGATCAAAGCGCGGCTCACGATTGGGCAGGCCAAGGTCTTGGTAACGACCGAGTCCCTGTACGTGCGCAAGGTGGCCATGCTCCGCGCCATGCTCCCCGACTTGGAGCACATTGTGCTCGTCGGGGACGACGACCAAACGACGACCCGGGGCCCCTAGCCACTGAGCGGGCCTGGCTAGGGACGAGGAGAGAGAGGAAAGCGGACAATCCGCATCGCACAGCTGCTCTACTTCATGGCGCCAGCCTACCTCGCGAACATGGCGCCGCCGTTTCTGAGGTTCTGGACCGGTTGGAACCGCCCAATCAGCGCCCGGTGGCTCGGCAGTCATAAGACGACCGTCGGATTCACGTTGGGACTGTTCGCGGCGCTGGTCACGGCTCTGATCCAATCGCGCATCGCGTGGTCAGGGGCGCTCCTGCGCGACGACGACTGGCCGGCGGTCGGGATCAGGTTTGGGCTGGGGGCCATGGGCGGCGACGCTCTCAAGAGCTTCGTCAAGCGGCGCCTGGGAATCGCTCCGGGGCGCCCCTGGATCCCGGCCGACCAGCTCGACTACGTGATCGGGGCACTGGCCCTCGTCTGGACCCGGGTTCGCCTCACAGGGCCGGACGTCTTCGTTATCCTCACGCTCAGCTTCCTCGGGCATTTCGCAGTGAGTCGGATTGGTTACTGGTTGGGGATTCGAGACGTCAAGCTCTAGGTGCGCGCGGCTCGCGGCCCCTCGCCCAGTAGCCGCGCGATCCGCTGTGCCGTGGGCGGATGCGTGCTGAAGAGCGCCATCATCCCTCCCGGCGTGAGCGGATTGATGATGAACAGGTGAGCCGTCGCGGAGTTAGCGGGGAGGGGCCTCGCGAGCCTGGCGCTCTCGATCGTGCGCAACGCGGCGACGAGCCCATGCGAGGCGTGCCGACCAGCTTCGCCCCGCCGTCGTCGGCCGCGAATTCCCGCGCGCGAGATGGCCGTTTGGATGAGGGTTGCGGCGAGCGGCGCAAGAACGACCGTCAGGAGCAACACCAACGGGTTCGCTCGCTCGCCGCGGTCGTCGTCGGTGGCCCTGCCGGCGAAGACGAGTCCCCAGCGGGCGAGCGACGCCAGCATCATCATCGCCGCCGCGAGCGTGGCCGCCACCGAGCTGCTCAGGATGTCCTGATTCTGCACATGCGTCAGCTCGTGACCGGTGACGCCTTCGAGCTCCGATTCGTCGAGCGCGTCTAAGCTGCCCTGGGTGGCAGCGACCGCGGCATGGCCTCGCCGCCGGCGCGAATCGGTTTCAAGCTACAAGGATTCCTTATAACGGATCTCATCGCTTCAACTACATCCCAGTGGTACCGTGACCATAGGCCGAGCGAGGAGGGTCCGACATGCTGATCGACGGTTATATGCCGCACTACGACGTCGTCGAGCGGCACCGCGTTGTCGTGGGCGCATCTCGTGAGGGCGCCTGTCGAGGGATCCGCGAGATGGACTTTATGCGCGCGCTCATCCCCGCCGCCCGAGCGATCGACGACATGCGGGATGTGCCTCGGGCGATTCGCGAGTGGGTGCACCGCATTGAACATTTGCCGCCGGACACGAGGTTTACGCTGTCGGACGCGCTTGGAGGTAAGTTAGTGCTGCTCGGAGAGCGGCGTGGTAGGGCAGTCGCGATCGGCGCCGTCGGAAAGCTCTGGAAGCAGCACGTCGCATTCCTGACGCTCACGGCGCCCGAGTTTCACGCATTTCGCGAACCCAAGTATGCAAAGCTGGCGATTGCATTCTGGGCGGAGTCTGTCGGGCGCGACAAATCCGCCGTGCGGTTCGAAGCGCGCGCCCTCGCGACTGACGATTCCGCACGGGCGCACCTGCGGCGCTGGTACCGGGACATCAAGCCGTACACAAGCTTCTTCATGCGACGGGCGCTCGCGAACATCAAAGCAGAAGCCGAAGCGCTTGTGGCGACTTCGGTCGCCTAGCGCATGCAGCAGGTCTCAACAGTCGGAGCCGGCCCGGCCGGGCTCGTTGTTGACAAAAGCAAGCGGGCG
>DASQIB010000294.1:0-15405 GCA_035631795.1 Gemmatimonadales bacterium | reverse complement strand
CGACCTCCGCTTCGTTGCCACCGTACTGCGACAACTGACAGCAGGTGCACACGCGACCGCGCGTGTCCACGTAAATTCGCCGCAGCGCGAACGTGTCGCATGCGGTCTCGGGTCCGTCGAACGGCGCACCGTAGTCGAGTGCGACCACGGTGCGGCGCCCGGGCTCGCGGGCGATCGCTTCAGTCTCGTGCCGGACAGACATCCACTCATCGGGGGGCAAATCGCTATCGCGCGCGATGCTGCCCGGGACAGGTTGCGGCAGGATCACGTGAAGCCGGATGCACCCCAGCCCCTCGGCGAGATCCACTGCTTCGCGCAATTGGTGCCGGTCGCGCCGGTCGACGACGATCGAGAGTGCCGTGGGAATCCGGCGGCTGGTGAACAACGCCACGGCGATGAGCACGCGACGAAAACTGCCGCGCCCCCGCTCGGCGTCGTGCACGGTTTCGGTGGCACCCGACAGACTCAACCGCACCGCCTCGGGCGGATGGCGATCGAACAGCGGCATGAGACGCTTCACGTGCCAGCCGTTGCTCACGAAGCGATACGGGACGCTCCGGGTGGCGCACGCGACGACGATGCGATGGAATTCGGGATGGAGCAGCGGCTCGCCGCCGGTGAAGCTCGCCGTCACGGAGCCCCCCCCCCCGCCGTACAACGCGAGCGCCTGATCGAGGACGGATTCGATCAGCGCGGCGTCGAGCGACCGCACGGTCGTGACGTCGTCCCGGATGCAGTGCGGGCACCGCAGGTTGCAGTGCTCCGTCAATGCCAGGCCGAGGAGCATGTGAGGGCGCGCGCTCCTCTAAAAAACCGTGCTGCCGCTTCCTGGGTCTCCGATCCCCCCGATCGGCCCGCCGGTCTGGAGAGTGAGATCCGTGAGGCGAGGCAGCTCCGTCAGCTCGGGGCTGACCCAGGGCTTCTTGCGCTGGGCGTCCGGCGGCGCGGGCTGCGGCGTATCGCCGCGGTCGGCATGCATCGAGTCCATAGGCGCGATCTCCGGCTGTCCACGTGTAAAGACAACTCGACCCCCCGGGGACGGCGCGGATGCGTCGCTACCGGGGGGCCTCCGAGATGCCTTCGAAGCTACGCCGATTGGTGTCGCGCGCAAGCAACACTCGGAGCTTGCCAAGCGGCGCCGCGACGGTTCCCTTACACCGTTCATGTCGCGCGCCAGCGTTCGAGATGCCCTGCGACTCCGCGCGGTTGCCCTCCAGATCCTGAGTGGTTCCTCCGGACGGCCGGTCGTCCCGTCCTGCGCCGATCGCACCTGGCACGTGTTTCTCCGCACCGAGCGCTGTGCCCTGGCGCTCAAGGCTCGATTGGTCGCGGCGGGCTGTCGGGTCCCCGACGAGATCGAGCGGGCGGCCACGCGAGAGCTGCAGCGCGTCTTGTCGGCCCGCGGCCAACTCCACCGCATCGGTCGGCTGGTCACCGAGCACGGCCTGATCGCGGTGGTGCTCAAGGGCGGGGTGGCGGCGCTCGCGAGTCCGGCGCCCGTCGATCTGACGGACGTGGACGTGCTGGTGCGGGCGCTGCAGGCCGAGCGGCTCGCCGCGCTGCTCGATGGCGAAGGATTTCGAGGGACCGGGCCGGCCGGGACCGCCCACCTGGCGCAGCGTGTGGCACCGAATGCCGTCCAGATCGAGGTCCACTTTGCGCTCAACGAGTTCGCGTTCGACGAGACGATCTGGGGTCGCCTGCGGCCGCTGGACGGCGTCCCCGGCCTCTGGCGACTTTGCGCGGCCGACCATCTGTGGCACCTGCTCGTGCACACCGTCGTCACGCACCCGTACCGGCGCGGCGCGCTGCGCGATGTCCTGCTCATCGCGGAAGCGATCGGCGATTGCGATGCGGCGGCGCTCGGCACGGTCGAGCGTCGGATCAGCGCGCATCCCCTGTCCCGGCCGCTCGACGAGCTGCTCGCGATGGCGCGCGAGCTGCGCGGCGGCCTGCCCGTGGAGGATCGGTTCCGGCGCGAGGCGGCCGCGAACTATGTGTTGCGCGGTCCGCTCGGACTGCGGTACTCGCGCTTCTGGATGACGGCCTTTCTGACCGCGCTGTTCGCGCAGCTCGGCGGGGCGACGGACCGGCGGCTCGAGTGGGCCACGGCGTGGCAACGGCCGCCGTTTCCCTCACCCTGGGGATTCGCGGCGCGGCTCGAGCACCGCTGGCCGACCCTGGGGCGGTGGTGTCGCACGGCGACGAGAGTCGCGCGTCTCGTCGCGGCCCGGGCGGCGGCGTGGCCCGTCGCGGCGGTGGTGCGTTACGTCAGTGGCGGAGTAGGAGGCTGACGGTGCCAAGGACCGAACGTCGCGCCCGCCTTGGCCTCAGACGTACCTTTGGGAAAGGACTCGAGAGGAATGCTACCATGACCCGCGCCCCCATACTCGCGGCCGCCCTCGCCCTCTGCCTCGTCCCGCTCGGCGCCGCGCCATCTCCCGCTCCCACGATCACCGAGTACCTGCTGCCGCGTGCCCGGGCGTTTCCCCACGACCCCGCCGTCGGCCCGGACGGGATCGTGTGGTACACCGATCAGGCGAACAGCTACATCGGGCGGCTCGACCCCGAGACAGGCAAGGTCACCGACTTCGCGACGCCGACGCCAGCGTCGGGGCCGCACGGCATCATCGTGGCGCCGGACGGTGGCGTCTGGTACACCGCCAATTTCCAGGCACGCCTGGGGCGGCTCGATCCCGCGACCGGCACCATAAAGGAATATCCACTGCCCGCCGGCGCGCGGGACCCGCACACGCCGCTGTATCACGCCGGCAAGATCTGGTTCACGGTGCAGGGGAGCAACATGTACGGCTGGCTCGACGCGGCCTCCGGGGCGGCGAAGATCTTTCCGGTCGCCACGCCCGACGCGCGTCCCTACGGGCTCGTGAGCGGGCCCGACGGGACGATATGGATGGCGCTGTTCGGGACGAACCAGATCGCGCGCATCGATCCCGCCGACGGCTCGCTCAAGGCGTTCCCGCTCCCCGCGCGCGACGCGCGCCCCCGCCGGCTCGTGGCGGACGCGCACGGCATCGTGTGGTACTCGGACTACGCGCGCGGTCGCCTGGGCCGGCTCGATCCCGCGACGGGGCAGGTGCGCGACTTTCCCTGCCCGGGCGGCGCCGGGAGCAGGCCGTACGCCATCGCCGTCGGCACCGACGGCCGCATCTGGTACGACGAGTCGGGGAAGGACGAGATCGTGGCGTTCGATCCCGCCACGGAGCGTGTCGCGCTGACCGTGCCCATTCCCACGAAAGGATCCGTGGTGCGCAACATGGCCATCGACTCGACGCGCGCGCGGTTGTGGCTGGCGGAGTCGGGCGTACAGCGACTCGGGCGACTCGAACTGAAACAATGAGCGCTCCCTAGCGGGCCACCGTTCGGGGCGCATATTCGACGGTTCTCAGACGCTACGAACCCCGGGGCGCGCTGCCGTGCGGATCGCCCATGCCTCGAGGGGAGCGAATCGCGAAACCGACTGAGCGACGGACTCGCTCGGCCGGTTTTTTTTGTGTGCGGTGCGCTCAACCGCAGGAGCTACCTATGACGCGGACGCTGGCTCGGCTGTGTGGCGCCACGGGGCTGATGCTGGGGGCGTGCAAGATCCCGACCGGAGGCCATCACGGGGGCGGCAACGGTGGTGGGGGCGGGGGGAGCGGCCTGGCGTCGGTGACGGTGACCCCGCCGGCCGCCTGCCTCCCCGTCGGGCAGACGGTGCAGTTCACCGCGACCGCGAGAGACAGCGCGGGCGCCGTGCTCCCCGGGAAGACGGTGACGTGGAGGACGAGCGACGGGACCGTGGCGACGGTCGACCCGAGCGGGCTCGCCACAGGCGTGGCGAAGGGATCGGCGACCATCTCGGCGACGGTCAACGGGGTGAGCGGCACCGCCGGGATCGCGATGCAGAGCGGTACCGCCACCGCGTCGCTCCGGTTCCTCCGGTTTCGCCTCGCCGTGGGCGACAGTGGGGCGATGCTCCAGTTCGATGGGGTGAACTGGAATCCTGTATGCAGCGGGACGACGAGCGCGCTGAACGCGATGATCAGGAACGGCCTCGGTACGATCTTCGCCGTCGGGGGCGCGGGCACCATCCTCCAGTACGACACGATCTCCGCGGGGTTCACCCCTCAGCCGAGCCCGACCACGAGCACGCTGTACGGGCTTGCGCGAGCGCCGGCGGCGTTTCTCGGGACGCTCTTTGCGGTCGGCGCGGGCGGGACGATTCTGTACTACAACGGCACGAGCTGGAGTACGGCGCCGAGCGTCACGACCAACACGCTCTTCAGCGTCGGCAAAGTGCCCGGCCTGCCGGCGGACTTCGCGGTGGGCGCGGGCGGGACCATCCTGCACTTCGACGGCACGAGCTGGACCGCGCAAGCGAGCGGCACCACCAATGACCTCTCGGTCGTCACCGTCCTGGACACGAACGATGTCTACGCCTTCGGCGCCGGCGGGACGGTCGTCCACTACGACGGCAAGCAGTGGAGTCTGATTCCGATCACCGGCGTGACCGCGACGCTCCGCGCGGTCGACTTCGCGGTGGACACGACCACGGGCGCCATTACGGACTATTTCCTGGTCGGCGACGGTGGCACCATACTCCACTCGTCCGACGGCGTATCGTGGAGTCCGCAATCGAGCGGAACCACGGATGATCTGTTCGGCGTGACGGTCAATACGCAGAGCAACGCCTACGCCGTGGGCGCCCTGGGAACGATCCTACGCTACGACGGGACGAGCTGGACCAAGTTGCGGTGACGGGAGCCATGAAAACGACTGGATTCACCCTCGTCGTCCTTGTCCTGGCCGGGTGCTCATCCAATCCCACCAGCTCGGGCGGTCCCCCCGTAGCCACGTCCCTCGCCCTGTCGGGTCTTACCTGCTGCGTCACGATCGGAGCCCCCGCGGCCGTCACGGTCAGCGCCCAGGACGCGTCCGGCCATCCCGTCGCCACGTATGCGGGGACGATCACCTTCACGTCGAGCGACGTGGCGGCGGCATTGCCCGCGGACTACACCTTCCTGGGCGCCGACGCCGGGATGCATGGTTTCGCGGTCACGTTCGAGCGCGTGGGTTCGCAAACGCTGACCGCGACGGACGTGCGCACGAGCTCGATCAAGGGGAGCGCGACGGTCGGCGTCACGCCGACCCTGTTCGTCGCCAACGCGCTGACCTTTACCGTCACCGGATACGCGGCGGGCACGAACGGCAACGTCGCGCCCGCGGTGTTGATGGCAGGCCTCAACACCACCCTGGATATCCCGCTCGGGATCGCCCGGGACACCGCCGGTCGGATCTATGTCGTCAATCATGGCACGAACAGCATCCTCGTCTACGCGCCGGGCGATACGGGGAACGCCACGCCCGTCAACACGATCATGGGCGCCAACACGGGGCTCGATATGCCTTGGGGGTGTGCCCTGGATGGCGCGGGCCGCCTCTACGTGGTCAACTTCAACCCCAACACCAGCGCGACCAGCATCACCGTATATGCTGCGGGCGCGACGGGGAACGCGACACCGATCGCGACGATCGCGGGCAGCAACACGGGGCTTTACTTCCCGGAAGGCATCGCCGTGGATGGCGGCGGGCGCTTTCTGTACGTGACGAACTTCCTCACCTCCCTCACCGTCAGCGTCAACGCGATCATGGTATTCGCGGCGGGCGCGACCGGGAACGCCGCTCCCAGCGATTCGATCGCCGGCGACAAGACCGGCCTGAGTAGCCCGACGGCGATCGCCCTGGATGCCGCGGGTCGCATCTACGTCGCCAACGGCAACGGCACCGTCACGGTGTACCCGGCGGGTGCCTCCGGCAACGTCGCACCGCTGGACTCGATCGGGGGAGCCAACACGGGGTTGTCGCAGCCGAGCGGCATCGCGCTCGACCCGGTCAGCCAGTTGCTCTATGTGGCGAACTATGGCGGCAGCATCACGGTGTACCGGCCGGGCGCGACGGGGAACGTCGCGCCGGTGGACACCATCGTCGGGAGCAACACGGGGCTGTACGGGCCCTCCTACATCACGTTCTAGATCCGCTTCAGATTGTAACGCCTGCAACCGTCCCTTCCCGCCGCGCGTAATTTCAATTGGTGTCCGTCAACGTCTGGAGTCCTGAGCGTCGCGTCGGCGAGCGTCGCACCGTCCGCTGGCGCCGCCGCGGCGTCGAGCGCCGGCGGGCGAGCGCGTATCTGCCCGTCGAGCATCGTCGCAGGCTGCCCGATCGGCGCGCGGGAACGGACCGTCGCGAGAGATAAGGAGGCTGACCCCGCGCCGTCACGAACCTCTCCCCTCTCCCCTCTCCCCTCTCCCAATCTCTTAGCGAACCACTCCCCACTCCCCACTCCCCGTTGCATTTTACCGCCCATGAACAAGCATCTGGCTCCCCTCATCCTGCTTGCCATCACGTGTTCCCGTGCTCCCAGTCCCGGCACGCCGGCACCTGCCACGGGCCCCTACGACGTCATCATCGACTCCGGGCGCGTCGTGGACGGGACGGGCAATCCCTGGTTCTACGGCGACGTGGCGATCCAGGGTGACCGGATCGCGCGCATCGGGCCCGCGGGATCGCTCGCGCGGGTGAGCTCCCGGCGGCGGATCGACGCGCGCGGGCTCGTGGTGGCGCCGGGGATCATCGACATCCAGGCCCAGTCGGGGGAGGCGCTCGCGAGCGGCGACAGCCGCGTCGTCAGCATGGTGACGCAGGGCGTGACCACGATGATTCTCGGCGAGGGGGCGACGCCCGCGCCGGCGAACCCGAAGGTCATCGCGATGTTCCGGCTGACCGACACGACCGAAATACGGCTCATCGGCACGTTCGGGGGCGCGCACGGCTTTGCCGCCTGGCTCGACGCCATGGCGCGCCACCGTACGTCCGTCAACGTCGGCTCATTCCTCGGCGCCGCCACCGTGCGCGCGTACGCGAAAGGCGAGGCCGAGGGGCCCGCGACTCCCGCGGAGCTCGACACGATGCGGGCGGTGGTGCGACGGACGATGGAGGACGGCGCGTTCGGCGTGGCGAGCGCGCTCATCTACCCGCCCGGCAGTTACGCCTCGACGGGCGAGCTGGTGGAGGAAGCGAAGGCCATGGCGCCCTATGGCGGCGTGTACATCACGCATATGCGTTCGGAGGGCGATCGCCTGCTCGAGGCGGTGGACGAGGCGCTCACCATCGGGCGCGAGGGCGGCGTGCCGGTCGAGATCTATCACCTCAAGGCCGCTGGCGTGCGCAACTGGCCCAAGGCGAAGCTGCTCATCGCGAAGATCGACTCCGCTCGCGCCGCGGGGCAGGACGTGGCCACCGATCAGTACGCTTACACGGCGGGCGCGAATGGTCTCTCGTCGTGTATTCCCCCGGCGGTGCACGCCGACGGCAAGCTGCTCGAACGGCTGAAAGACCCGTCCCAACGCTCGGCGATCGCGGCCCAGATGCAGCAGCCCGGGTCCGATTGGGAGAACCTCTGCCTGAGCGCCACGCCGGAGGGCGTGGAAGTCGTGGGATTCAAGGTCGATTCGTTGAAGCGTTATGAGGGGAAGCGCTTGAGCGAGATCGCGCGAGCGATGGGCAAGCCCTGGCCCGACGCGATCATGGACTTGACGCTCGCCGAGGACGATCGGCTCGGCCAGCTGCTCTTTATCGCGTCCGACTCGAACGTCGCGATGCAGATCAAGCAGCCGTGGATGAAATTCGGCACCGACGCGGAGGGCGTGGACCCCGACAGCATGAAGGGCGAGATGACGCACCCCCGCGCGTTCGGGAACTATCCGCGCATCCTGGGTCGGTTCGTGCGCGAGCAGCACCTGCTCACGCTCGAGGACGCGATCCGCAAGATGACCTGGGCGGTGGCCGAGCGCCTGTCGATCCACGACCGTGGCATGCTGCACGAAGGGATGTACGCCGACGTCATCGTGTTCGACCCCAACAGGATCATTGATCGAGCCACGTACGAGCAGCCGAACCAGCTCTCGGTCGGCGTGCGCGAGGTGTTGGTGAACGGGGTGGAAGTGCTGCGAGACGGCCGGCATACGGGGGCGAAGCCGGGGCGGATCGTCACTCCTCGATGACACGCTCCTCGACGGTGGCGATGTCCCGAAGCTCCACGGCCTGCAGGAACCACTCCGGGTCGATGCACGCCTCCGGCGGGTAGACGCCCGGCCGGTGCAGCTTCCCGATCGCCAGGAGATGCGCGCCGATCGACGCCGGAATCCCGGTGCCGATGCCGATCCGTCCCGCCGCCGCATAGATGAGCCGTACGCGCTTGCCGGCCCGCTCGCCCCGCACCTCGGTCCGGAGCGCCCCCGTCTTGGGCACATCGGTCATCGCCTTGCAGGTTCGGTGCAGGCGACTGGCGGCCCAGGTCATCGCGTCCTGGGCAATGCCGTTCTCGCAGACCGGCGCCCCGGAGCGCGCGACTTTGCCGAGCGACACGATCAGCTCGTTCACCGAGGTGGGGAGGAACGTCGCCTTGTCGTCGGCGTACCGGATGCCCTTCCCGATGTAGCGTGAGAGGGTGAACGGCTCCGGATGCCCGATGTGCATCACTTCGACGGGACCCAGCTCGGGAAAGTCGAGCGTTTCGCGACCATCCGCGAACGGGCGCACCTCGCACATGCGCCCCTCCGTGAAGACGAACGCGCGGTGCGGCAGCGAATACAGGAGATGCTCGGCCAGCGCCGGCCCCCCCGGATCGGACCCGCGCATGATCCACGCCGTATGCACGGCCTCCACACGATCCAGCCGATCCGCCCCATAGCGCGCCAGCACGTTCGTCACCCCGGGGCTCGCCCCCAGCCCCACGACCACCGTGATCCCGGCTTTCACCGCTTCATCGTGGAGCGCGAGGATCTCGAGCGTCGCCTCCCAGTCGTCCGAGACATCCACCAGGGGACGACCGGCCGCGATCGCCGCGCGGACCACCGGGACGGCATTGCGGTAGTTCGGTCCGGCGAGATTGCAGACCACGTCGAACTCGCGCATCAACCGCACCAAGGCATCGTGGTCCTGGACGTCGATCGCCCGTGCCGAGAGCCGCGTGGCCCCGTCCGGGAGGAGGGAGAGGAAAGCCTCGGCCGCCGCGGGGTGTCGGCACGCCGCCACGACGTGCGTGAACATGCCGTGCCCCACCAGGTCGCGGATCGCCTCCTGCGCCATCTCGCCGCAGCCGAGCACGAGGGCCTTCATGGCATCCCGCCCCCCATCCCCGGGACACGATAGAAGAAGCAGAGGTCGAGTCCCAGGATCACGAGCGCCACGGTCCACACGCTACGCCAGGCTCGCGCCTTGAGCCGCCCCTGCTCGGCGAGGACCAGCACCACCCCGCTCCCGCCCAGGCCAACGCCCAGGATCCAGTGATGCAGCTGCTCGACGTGCGAGGGAAGGTGCTTGGCCGTGCCGCCGTGCACTCCGAGGGCGAGCCCGATGGCGATCAACGCGGCGGGCATCACCCACGCCCAGCGGGCGCTCGTCAGTCGGCCCGACGCGCGGCCATACTCGATCACGCCCACGATCATGGCGAAGACGCCCGTCGCCTTGTGCTGGATCACGTGCAGCTGCCCGAGCGGGCGGATCCACCGCTGTACCCAGAACGCCGCACTGTCCGGTACCACGCTCAGGAACGTGTCCCAAGGACCCTCGTGATTGTATGTGCCCGTGCCGACGTCCACGGGGATGAACAGAAAGACGCCAATGAGGAACGACAGGACAGGCCAGATGCGCCGAGCGGGGCTCTCCGGGTGGCGCTCGCTCCACCACGCGATCGCGCCCGTCGCGGCCATGGCGGTGCCGAACAACACGTGGACCTGCTCGGTGTACGTCAGCATGCGTGCGTTCCTCTCTCCAGGCCGCGCTCGTAGACGGCGTATCGCTTGACGACGGCACATCCCATGCGCTCGAGCAGCCGTCGCATCATCACGTTGTCGTCGAACACCTGCGACAGCTCCGCGTACTGAAACCCGCGCACCAGCAGCGCCCGGTGCGTCGCAAGCATCAGTCGAATCACCGTCCCGGTCGCCCGCTTGCCGGGCAGCACCGCCAGGGCCATGACGCGCGCCCACGGAATCCGGTGCCGCAGCCACAGCGCCTTGAGCCACCCGAACGGCCACAGGCGGCCATCCCCGCCGATGCGGCGCAGCAGCCAGTTCGCGTCCGGCACCGTGAGCGCCACGCCGCACGGGCCACCCGCATCCTCGGCCACCAGGCACAAGCCGGGCTCGAGGATGGGCCGCAGGTCCAGGGCGAGCTGCAGGGCTTCGGCGCGGGTGATCGGGCACCAGCGCCACGTCGCCCCGAACGAGCGGTTGATGAGATCCGCGATGACCAGGGCCTCGGCTGCGAGCCGTCGGGGGTCGATCGTTCGGATCGTAATCGAGCCCCGGCCGGTCAAGCGGCGGTCAAGCTCCTGCATGCCTCGCACGTCCATCATGTCCGGCACCCACGCGTAGCCACGCAGTCGCACAGCGACCGCGAAGCCCGCGGCCTCGAGCAACCGCGTGTAGTAGGGCGGGTTATAGGGCGTCAGGAGTGCGGCGGGTCGGTCGAAGCCGTCGGTGAGGAGGCCGATCTGGTCGCGCGGATTGACGAGCAGCGGCCCGATGCACGTGCGGCGGCCGCGGGCGAGGAGCCATGTCTCCACGGCCTCGAGCAGCGCGCGCGCCGCCGGCTGGTCGTCGATGCACTCGAACGTGCCGAAGTAGCCGACGTCCTCCGGCGCCCGCGGCGCGAACGCTGCCACGCGACCCACCGGTCGCGCGTCGCGGAGCGCCACCCAGCGCGCGTGCTCGGTTTCCGCGAGCGACGGGTTCCGCGCCCGATCGAACAGGCGAGCCTCTTCCCCCGGCGGCAGCGGCGTCCACGCGGGCCACGCGTTCCGGTACAGGAGCGCCGGCGCGGCGTGAAAGGCCCGCGTCTCCTCGCGTCGCCCTTCGACGGGCACGGCCTGCACGACGCTCATGCGGGGGCGCGATCCGGCGCCGGGGACCACCGGTCCACGGCCACCGCGACCGCTCCGACGGCAATCCCGCTCACGACATCCGGGATGTAGTGGTACAGGAAGAGGACCGTGCCCGCCGCCATGCTCACGACCAGCGGGAGGCAGAGCCAGAAGAGCACCCGCCGAGCGCGATGGAGATCCCACACGAGCGTCGTGACCGCGGCGAGATGCGCGCTGGGAAACGAGGATCCCGGTACCATGCCCCCGCTCTGCAGGGAGGCCGCGAGTCGGCCCACGACCGTCCCTTGATCCAGGTAGGCGAGCTGCAGTTCGGGATCGACGTAGCGCGGGCTCAGTGCGGGAAACAGGAGAGCGATCACAAAGCAACAGGCGAGCGCGTAGCAGATTCTACGGACGGCGTCACCCGCGCTGCGCTGCGCGGTGGCGTCTCCCGGAACGAACAGCGCCAGGACGCCCGCGACCAGGAAGACGTCGTAGCTGAAGTAGGCGAGGATGAACCAATCCCGCAGCGCGGCCGCGTGGATGACGGGCACCTGATCGAGGACGTAGCGCTGCAGGGTAGCGAGCTCGGCGTCGTGCCACCGGACGGCGGACAGGTCGACCACGGCGGTCTGCAGGTAGAAGACGCCGAACGCGAGCACCGGGAGGGCGATCCCGAGGAAGCGGAGCGCCGCCGGGTCCGCGCGCCGCAACCGTGGCGACGCCTGTACGATCAGGGCAGCGATGAGGACGTCTCCGGCGATCATCGCCGCCGCGCCCGGCCGGCGGCCGCCCAACAGCCAGATCAGTGCGCCGTGCGCGATCCCGAACGCGGCCGTGAAGCGCTCGACCGGCTCCGCCCTCTGCATGGCCATGACCTACTCTCGTGAGCACGCGTCAAGCCGGTGCCAAGCGCTTGACCGCCGCCTGAGGGGAGCGCCATAAATTGCGCCCGTCGGCTCTCGACGAGGCGCTTCAATATGCGGTTCGATGGGGTGACGTGGATGGTGCGCCAGCGCGGCTGGGTCGCAGCGGGCTGGGTGGGTGCCGGGCTCGTCCTCTTGCCGCGGGCCGCCCAGGTCGAGCGCCTCCTGGCGGTCGCGCCGCCCGCCGGCCCGAGCGAAGCGGCGCTCGTGGACGCCACGCTCGCCACGCGGTTCGAATCGCCATACGTCAACTATGCCGTACTGGTCATCGGTGGTGCCCCGCCGCCGACCGATCCGGCGGGACGCGCCCTCCTCGATACGCTGCGCGCGCGCATCGCCCTGGTCCCCGGCGTGCTGCGCGTGCGATCCTGGGAGGGACCGGCCGACACGCTGTTCTCCTCCGCCCGCGCGGGATTCCTGGTCGTGGGTCTCGACGGGGCGCGACACGTGCCCGAGGATGTCGTGCCCCTCCTGCGGGCCACGACGGAGGCGCTCGTGCCGCGCCTTGCGAACACCTACCCGGCGCTCACGCTGCGCTGGACGGGGCGGGCGGCCCTCAATGCGGACCTGCGTCACGCGTCGAGCGCCGACGTGAGTGCCGCGGAGCGACGGGCCCTTCCGATCACCCTGGTGCTCTTGATTCTCGCGTTCGGGACGGTCACCGCCGCCATCGTCCCGCTCGTGTCAGGCGCCCTGGTGATCGTCATCGCGCTCGGCCTCGCGACGATCGTGAGCCTCCGCTGGCCTCTCGCGACGCTGGTCCAAAGCTTCATCACGATGATCGGGCTCGGCCTGGGGATCGATTACGCCCTGCTCGTCGTCAGCCGGTTTCGCGAGTCCCTCGCCACGGGGCGAAGCGGCGGCCGCACCGTTCTCCTGTCCGGAGCGGCGGTGGCCGTGGGGTTCGCGTCACTGTTGACGGTGACGCACCCCGAGCTCCGCGCCGCGGCGGTGGGCGGTCTCCTTGCGACGGTCGCGGCGGTGGCGCTGTCCGTCTCGTTCGTGCCGGCGGTGCTCGCGGCGCTCGGGGGTTCAATCAACCGCGGCTGGCTCATTCGGCGGCGCTGGGCGCCCGACTCGAGCGCCCGCTGGCGCGCCTGGGCCGCGCGCGTGACGCGCCGTCCGGTCGTCGTCCTGTTCCTCACCGGCGTGCCCGTGGTGCTGTTGGCGTGGCAGGCGCGGCGGCTCCACCCGGGGCTGCCCCGGGGCGAGTGGCTCCCGGCGCGCCTCGAGTCCAGTGTCGCCCTTCACGATCTCCAGGCGGCGGGGCGCTCGGGCGTCGTCCAGACGATCAACGTGCTGGTGAGCCTCCCGCCCGGGCACGGTGTCCTCACGCGGGAAGGCTGGACGACGCTGCGTGGCGTGCGGGCGCGCCTGCTCGAGGACCGTCGCGTCGCCGCCGTGTATTCGCTTGGCTCGCTGGACCGCGACCGGCCGCCGTCTCACCTGGCGCTGTTCACGACGCCACGAGCGGCGTGGCGGCCCTTTCTCACGGAGGACTTTCGTGTCGCCCTCCTCGAGGCGGTCCCGACGGAAGCTGCGGACGCGGTGGAACTGGTCGGCCTGGTGGAGCAGCTCCGCGCCCTGGACCCGATGCAGCTTTCGGGCGTTCCGGGGACCCGGCTCCTGGTGGGCGGGCTGCCGGCCTCTCGCGCCGACTACCTGCACGCCGTCAACGGACAGTTCGCCAGGGTGGCGACGCTCGTGTTGCTGGGGACGCTGGTCGCGCTGTTCCTGGGGTTTCGGTCGGTCATGGTCCCGCTCAAGGCGGTGGTGCTGAACCTGCTGGCGGTCGGGGCGGGATTCGGCGCGCTGGTCCTCATCTTCCAGGATGGTCATGGGCTCGGCCTGTTCGGTGTCGCCGAGCCGATCGATCAAGTGTTTCCGGTGCTCCCGACGATCGTGTTCTGTACGGTGTTTGGACTGAGTATGGACTACGAGGTGTTCCTCGTCGCGCGCGTTGCCGAGGGGGCGCGGAGGGGCGAGGCGCCCGTTCGCGCCATTACGGAGGGACTGGCGCACGCGGGGCCGGTGATCACGAGCGCCGCCGCGATCATGATCGCCGTGTTCGGGGCGTTCGCGCTCGGAGACTTTCTGCTCATCAAGATGCTGGGCGTCGCCCTCGCGGTGGCGGTCTTCACGGACGCCACGCTCGTGCGGGGGGCCATCGCACCGGCGCTGTTGACGCTGGCCGGGCGGTGGAATTGGTGGCCGGGCCGTTGAGGCAGTGTCTACAACTGCAAAATGGGAGAGGGGAGAGGGGAGTGGGACTCTCCGATGCCAGCACGAGTTGACGGTGCGTTGTACATGAACACTGCGCCCCTATTCCGGCGCCACCTCAGGATTGCGATGGGATCGGCGGCCGAAGCGGAGTGCCTGACGCGCGCTGCAGGAGAGCTGCGGTACCTTGAAGAGGAAGTGGTGAGGGAATTGGAACACTTGCTAGAACGGACGATGGCGGCCCTGCACGGCCTGTTGAAGCAATCGGTGCGCACGGGAAGCTAGTCTTGCACCGTCACGAACCTCTCCCCTCTCCCTTCTCCCATTTTGTAGTTAACGAACCACGCCCCACTCCCCACTCCCATTTTTATTCCCAATCTCCTACCGTCGTAGCAGCAGGCTGATCATGCCGAGCGCGGTGCCGACCGTTGCGAGCGCGGTTGGGGCCCAGAAGGCGAACATCCACTTCACCAGGTCACTCTTGACCTGGGCGAGCCGCTGCTCGACGCGGGCTTCGGCGCGCGCGAACCCGGATTCGAGGTCCTTCCGCAAGGCAGTAGTCTCGGCGCGCAGCTCCGCGATCCGCTGCTCCAGCTTGGCGTCGAACCGGGCGAAGTTCAACTCGTTGAGCTCTCGCAGGTCAGCCCGGTATGTGGAGTCCACTGCGTTGAACCAATCCACGAGCTCGTTCGCGATCTGCTCGCCGAACGTGTCGTAGAACCGCTTCGACAGCTTCGCCGTCACCGGCACTCGCCCTCCCGGAGATGCACCAGTGACGAAGCTAGGGCTCCACGCGCGGTCGGCATAGGCAAAAGGTTGCGAGAGGGCGCGGATCCTCGCCGAGCATACGCTCGGCGGGCCAGCCGAGTCAACTGCCTCACCCTTCCCCCCTCCAAAAAGGGAGAGGGGAGAAGGGAGAGGTTCTTGACGGCTCGCATTACATTGACGGAGCCCGTGACGAAACGTCGCGAACCTCTCCCCTCTCCCCTCTCCCATTTTGTGATTGTTGTCCCTTTGTGATTGTTGTCCCTCGCCCCTCTCCCTTCTCCCATTCTTCTTGTGATCCCGGTCACCTAGAGGTCCAAGATTTGCGGCACTTCACTTACATACGGACCGCAACGCCAGTCATTCCAAGACCCTAGCGCGTCCGTCCGGGTCCGGTATATTCCTCCCGCAACTCGCGGTCGCTACCGCGCGCCCTTGAGCGGACGGCGCCCCGCTGGTTCGGTTTGCAGCAGATTGCTTACAGCTGTTGACGGTCCGCTGGTAATCCGACTCAGCAGTGGCGCGGTTTTCCACATGCCCGGGACCGGTGCGGTCCTTGCTACGCGG
>DASQIB010000293.1:0-2904 GCA_035631795.1 Gemmatimonadales bacterium | reverse complement strand
AACCGGCTGCGCGCGTTGCACTTGGACAGCATCAGGAGACAGGTCTTGGTGCTGGGCGTGGCGGCCGCCGTGGTGCCGGCGCTCGTGATCCTCGTGGTCGCCTCGCACCATCGGGACTTCCCTTGCCATCGTCGGAGCGATCATGGCGGCCAGCCAGGCCACACTCCTCCGCTTGATCGTGCCGCGACTCGGCGAGCGTCGGGCGGCGCTCATCGGCATCGCGATCGCGGGGGTCGGGTACGTCGGATACGCGACGGCGACCGCGAGCTGGATGATGTTCGCCTGGTTGGTGACGTGGTTCTTCGGGGCGCCCGTCATGCCCCGCACCAACGGCTTGATGTCCCACCGCGTCGCGGCGGACGCGCAGGGTGAGCTCCAAGGCGCGGTCGCGAGCCTCTACTCGCTCAGCTCGATCCTCGGGCCGCCGCTCATGAGCCAGCTGTTCGGCCGCTTCTCAGCGCCGACGGCGCCGGTGCACCTGCCCGGCGCGGCGTTCTTCGCGGCCGCGGCGCTCACCACGACCTGCTATGCCCTATACTGGTCCGTGACCCGTGGGCGGGCCGTCACCGCCCCAACAGCCGAGGCGGTGGCCCCGTAAAAGGGTCCCCGGACTTGCGGGAATCTGCAGAACCCTAATTTTGCGGCATCCCGAAAGGACCATCGGTCGTGATTGCCTGGCAAGAAACCGTCACCAACCGGCTGCGCGCGTTGCACTTGGACAGCATCAGGAGACAGGTCTTGGTGCTGGGCGTGGCGGCCGCCGTGGTGCCGGCGCTCGTGATCCTCGTGGTCGCCTCGCGCCGGAGCGGCGGCTCCCGGAGCGATCGCGTCGCCCGCGAGCTGCGTGGCGTGAGCGCCGAGGCCGCCTGGGAGGTCGGGCAGTGGCTCGATGAGCGGCTGTACGACCTGCGCGTGGCGGCGAGCTCGTACACGGTCTCGGAGAACCTCACTCGCGTCCAGGGGCGGGCCGGGCCCGCCGCGCTGATCCGCCTCCGGGACTACCTGAACTCCGTGCGGGAGCGCTCAGCGGATTGCGAGGCCCTCGTGGTGCTCGACGCCCGCGGCCACGTCGTGGCGGGGAGCGGCGGCAGGATGAGCGGGGTCCAGTTTTCGCTCGACAAGCTGAACGGGCTTCGGACCGGCGAGGCGCTCATCGGTGACGCGTACTGGGACATCGGCATCGCGAAGGCCGCGATCACGCTCGCCGTCCCGGTTCGCGACGCGGATGGGCGGTTCCTCGGCGCCCTCACCGCGAAGATCAACTTGCGCGCGGTGGGGGATGTGCTCGAGCGGCTCTCCGCTGGTGACGGTGGCGCCGGGGCCCAGGCGCAGGACGTGTACGTGATCACCGACCAGGGTCGCCTGATCCTCAGGGCCGGGCAGAGCTCAGCAGAGCTGATGCGGACCAAGCTTCCCACTGCCGCCACGCAAGCCCTCCTTGATAAGGAAGGCGTGCCGGTCACCTACAAGCGAGCGGACGGGCCAGAGGTGGTCGCCACACAACGACGGCTCCCGGCGCTCCACTGGGTGGCGGTGGTCGAGGTGCCGAGTAGCGCCCTGCAAGAACCAGGGGGGCTGGGGGCGGGACCGTGGCCTCGCTCGTGCTCCTCCTCGCGGCGGTCGGTGCCATCGCGGGGCTCATCGCGCTCGTCGTCGTGCGACCGCTCAAGCGTCTGACGACCGTCGCGGAGAAGGTGGCGGCCGGGGATCTCTCGGTCGAGGTCCCGGTGGGGGGCAGTGGGGAAATCGGCATGTTGTCCCAGGTCTTCAAGAGCCTCGTCACCCGCGTTCGGGAGAAGGAGAGCCAGGGAGAGTTGGAGCGGCTCTCGGTGACGGACGCGCTCACCGGGTTATACAACCGCCGGCACCTGATGGGAACGCTCGCGAACGAGGTGCAGCGGTCACGGCGGCTGCGCCGGACGTTCTCCGTGCTGCTCGCGGACGTGGATCGTTTCAAACAGTACAACGACACCCACGGGCACCTCGCCGGCGACGCCGCGCTCGTGACGATCGCCGAGATCCTGCGCCGGACCACGCGTGGTGTCGACAGCGTGGCGCGCTACGGGGGCGAGGAGTTCGTGGTGATGCTCATCGAGGCGCCGCTCAGCACGGCGCTCATCGTGGCGGAGCGGATTCGGGCCCGCGTCGCGGCCGAGGCGTTCGAGGGGGGACCGATGTCCGTGAGCATCGGTACCGCGGAGTATCCCGCCCATGGCGATACGCCCGAGGAGCTCATCGCGAGCGCCGACGCCGCGATGTACGAGGCAAAGAACGCGGGACGCGACCGGGTGATCGCCGCCCGCTTGGGAACGCGGGGGGAAAGGAAGGGGAAAAAAGCGCGCAAGGAGTCGAGCTGATGGTGATCCGCTGGCTCCTGGCGGCGCTCCACCTGCTCGCCCTCGGCATCGGGCTCGGGGCGGTGTGGTCGCGCGGGCGAGCGTTGCGAGGGGATTTGGATTTTCCGGCGCTGCGTCGGGTGTTCTACGCCGACAACTGGTGGGGTCTGGCCGCCCTCGTGTGGATCGGCACGGGTCTCATTCGGGCTTTCGGGGGATACGAGAAGGGCTCGGTCTACTATCTCCACAATCACTTCTTCTGGATGAAGATGGCGCTCCTCGGCCTGATCATCGCCCTGGAGATCTGGCCCGTCGTCACGCTGATCAAGTGGCGGATGCTGGTCGCGCGCGGCGAGCGGCCGGACACGCGGGCCGCGCGGCACATGGCACGGATCTCCTTCATGCAGGCGGGGATCGTGGTGCTGATGGTGCTCGCGGCCACGGGGATGGCGCGCGGCTACGGCGTGCCACGCTAGAGCGAGCGCTTCAGGGCCGCGGCGAGAGTCCGAGCGTCTCCCGGCTCCTTGTGGGACCGGCCGTTGATGAAGAACCTGGGCGTGCCGCTCAC
>DASQIB010000292.1:0-10930 GCA_035631795.1 Gemmatimonadales bacterium | reverse complement strand
TACCAGCGGAACGCGGACCGCTTCTCGGTGCCCGCCAGCAACACGAAGCTGGTGGTGACGGCCGCGGCGGCGGTGCTCCTGCCCGCCGACTACCGCGTGAAGACGAGCCTGTACCTGAACGGGCGCCTGGACGGTGGGGTGTTGTACGGGGACCTGATCCTCTACGGGCGCGGCGATCCCACGTGGTCCGCCCGGTGCTACAGCGTGGACACACTCGCGCCCGGGGCGTGCGACTCGACGTTCACGGCCATCGACGCGATCGCCGATTCGATCCGGGCGCGCGGGATTCGTCGCATCACGGGCAAGCTGGTGGGCGACGGTTCGTACTTCGAGCCGACCCTCATCCATTATGGCTGGAACGCCTGGGATCTGACGTGGTGGTACGCCGCTCCGGTGTCGGGCCTGGGGTTCCACGACAACAGCGTGGATTTCCAGATCGCGCCCGGGCCCACGGTCGACGCGCCCCCGGCGATCAGCTGGACGCCCGATCTCGGCCTCATCACGTTCGAGAATCGGGCGCACACGGTGCCCGCGGAATCGAGCTCCACGATCGGCGACAACTTCTTTCGGAGTGGCGGGGGATGGAGCATCCGCGCCGAGGGAGCCGTGCCGCTCGGGAAGAAGCCGTGGACGGAGAACGTCGCGCTCCCCGATCCGAATCTGTACGCGGCGCGTGCCCTCGCGGCGTCCCTGGCGCGCCGAGGCGTATCGGTCGAAGGCGGCGCGGCGAGCACGACCGACTCGCTGGCGTACCGCACCGTGCGCTGCTGTGGCGCTCCCCTCCTCGAGTATGCCGGCCGCCCGCTCCCGGACATCATCTTCCCGATTCTCAATTCCAGCCAGAATTGGTTCGCCGAGATGCTGCTCAAGATCCTGGGGCGGGAGCTGCAGGGGGACGGGTCATGGCGGGCGGGCCTGGATGTGGAGCGGCGGTTTCTCATCGACTCCGTGCGAATCGATTCGACGGCGTTCGCGCTCGAAGACGGCTCGGGCCTCGCCGCCGGCAACCTCGTGACGGCCCACGCGTTCGCGCAGCTCCTCCACTATATGCACGGACATCCGAAGGGGGGGCCGTTCGTCGCGGCATTACCCCACGCGGGCGAACCGGGGTCGCTGCTGCGGCGCTTCGGCGGCACGCCGCTCGAAGGGCGGGTGATCGCCAAGACGGGCAGTATCGACCGGGTGAACAGCCTGTCGGGCTACATCGAAGCCCGCAACGGTCGGACTATCACCTTCAGCGTGCAGGCGAACGGCCACGCGGTGCCGTACGCGCAGATGCTGAATCAGATCGATTCGGTGGTGGTGCAGATCGGTCGGTAGAGGATATAGAGGACGTAGAGGACGTAGAGGCAAACCTCTACGACCTCTACAACCTCTACCGACCTCTACATCAGTCTTCCGTCTGCCCAAACAACGCCATGTTCGAGCTGTGTCCCGGCTCGATCTTGGCCGCAGGATTGATGAAGTGCACGGCGTGGTTCACGGCGATCGCCGCCTCCGCCGCTCCCGTCGCGATCAGCTTGAGCTTCCCCGGGTAGGTCGTGATGTCGCCGGCCGCGAATACACCGGGGATGTTCGTCGCCATGGTCTGCGACACCTTGATCTCGCCTTTCTCGATGTCGAGCCCCCACTGCGCGATCGCGCCCAACGACGAGATGAACCCCAGCTGCGGGATCACGCAGTCCACGGCGACGCGCTCTTCTTCCTTAGTCTTGTTGTTCAGAATCGTCACGCCGTCGATCGCGTCGCTCCCGTGAATCGCCTTGAGCTCCCAGAACGTGCGGAGCTCCATCTTCCCGGCGGCGCTCAGCTCGCGCACTTGTCGCACCGTGGCAGCGTGCGCCCGGAACCCATCCCGCCGATGGATCATCAGGATCGACCGCGCGATCCCCTGCAGGTTCACCGCCCAGTCGAACGCTGAGTCTCCCCCGCCCACGAGCAACACGCGCTGCCCGGTGAACACCTTGGGGTCGAGGACCCGATCGTGGAGGCCCTTGCCGTACCACCGATCGACATCCTTGAGCGGGAGCTTGCGTGGGGTGAAGGCGCCGATCCCGCCCGCGATGAGCACTGTGCGCGAAGGGTACCGGTCCCGCTCGGTGACGACGGTGAATACCGGGTGACCGTTTTCGGAGGAGCGCTCGAGGCCGGTGACTTGCTCGCCGAGGTGCACGGGAGCGTGAAACTGCAGGGCCTGCTCGGCCATCCCCCGTACCAGGTCTTTCGCGAGGACCTTCGGAAATCCGGCCACATCGAAGATGTACTTCTCCGGGTAGAGCGCCGTGAGCTGGCCGCCCACCTGATCGAGGTTGTCGATCAGACAGCAGGACGCGCCGCGCATTCCCGCGTAAAACGCGCCGAACAGCCCGGAGGGGCCGGCGCCGATAATCGTGATATCTTTGACGTCCTGCATGGGCCTCTATCGTAACGGAAGCCTCTGAGAGAAGGGAGAGGGGAGAGAGGGGAGCGGGGAACGGGTTGAAGATCTATACCAGGACCGGTGACGGCGGAGACACGGGGTTGTTCGGCGGTGGGCGCGTGCCCAAGGATCACTGCCGGGTGGCCGCGTACGGCGCCGTGGATGAGCTCAACGCCGCGATCGGCCTGGCGCGCGCGCTCGAGCCGACCGCACTCGGCGACGGGCTCCTGGACGACATCCAACGCGACCTGTTCGCCATCGGGGGGCAGCTCGCGAGCCCCGAGCCGGCCAAGGTGGCCAAGGCGCTCGCCAAGGCCGCCCTGAGCGACGAACGCGTGGCCGCGCTCGAGCGCGCGATCGATTCGACCGAAGCGACACTCGCGCCCCTGGACGGTTTCATCTTGCCGGGGGGCACCCCGAAGGCCGCCGCGCTCCACTTCGCGCGCACCGTGTGCCGGCGAGCGGAGCGGTGCGTCGTCACGCTCTCGCGTGAAGCCCCGCCCATTGCCCCGAGCATTCTCCCGTACCTGAACCGGCTGTCGGACCTGCTCTTCGTTCTGGCCCGGGGCGCGAACGCGGCCGCCGGCCGGGCCGACGCCACGTGGTGACCGTTCGCGTCTCGCTCACCGCGCATCGCGACGCGTCGTACGACATCGTCATCGGGCGCGGCGTCCTCGCGGAGCTGCCCGCCCGGGTCACGACGGCCTGCCCCGCCCGGCGCTACGCCATCGTCACCGATTCGCACGTCGCGGGCCTCTACGGCCAGGCGGTCGTGGCGGGCTTCCGCAAGGCCGCGGTGCACGCGGAGCTGTTCGAGTTCCCGGCGGGGGAGTGGAACAAGACACGGGAGACCTGGGCGGCCGTGTCCGATCGTATGCTCGCTCACCAGTTCGGCCGCGATTCGGCGGTCATCGCGCTCGGGGGTGGCGTCGTGGGCGACGTCGCGGGGTTCGTCGCGGCGACCTACCTGCGAGGTGTTCCGTACGTCGGCGTGCCGACCACGCTCCTGGCCATGATCGACTCTTCGATCGGCGGGAAGACAGGGGTCGACGTGCCCGCCGGAAAGAACCTGCTGGGTGCCTTCCATCAGCCGCGCCTCGTGCTGGCGGATCTGGACGCGCTTACGTCCCTCTCCGCCCAGCAGCTCGCGGCCGGGATGGCCGAAGCGGTCAAGCACGGCGTCATCGCCGATGCCACGTACTTTGCCACGCTCGATAACGACGCCGCCGCGATCACGGCGCGGGACCGAGGCGCCCTCGAGCGCCTGGTGACGCGCTCGGTGGAGCTCAAGGCAGCGGTCGTGGCCGCGGACGAGCGGGAAGCCGGCTGTCGGGCGATCCTCAACTTCGGTCACACCATCGGTCACGCCATCGAGGCGACCGCGAAGTTCGCGATGCTCCACGGTGAAGCGGTCGCGATCGGGATGGCGCTCGAGGCCCGGCTCGCCGAAGTCCTTGGCATCGCCGAGCCGGGCACACGCGATCGGATCCGCGGCGTGCTCGAACGCTACGGGCTACCGCTCGAGCTCCCGGAGACGGCAACCGTAGACGCGTTGATGGCGGCGATGCAGCTCGACAAGAAGAGTCGTGAAGGCGCCGTGCGATTCGCACTGCCGCAAACGATCGGCCGCATGTACGCGGATAAGCAGAGTTGGACGGTAGCGGCGCCGGAGGGCGTCTTGCGAGAGGTCCTGACGCGTTCGTAACCGACCGAGGGGCGCAGCGCGCTGCGCCCCTACCGTGGAGGCCTATGGCGTTCATCACTTCCTGACATAATCACATATCCGTCAACAACTTCCCACATGCGTGTGCACGTCTCCACATTTCCAAGGGGGAAGAATCAACGTCGCATCAACACCGTTTTCTCCACACGTGATGTGGATAGTGGACAAACTGCGCAGTGATGAAGGCTGATCGAGATTTGTGATGTGGAAAAACGTGCAGATTTGCACCATTTGCGGGCCACTTCTATATTGCCCCGGTCGCGACTTTCCCTGACGAGACTTCGGTCGTCTACCGTCGGAGCCCTACAGCTATGGCGCGGTCGAACGCAGGCAAAGCGAAGGCGTTTTTTCGGGCTAATCCTTCCGGTGCATTCGACCAGTACCTCCAAGACATCCAAAAACTCCCACTGATAAAAGATCCCGCGGAAGAGCGTCGGCTGGCCCGGCGCGTCCAGCGTGGTGATGAAAAAGCCGCTGAGCGGCTCGTGACTGCCAACCTTCGCTTCGTCATTTCCTACGTCAAGAAGTACCAGGGACACGGCCTCGATCTCTCGGAGCTCGTCGCCATCGGCAATGAGGGGCTGCTCAAGGCGGTCAAGAACTTCGATCCGGACCAGGGCGTGAAGTTCATCTCGTATGCGGTATGGTGGGTGCGCCAGGCGGTCCTCAAAGCGCTCGCCGAGCAAACCCGCAGCGTCCGCATCCCGCTGAATCAGAACTCACAATTGATCCGCATGAGCCGAACCGAGACCTATCTCTCTCAAGAGCTAGGCCGCGAGCCGACGGATGACGAGATCGCGATGGCGCTCGAAGACACGGTCGACAACGTGCGCACCGCGCGCCGCATGACCGCGGCCGAGCTGTCGCTCGATGCGCCGGTGGATCGGAGCGACAAGGACGCCGCCACGCTGGGCGAGCGCTTCGCCGGACAGGAAGGCGGCGAGATCGAGGAGAAGACCGACGGCAAGCTGATGCGGGAGTTCATCGACCGCATCTTCCAGAAATACCTGACCCCCCGCGAGCGCAAAATCCTCTATCTCTACTATGGTCTCGAAGAAGGCAGCGAGGCCATGACGCTCGAAAAGATCGGCGCACTGATGGGAGTCACCCGGGAACGGATCAGGCAGATCAGGGAGCGGGCGTTCGAAAAACTTCGCGAATCGCCGGACGGGCGGGCACTCAAGGGTTTCTGGCGGGCGGCTTGAGGACCTGCAACTACTAGACGCACAGACGCAGCAGCGGTGAACAGGTTGAGGGGTCAGGACAAGCATTCCTGACCCTGTTTCGTATCTGTTCTCCCCTGTGCGTCTGTGCGTCTAGCCGTGGCGTTTCCCGTATACTATTTACGTATGGCTCGTGAGCTCCCGATTTTTCCGTTGCCGATCGTCCTGTTTCCCGGGGCTCCCCAACCGTTGCACATCTTCGAGCCCCGCTACCGCCAGCTGCTCGCTGACTGTCTCGCCACCGATCGGCGGTTCGGGATCGCGTACGTGACGCCGCACCGCGCGCCGGCGGCCGATCCCGCGCCCGATCTCGGCGACGTAGGCTGTGTGGCGCTAATCCGCTCCAGCGAGCCGCTGCCCGATGGGCGCTCCAACATCCTCGCGGTGGGGGAGCGCCGCTTCGTGTTGCGCCGCTGGGTCGCGGTCTCGCAGCCTTATCGCGTCGCCGAAATCGAGGAATTCGACGACGATCCCGTCGACCTGGCCGAGCTGGCCACGCTGGCACAGGACGTCCGCGACGAATTCGCCCGCCTCACGCGCGCCCTGGGCGTGCTGACCGAGAGAACCGACGAAGAGATCGACCTGCCGAGCGACCCCGCGCTCCTCTCGTTCCAGGTGGCGGCGGCGCTCGAGCTCGACGCCGATGCCAAACGCGCGCTGCAGGCAGGGCGCAACACGAGCGTGCGGCTTCGCCAGCTCGCCACCGTCCTGGGGCCGCTGGCGACGGATGCGGAGCGGCGGGCCGCGGTGCGGCAACGGGCGCGCGGCAACGGCCACGGTGGACGCCACCCCGAGATCGAGCCCGCCACGTGACGACCACCTCGCTGGTGGAAGCGCTCGCGGAGATCGTCGGGGCGCGGCACGTCCGGACGGCGCTGCCCGAGCGAGTGACCTACGCACGCGATGGGCTCCCCACCCACCGGCGTGTACCCGGCGTGGTGGTGCTGCCGGGGAGCCGGGACGAGGTGGTGGCAGTCGTACGGCTGCTCGCCGCGCTGGGAATACCCTTCGTGCCTCGGGGCGCCGGGACCGGGCTGTCCGGTGGCGCGTTGGCCGACGACGATGCAGTGCTCCTGGTGCTCACCCGGCTGAACAGGATCGTCAAGATCGATCCCTCGAACCGCGTCGCGGTGGTCGAGCCCGGCGTGGTGAACGTTCGCCTTTCCGCGGCAGCGGCGCCGCACGGTCTGCAGTACACGCCCGACCCGTCCAGCCAAACCGCGTGCACGATTGGGGGGAACGTCGCGGAGAACGCCGGTGGGCCGCACTGCCTCAAGTACGGCGTCACGGCGAATCACGTGCTCGCCCTCGAGGTCGTGCTGGCCGACGGCAGCGTCGTGGAGCTCGGCAGCCCGGGCGGCGAGCCGTGGGGACCCGACCTGACGGGTCTATTCGTGGGCTCGGAAGGCAATTTCGGGATCGCCACGCGGATCACCGTGCGCCTCCTGCCGGTGCCCCGCGCCGTGCGGACGCTGCTCGCCGACTTTCCCGCGCTGCGGACGGCCGGTGAGGCGGTATCGGCGGTCATCGCGAGCGGCATCGTGCCCGCCGCGCTCGAGATGATGGATCAGTCGTGCATCCAGGCCGTCGAAGACTCGGTGTACGCCGCGGGCTACCCGCGCGATGCCGCCGCCGTCCTGCTCGTGGAGCTCGACGGGAGTCGGGAGGAGGCGGTCGCCGCCGATTCCGACACCATCGAGGGCATCCTGCGCGCCAACGGAGCCCGCAGCGTGGTGGGTGCGGCGGACGCGAAGCAACGCGAGCGCCTGTGGCTCGGTCGCAAGAAGGCGTTCGGGGCCATGGGTCGCCTCTCGCGCAACCTGGTGGTGCAGGACGCCGTCGTGCCCCGCTCCGCGCTGCCGGACGTGCTGGAAACCATCGGCCGGATCGCCTCCTCGTACGGCCTCACCGTCAGCAACGTGTTCCACGCGGGGGACGGCAACCTGCACCCGAACATCTCCTTCGATGGGCGCGTGCCCGGTCTCAAGGCTCGCGTCGACGCCGCGAGCGGCGAAATGATGGCGGCATGCATCGCCGCGGGAGGGACCATCACCGGCGAGCACGGCGTCGGACTCGACAAGCTCCGCTACATGCCGATGATCTTCGACGGCGACTCCCTCGCCGCTATGCGAGCCGTGCGCCACGTGTTCGATCCCGACGAACGGGTGAATCCAGGTAAGGTCGTGCCGGTGCATGCGTGTCGGGAATGGTCAGGAGTGCGGAATGTGGAGTGGGGAGTGCTTGCCCCATGAGCCTCGTGGAGCGCGTCCGTGCCCTGCTCGGCGACGACGCCGTCGACGTGGCGGCCACCCACGATGGTGTGCCGCGCGTCGCGCCCGCTTCGCCCGATGCCGTCGCGCTGCTGCTCGGCACCGCGCGCGCCGAGGGGTGGCGCGTCCGGATCGAAGGCGCCGCCAGCTGGCTGGCTGCGGACGCACCCGCCGACCTCGCGCTGACCACCCGGCGCCTCGACAAGATTCCGGCTATCGAGCCCCAGGACCTCTCCGCCACCGCCGAGGCGGGGATCGGGTGCGACCTGCTGCGCCAACAGCTCGCCGATCGCGGCACGTGGCTCGCCCTCGATCCGCCCGGGCTCGCTGGTCGCACGCTGGGCTCCGTGGTGGCGACCGCGACCGCCGGCCCGCTGCGGCAGGGCTTCGGCTCGATCCGCGATCATCTCCTGGGGGTCACGTTCGTCACGGGTGATGGCCGCCTGGTGCAAAGCGGGGGCCGCGTGATGAAGAACGTCGCCGGATACGATCTCACCAAGCTCGAAGCGGGAAGCTTCGGTGCGTTCGGCGTGATCGTGCTGGTGCACCTGCGGCTGCGCGCGGTCCCGCGGGCCGATCGCACACTCGTGCTCGAGGGGTCGCGCGAAGACCTGGCGCAGGTGACCGACGACATCACCGCCGCGGGCATTCAGCCGGCCGCGCACGAGCTGCTCTCGCCCGCGCTCGCGCGACGTGAGCGCTGGACGCTCGCGGTCCGCTTCGCGGGGTCCGCGGCCCTGGTTTCCGCGGAGGAGGCGGGGTTGGGAGCCGCCACGGAGGGGCGGTTCACCGCGCTGCGCGTCGACGAAGCGCGTGCGTTGTGGACGCACGCCGCGGAGTGTTTCGCCGCTCGCCCGGTGACGTTCCGCGTCGGGGGCCTACCGGAATCGAGCGACGAGCTGCTCGACCTGTTGCAACACCAGGTCGGGGACGAGTGGATTTCGGCGAGCCCCGGCATCGGCGCGATTCGTTGGGGTGGCGAGACCACGGCGGATCGGCTCCGGCGGCTGCGTCGTACGCTGGCGGGGCTCGAGGTCCCCCTCACCCTCGAGCGCGCCCCCTGGCCGGTGCGTGCCGCCGTGGGGCACTTCGGCGCCTACCGCGAAGGCGTGGGCCCGCTCGTCACGGGGCTCCGCCGCACCTTCGATCCGGGTGAAGCCTTCGTGGTGGCGGTCGAAGGGACGGAATGACGGGGCGGCAGGGCTTCGAAGGGCTCGATAGCTGCGTCCATTGCGGTTTTTGCCTGCAAGCGTGCCCCACCTTCCTCGCCACCGGTGACGAGGCGGACAGCCCCCGCGGCCGGATCGAGCTCATGCGCGCCCTCGAGACTGGCGAGCTCTCTCCCGGCGACCCCAACGTCGCGTTACATCTCGATCGGTGCCTTGGGTGCCGGGGCTGCGAGCCGGTGTGTCCGTCGGGCGTGCGTTACGGCCAGGGGCTGGAGGCGGCCCGCGCGCTCCTCGCCGAGCGGCGGCCGGGTGGCGTCCCGCTGGTCGCGCGCCTCGCCCTCACCGCCCTCACGGGCGCTGGCGTGTCGCGCGTGATCTACGCGCTGGCCCGGCTGGTACGGGCGACCGGCCTCCCCCGCCGCCTCGCGGGTTGGGGGCGCGTGCGGTTTGCGCTCGGGATGTTGGGCGCGAGTGCGCCGGAGGCCAGAGGAGGTCGGAGGAGGTTAGGGAAGGTTAGGGGAGGTTTGCCCCGGAGCAACCTCCCCCAACCTCCCCCGACCTCCCCAACCTCCCCGGTCCTGCTGTTTCGGGGCTGCATCATGGACGGCCTCTTCTCCCACGTCCACGACGCCACGATTCGTACGCTCCAGCTGAACGGGTACACCGTGCAGGAAGTCCCCGCCCAGGTGTGCTGCGGGGCCCTGCACGCGCACGCCGGCCTCCGGAACGAGGCGCGTCGGTTGGCCGGGGCGAACGTTGCCGCCTTCGGCGCGAGCGATACACCCATCGTCGTCAACAGCGCGGGCTGCGGGGCGATGCTCAAAGAGTACGCGCATTTCGTCGAAGGCGGTGGATCGGGCGCGACGTTCGCGGCGCGCATTCGCGACGTCACCGAGCTCCTGGCGGAGCGCGGCCCGCGCCCGGGAGCGCCGCTCGATACGACGGTCGCGTACGACCCGCCGTGCCACCTGCTCCACGCTCAGCGCATCGCCGAACCACCCGAGCGCGTGCTCCGCGCGATTCCCGTGCTCCGGCTCACGTCCATGCCGGACGCCGCGCAATGTTGCGGCAGCGCGGGACTCTTCACCCTGGCCGAGCCGGAGATGTCACGCGCGGTCCTCGCGCCGAAGGTCGCCTCGCTCGCCCAGGCCCGACCCCGGGTCGTCGCCACCGGCAATCCCGGCTGCCTGATGCAGCTGGGCGCGGGTCTCGCCGCCGCCGGCGTCCCCGCCTCGGTCCGCCACCCGGTCGAGCTGCTGGACGAGTCGTACCGGGCGGCGGGCTATTATGCTTGAGGAATGACGGAGCGAGAGACCGAGGCGCTTCCCCAGATCGCCCGCGTGGAGCCTGGCGCCATCACCCCGGGGCTCGTGACCGCGCTGCACACCGGCGCGGTGGTGTGCCGGGCCGACACGGCCGTCGTGGCCCTCTCGGGCCCAGGCGCCGTCACGTGCTTCCAAGGTCTCCTGACGAACGACCTGGAGCTGCCGGGGGATGGGGCCTTCGTCTACGGGGCGCTGCTGACACCCAAGGGCATGGTCGTGGTGGACGGTTGGGCCGCGCGGATGGACACCACCGTGACCTACACGGTCCCGGCCGACGGGCGCGATCGCGCGCTCGCGATCTTCACGCGGTCCGTTCCTCCGCGTCTCGCCCAAGTCGCCGACCGTTCGGCGGACCTCGTGACGTACCGCGTGGCGGGCCCCCACGCGCTCGCCGTGGCGAGCGCTGCCGGGCTGGCGGCGCCCAACGGGCCGGGCAGGGTGCTTCGCACTACGGGCCCGGACGCCGTGGAGACGGCGCGGGCGAGCGACGGGGCACCGTTCGTTCTTCAGATCACCGCGCCCGCCTCGTCCGCTGCGCTCCTGGCCGATCGGCTCCGGGCCTCGGGCGCGATCCCGGCCGAGCCAGCCGCGTTGGAGCTGCTCCGGGTGCTGGCCGGGTGGCCACGCCTCGGAGCCGAGATGGACGACAAGACCATCCCGCAGGAGGTCCGCTTCGACGAGATCGGCGGCGTCTCCTACACGAAGGGCTGCTACACGGGCCAGGAGACGGTCGCCCGCCTGCATTTCCGCGGTCACACCAATCGGCAGCTGCGTGGCCTGTTGTTCGATCCCGAGCCGCCC
>DASQIB010000291.1:0-4638 GCA_035631795.1 Gemmatimonadales bacterium | reverse complement strand
GTGATCCCGCTCGACCAGAACCGGCTGGACGGCAACGCCAACGCCAACCGGGCGCAGCTCTTTGCCTACACGGCGACCTTCTCCACGAAGGCGTCGTTCCGCCTGTCGTCCGCGGTTACCTCCAATACCACGGTCGGCCTGCAGTACTTCAAGAACACCTTCGAGCAGGTGCAGGCAGCCGGGCGCAAGGTGGTCGCCGGGACGAGCGCGCTCGGCGGTGTGGTCGTGCCCTCGGTCGGCGACACCACGTCGCCCTTCGTCACGCTCGGCGGCTATGTCGAGGAGTTGGTCGGGATTCGCGACCGGTTGTACCTCACCGGGGCGGTCCGGGCGGACAAAAACTCGGCCTTCGGGACGAATTTCAGCAACATCCTCTACCCCAAGTTCTCAGGCTCGTGGGTAGTTTCGGAGGAGCCGTTCTTTCCGCGCATGGATTGGCTGAACAGCCTCCGGATCCGCGCGGCGTGGGGTAAATCCGGGCGCGCCCCGGGCACCCTCGATGCCCTGCATTACTACCATCCGGTCGCCGTCGCCGCGAACGGGACCGACGTACCGGCCATCACGATCGGCGGGGCGGGGAACGCCGACCTGAAGCCCGAGCAAACCCACGAGTTCGAAACCGGGTTTGACGCCGACTTGATCAATCAGCGGCTCCACTTCGAGGCCACGTACTACAACAAGGACTCGAAGGACGGGCTCATCGCGGTGCAGGTGGCGCCGTCGGTCGGCGAGAGCTTCACACGGTTCGACAACCTCGGCGAGGTGAACAACAAGGGCTTCGAGCTGCTCTTGACCGCCCAATTGATCCGGCGCCCGGACTTCCAGTGGAGCATCACCGCCAGCGCCTGGGGGAACAAGAATCGGGTGCTCAAGACGGACGCCAACAACACCCCGATCATCTTCGGGCTCGGGGGCGCCACGCAGCGCAATGAAGTCGGGTACCCGGCCGGTGGGTACTGGGGCACGCCCTACACGTACAAGGACCTGAACGGCGACGGCCTCATCGCGCCGTCGGAGATCACGTTCGGCGATTCGGACACGTTCCAGGGCTCGTCGGTGCCCACGCACGGGGCCTCCTGGTCCACCGAAGTGGATTTCCTCTCGCACTGGAGGCTGTTCGCCCAGTTCGACGGACGGTGGGGCAACAAGCTGGACAACTCCACCGAATCGTTCCGCTGCATCTTCGGCATCTGCGCGGGCGCGCGGGTGCCCGGGTCGTCGCTCGCCGATCAGGCCGCGGCGATCACCGCGCCCGCGGTGGAGACGGGGTTCTACCAGGACGCGGGGTTCGTGAAGCTGCGGGAGGTCTCCTTGACCTACACGGCTCCGGCGTCGTGGGCGGCTCGCTTCGGGGCGAGCTCGCTGAGCTTCACGGCCACCGGGCGCAACCTGATCACCTGGACCAAGTACCGCGGTGCGGATCCCGAGGTCAACGACATCGGCCAGTTCAATTTCAGCCAGGCCGATTTCCTGACGCAGCCCCCGGTGCGGCAGTTCTTTGGCCGCGTCAACGTGACCTTCTGAGCCCGAGGATCATACCATGACCAACACATATAAGCTGCTCGCGATCGTCGGGCTCGCGTCGCTGGCGCCGCTGAGCGGTTGCAACGACCCGCTGCACGTCAGCATTCCCGATATCGTTCAGCCGGGCCAATTGGGGGACTCGGCGTCTCTGGCCACCGTCAAGGCGGGCGTGCTCGGCGACTTCAGCATTGCCTATACCGGCGATCACCCCGATGGGTCGGGCGGGACCGAAGGCGTGATCATGTACGGCGGTCTCCTGGCCGACGAGTGGATCAACTCCGAGACCTTCCCGACGCGCATCGAAGTCGATGCGCGGACGATTCAGGTGACCAACGCGGACGTGGATCTCTGGTTCCGGCGCATGCACCAGGCCCGGAACTCCGCGGAAAAGGCCGCGGCGCAGTACGCGCAGTTCGCGCCGACGGACCCCGGTCACGCGGAGGTGCTCAACCTGGCGGGCATGACGTACATCTTCTTTGCGGAGACGTGGTGCTCCGGCGTGCCGGTCAGCCATCTCAACGCGAATGGCTCCATCACGTATGGAACGCCGCAAACGACGCATCAGATGCTCGACACCGCCATCGCCCGGTTCAACGCGGCCCTGGCGACGACCACCGATGCGGACATGACCGCGTTTGCCACCCTCGAAAAGGCCCGGGCGGTGCTGGACAGCGGCGGGTTCGCGGCGGCCGGCGCACTGGCCGCCGGCGTCCCGACGAGCTTCTCGTACGTCCAGGAGCATTCGGAGAATACCGATCGGGAAAACAACGGGGTGTTCAACGGCAACTTCCCGGACCAGCGTTACGCCGTGGCCGATTCGGAAGGGGTCAATGGATTTCCCTTCCGGTCCGTCGCGGATCCGCGGACGACCTGGTACGATCCCGGCATCACCGGGTTCGATAACTCGACGGAGCTGTGGACGCAGCAACGGTACGGGAGCCGCAAGACGACGATCACCGTGGCGACCGGCGTCGAGGCGAGGCTGATTCAGGCCGAGGCGGCGCTCCAGGCCGGCGACACGCTGGCGGGCGGGCAGTTCCTCGTCCAGTTAAACGATCCGCGCACCAATGCGGCAAGCCGGGCGTACTTCGATCCGAGCCCGTTCAACCCGGCAGACCCCACCACGGCGCCGATCGGTCCGATGGCGGCGCTCACCACCGCGGATATCACGACGGCGGGTGGGGCGGTGAACCTGTTGTTTGCGGAGCGGGCGCGGTGGTTGTGGCTCACCGCCCATCGCTTGGGAGATCTGCGCCGGCTCGTCCGGCCGGTGGCCCAGGGTGGGTATGGCCGGGTCGCGGACGCCGTGTTTCCGACGGGACCGTACTTCAAGGTGCAGTTCGCGAACTACGGGACCGACGTGAACTTCCCGATTCCGATCACCGAGAAGCAGAACCCCAACTTCTCGGCGTGCCTGGATCGCAATCCGTAACGATTAGCTCCGGCGGTGTGCGCAGAGGGAGGGAGCGATACTGCTCCCTCCCTTTTGCTTGGTCAGGAGGGCCGCCCGTCCTTGGTGCGGATCACGACGACCCCGCTCACGGCGTCCGTGCCGTAGTAGGTCGTGCCCTCGACGCCATCGTAAATGATGATGGTGAGAATCGATTGGGCCACGATGCTCTCGAGCGCGTGGAAGTCGGGGACGCGCACGCCGTCGAGCATGATCATCGGCGCTTCATCCAGCAAGAAACTGGAGCGGCCGCGCCGGCCCATGCTCGCGGGCCGACCGTTTCGATCGTCGCGCAGCGTGAGCATCGGCGCGTTCTGTTTGAGCGCTTCCCACGCCGTATGCGCGCCGGACTTCTCGATCTGTTCGGCGGTAATGAGATACGTCCCGACTGGTTGGGCGCTCCCGCTGTGGTGCAAGCTCGGCCCGCAGCCGACCAGCAGGACGATCGCAAGAGATCCGTAGCAACCCTTCATGAGGCCTCGTTTCGTTCGAGGAGCCTACTCGTCGTAACCTCGGTGCTCATTTTGAGACCGTCAAGCCTCGCCGTCATGACGAGTTCCTGACGCTGCCCGTGAGTTGCATTATGCAACTGTTCCTTCGACGAGCGGACCAATCCCAACGTCCAGGGATGCCTCAATCGAGCCGCGTGACTGGGGAATCGAGGCTACACACGGGGGGAGCGTTCGTTGAGTTCCCCCCGTGCTCTGCCCACCCGTTTTCGTGCGGATTCTGATCAGACCGCTCGGGTAGTTGGTGCCGTAATACGTCGTGGCGTCCATCCCGCTCAGTACTTCGATGCCGAGGAGGTCGGACGCCGGCATCCTGGCGAGGACGGTGAAGTCGGTGAGCGTGAGTCCGTCGACCATGACCCGCAGCTCATCGTCGAGGACCATGCTGGACTGCCCCCGTCGTCTGATCGCCGTTGGGCCGCGACCGCGCGCCGGATGGAACCTAGGCGCCGCACGCTCGACGACACCTGAGCCCCGGTTCTGCGTAGTATTAGACCGCCATGCCCATCGCCGCCCTCCTCGCACTTCTCCAGTTCACCGCTCCGCCGCCCCGCGGCTACGTCAACGACTTCGCGGGCGTGCTCGATCCAGCGGCCGTCGCGCGCATCGAAGGCGTCGTGACGGAGGTGCGTGAGAAAACCCGCGGCGAGATCGTCGCCGTCACCCTGGCCGACATCGGCGATCGGTCCGCGAGCGACGTGGCGCTGCAGATCGGGCGCGCCTGGAAAGTGGGTCCAGGAGGCTCCCCAGGGGATCCCGCCCACAACCTGGGCGTGATCGTGCTGATCGTTCCCCGCAAGAACCACCGCCCCGGGACCGGCTCCTTTTACATCGCTACCGGGAAGGGAGCGGAGGGGTTCCTGACCGACGCGGCGGCTGGCCGGATCAGGGATGCGGTGGTCCCCGACTTGTCCCGCGAGGATTACTCCACGGCGATGGAGCGGGCGGTGGGCATCGTGGCGGGTACCTTTGCGCGCGAGTTTGGTGTCACCTTGTCCGGGGGGACGGCCTCGGCGCCCGAGCCCGCGCCGGGCCTCCCCATACCGGTCGGATGGATCATCGCTGCCGTGATTCTCCTGATCGTGCTGAGCCGCGGCAGGATTCTCCTGCTACCGTTCTACCTGGGTGGTTTTGGGGGAGGCCGCAGCGGCGGTT
>DASQIB010000290.1:0-5591 GCA_035631795.1 Gemmatimonadales bacterium | reverse complement strand
TCCTAAGCGCGGCATCGAACAAGATCTTCAGCTGGTGGGCATCGTGGCCGCAGAACATGTCGCACTTCCTGACGTCCAAGCTGAATGACACCTACGCGTTCTACCGACCCGTTCTCACCGGCCTGGTCCTGCCGCACATCGGATTCTTCGCCCGGGCCGTCGCTGTGAGCGAAGTGGCCGTGGGCCTGTCGTTGCTGCTCGGCGCGGGCACGCGATTCGGCGCGGCTCTCGGACTGGTCTTGATCGCCAATTACACGCTGGCGCTCGGGGAAATTCCGTGGCAGCCGGGTGAGGACCAAGCCTTCTTTGTCGGTCTCGGCGTCGTGCTCATCACAAACCCGGGCAGGGCCTTCGGGGTCGATCCCTGGCTCGCTCGCGCCCGGGCGTGAAGGGATTCATTGGGGACACCAGTCTTCATTCCGCTGCGGCGCGGCCCCGTTTTACCGACGTTGGAGTCCATTTCTCTCCAACCACCGTCCACTTAGCCCCGATCGGTCTCCCTGTAGCGCCCGTCAGCCCGTGTTTTGGGCCGGCGGGCGCGTGTTTTGAGCGCAGCGACGCAGGTTTTGCCGCCAACACCGTACAGTCAGGCGAAATCTGAGCGCGTGCAGCGCCGATCAATCGAGAGTCATTCGCCGTCCGCCGCCGTTTAGCGATCGTCAGTCGAGATGTTGCGCGCAACACTCCGTGTCGATCCGGCGCGCGGGTGTCCGCATCGATAATCTCTCGCGATTTACCAACTATCCGCGACGAGTTTGCGAGCGCGGGCGCATGTGCGCCGGCGAATTGCGTCCTCACCGAAGGACACGGGCGCGTTGAACAGCGCGCGTGCGAGCGCGCGCGCCCGTGGTCCGATTGTCGCAATGCGAAACGCGCGTCGGGAGAGGTCGTCCTCACCCCCTGCCCCCCTCTCCCGTTGGGAGAGGTCGTCCTCACCCCCTGTCCCCCTCTCCCTTCGGGAGAGGGGGAACGAAGGGGAATGAGAGAACGCAGGGGAATGAAAGGAGGAATTGTATGCTCGCGGTATTGCGGAGACGGCTGGAGATGGCCGTACGGGTGCGGGATTTCCTCCGAGCCCATCGGGCGGAGGGGATCCGGGGAGGCGAGGCGGCAGCGTTGGTCCGGCTCGAGGAGCTGCTCACGCGGGCGGAGGTGCTGGCGGCGCAGCAGCGGGCCGGCGTGCTGGCGCGCCGCGGGTCCACCGAACAGCGCGCCGAGGTGCGGCGCGCGCTGCAGAGTCAGCTGCTCCAGTATCTATCCGCGGTGGGACGGGTGGCCGCAGGGGATAACCCGGAGCTGGGCGCGCACTTCCGGCTGCCGGCGACGCGCGCGACCAATCAGGCGTTCCTCACGTTGGGGCGGGGCATGCTGCAGAAGGCGACCGAGCAGAAGGAATTGCTCGTCAGTCGCGGCATGTCCGAGCAGTTGCTCGACGATCTCGCCGCGGCGCTCACGCAGTTCGAGCAGACGCTGGAGGCGACGCGGGCGGCCAGGCGCGAGCATGTGGGCGCGAGCGCCGATCTCGAATCGGTCGTCGCCGAGATCTCCTTGCAGGTGCGGTTGCTCGACGGGCTGGTACGCTATCGGTTCGGGGCTAATGCCGAGCTAATGGGCGCGTGGGCGAGCGCTCGCAATGTGGAGGGGCCGTCTCGGTCGAAGGCTGAGCCGGTGGCGGGTGCTATTACGCCGGCAGTCGTGAAGGCGGCGGGTTGAGTGCGGAACTCCGGTTGCATCGGCACGCAGTCTCGCCGTCATACGGAGCGCCGGCGGCGAGCGGGATGGCGATGAGGTTGTAGATCGCCGCCGGCCGATTTCATCACCTCGCTCCAGGGTTACCTCGCTCCCTCGGGTCCGTGCCCGGGGCGGTCTACCAGTCTTTCGTAGTGGACCGCCACGTTGAGTCCCGGATTCAAGGCCATGCCCAGCACTTCGCTGCCTCCGTGAACAATCACGAAGTACGCGAATGCGCCGCCGTTCAGGATCGCCGTGCCCGTACAGTCTGGATTCACCGTGTAGAAGGACACGAATGGCTGCTGATCACTAAACACGCCACTTCTGCTGGTGGTCTGGCTTGCCACGTCGCTGCCCTGGCCATCGAACGTGCCGATCCCGAGGGCCGTCACCGGGCCCTGGGGGTTCTGTCCCATCCTCTGGAATCCGTAGGTGCCTGTCAGGCTCGCGTTCGTGCATCCTTCATCGTCGGGCCGGTCTGCGACTCTCTCATAGTGCGACGCCACATTGTCTCCCGGAGTCAGACTCATGCCCAACACCCCGGTGCCTTGGTGAACAATTAGGAGGTGCGCAACAATGGCGCCGTTCACGGTGAGCGTGCCCGTACAATCCGGAGCCACGGTGTAAGCTGAGGGGGACTGCGCAACACTCACGACGCCGTTCCTGCTTATCGTCTCGGTCGCCAAGCTGTTGCCCCGACCGTCAAACGTGGTAATCCCTACGGCGGTTAACCGGCCCTGAGTGGTGTACCCCATCCTCTGGACGCCGTAGGCGCCGGTCAGGCTGGCAAGCGTGCAGCCTGTCTGCTCGTCGTGCTCTGCGCCCGCCGACAGACCGAAGTGAGGGGAGGAAGGGTTGATCCTGGACGCCGCTGCCGCCGAGGGCGCCGCCGGCGCCGCAGGCGAGTCCCGCTGCTCACATCCCAACGCCAGGCTCACGAGGATAGCGCTTCCGAGCAGTGCGCCGACTGGTTGCGTTTTCATGGTTCCTCCTTGCTGGGGCGAACGGCGATTCGGCCGCGCATCCTAAAACGTGATCGACGTTGGAAAGTTGAGCCCGGTGTTGCTACCCGCGATGCGGCCCGTGGGGGCGACATTGCCGGTCGCGCCCGGCGTGTAGACCGTGATTGTATTGCTGGGGCTAATGCTGCCGCACCCCCCAAAGCCGGGGTTGGCGACATAGAGCCGGCCCGCGGCATCGAGCGCGATGCCGGCCGGGGTGTTCAGTCCCGTGTTGCTACCCTCGATCGTAGCGATGGGGGTGGCGTTCCCATTGGCTCCTGCCGCGAAGACCGCGATGCTGCCCGGGCCGCAGGAGGGGAGGAGGGGGCCCACGGGGTTGGCCACGTAGAGACGGCCGGTGGCATCTAGGGCGATGCCGGCCGGGAAGTACAGTCCCGTGTTAGTGCCCTCGATCGTGGCGATGGGGGTGGCGTTTCCTGTGTCCCCCGCCGCGTAGACCGTGATGCTCCGGGCATTGGCGACGTAGAGCCGGCCCGCGCCATCCAGCGCGATGCCTGCCGGGTCGCGAAGTCCTGTGTTGCTCCCGTGGATCGTGGCCGTGGGCGTGGGGTTTCCCGTGGCCCCCGCCGCGTAGACCGTGATGCTAGCGTCGTAGCAGTCGCTGAAATTGCAGTTGAAGCTGTTGGCGACGTACAGCTGGCCTGCTACATCCAGGGCGATGCCGCCCGTGAACCCGGTGTCGCTGCCTGCGATGGTGGCCGTGGGGGTCGCGTTCCCCGTGGCGCCTGCCGCGTAGACCGTGATGCTCCGGCTATTGGCGACGTAGAGCCGGCCCGCTGCATCCAGGGCGATGGAGTACGGTGCGTCCAGCCCCGTGTTGCTCCCGCTGATCGTACGCGCGGGTGTGGCGTTGCAGCTGTCCCCCGCGGCGTAGATGATGATGCTGTTGTTGCCCGAGTTCGCGACGTAGAACGGCTTGTCCGGGGTGGTTAGGCCGACGGTGACTGCTTCGCTACCGGTGAGCGAGCTGGCGAAATCGGTAGCGGTCACTCCCTGGCTGCCGGCGGTCGTAAGGGTGACCGGGAACGTGTGAGTCCCGGCGTCGGCTCCGACGAACGTGTAGTCCGGGGGCAACACGGCGGCTGGGTCCGTCGCGGTGAAGTGCACCGTCCCGGTATAGCTGGTGGCGTTGTTGCCAAAGGCGTCCTTGGCGGTGACGACGGCGTTGCACGGAAGGCCCGAGACCACGAGCGTCGCGGCGACGCCCGGCGTGACCGTGACCGCCAGGTTGCCGGTGATCGAACTGGTGGCCGCATCGGTAGCGGTCACGGCCTGGCTGCCGAGGGTCTGGAAAGTAAGCTTGAACGTGTGGGTCCCGGCGTCGGCACCGACGAACGTGTAGTCCGGGGGCAACACCGCGGCGGGGTCCGTCGCGGTGAAATGCACCGTCCCGGTGTAGCCCGTGGCGGTATGGTCGGAGGCGTCTTTGGCGGTGACGGTGAACGCGGCGACCCCGGCGGGCACTGGGCTCGTAAGGCCCGCGACCTCGAGCGTCACCGCAGGGCCGGGGGGCGCGGGGGGCGCGGGGGGCGCCTCGGATGTAGTACAAGCGGCCGCGATCAGGAGTGGGATGAACGGGAGGCGGCAGCCCAAGAGACGCGTCCGTATCGCCGACGGCGTGGTCATACGACCGGCTTTCCTGCCCCATCTCGGGAGGCGATGCGGAACATGATGGCCTCTTTGCCCGTGCTCTAGGTCGGGCCTACATTAGAACGGGGGCCTCACGTGGCCCTCATTTCTTCCTCATCGAGCCTCATGCTCCGGTTGCACACGTTCGGCGGGCTAGCTCTGTTGGACGAGGCCGGGACGGTAGTGGCGACCCAGCGTCGGCGACTTGCCTTGCTCGCGGTCCTCGGAGTGGCGGGGAAGCGGGGACTTACCCGCGACAAACTCGTGGCCTACTTCTGGCCCGAGCGCCCTACCGAGAACGCGCGGCACGCGCTTGAGCAGCTGCTGTACGCCGTGCGCCGTCAGCTCGGCGACGAACTGTTCCTTGGCGCGGATCCGCTGCGGCTGAACCCCGATGTCATCGAGAGCGACGTGGGCCGGTTCGGCGCGGCCGTGGCGGAGGGTGCCTATCCCGAAGCGGCAGCGCAGTACGGGGGGCCATTCCTGGACGGCTTCTTTCTGAATGGTGCGGAAGCTTTCGAACGGTGGACCGAAACGGAGCGCGCCCGGCTGACCGGTGAGTATGGCCGCGTACTCGAGCGGCTGGCGCGGAACGAGGCCGATGTAGGTAACTACGTCGCAGAAGTCCAATGGCGTCGTCGGCTGGTAGCCCTGGAGCCGCTCGCGGCCCAGGGCGCGGTGGATCTCATGCGTGCGCTGGTGGCCTCCGGAGACCGGGCTAGTGCGCTGCAGCACGCGCGTGTGTACGAAGCCTTGGTGCGACAGGAGCTCTCGAGCCCCCCTGACGAACAGGTCACCGTAATGGTGAACGAGCTGCAGCTCGGTCGTGCACCGGCTGCTGCGGCGTCCGATGACGGGCAGACCTTCCGCGGCGAATTCATCGGGGGCGCCGTCGAGATGGTCACCCCGAAGGCGCGAGTCCAGCAGCGTCGGGTCAGGCGTTGGCCGATCGTCCTCACGACGGGACTGACCGGGCTGATCGCGCTGGGGCTCGCCGCCACGTTTGTCCTGCGCGATCGCCTGAGTAGCCCGAGCGTCGGGGGAATCCAATCCATCGCTGTCATGCCGCTCCGTGACCTCTCGGGCGACTCTGCCCAGGCCTATTTCGCGGCGGGCATGACTGAAGCTCTGGTCACGAGGCTCGGTAAGACAAGCGGCCTACGGGTGATCTCGCTCACGTCAGCCATGAGTTACCAGGGCACGCACGTG
>DASQIB010000289.1:0-12657 GCA_035631795.1 Gemmatimonadales bacterium | reverse complement strand
TTGCCGATGTTGGCGTTGATCTTGACGCGCGACACCTTGCCGATCGCCATCGGGTCGAGGCGCTTCGCGAGGTGATTCACGTTCGCCGGAATGATGAGTCGCCCCCGGGCGACCTCGGCGCGAATCGTCTCTACCGGGAGGTCTTCCCGGTCGGCGACGCGGCGCATCTGATCCGTGACGGTACCCTGGCGGGCGAAATGCATCTGCGTGAGGCAGGTCATACGGGACTCCCTTCGCCGGTGCGAGCCGGATCAGGTTCAAAGGGTGTGATCTCAGCCCCCCACGTGCGGCGGGCACCCCTGTCTCCGCTCAATTTAACCGGGCGTCGCTTTGGTTACACCTCCCGAGGCTTGGGTGAGCCGTAACGCTCCTCCGGCTGGTGCAGCTTCTCCCATTCCACGCGAAATGCGAACGGGTCCACTCCGCTCGGGCGATCGAGCGCCAAGATGCCGTCCAGGTGGTCGATCTCGTGCTGCAACAGCTCGGCCATCGGCCCGTCCGCTTCCATCGTATGCTGTTTGCCCTTCAGGTCCGTGTAGCTTACGGTCACTTTGTGTGCCCGCGTGACCCGGACCAGCAGCTCCGGGAACGAGAAGCAATCGTCCCAGACCAGAAAATCGTCCGGCCCGACATCCGTGATCTCGGGATTGATCATGGTCCAGCGCTGCTTGTCCATCTGGACGAACACGATCCGGACCGGAGCTCCGATCTGCGGTGCCGCGAGCGCCCGGCCCATTTTGTACTTCTTCTTCGCGACGGCGAGCGAATCCCGCAAATCGTCCGCGACCAGTCGCGTCGCGGCGGACTTCGGGTTCTGGACCCGCTCGCAGCGGACCCGCAGGATCGGATCGCCCAGCTGGCGAATGTGGCGTACGGCCATGGGCCGCCAATTTGGGGGTTTGGCGGCGGTGTGCAACTCGCGGTAACGTAGCGGTATGAGTGTCGCCGGCGTGGTGCTCGCGGCGGGGGCCTCCGAGCGGATGGGTAGGTCCAAGGCGCTGCTGGACTTCCGGGGGGTGCCCTTCGTGGTTCGGATCCTCGAAGCCCTGGAAGCGCTCGATATGAAAGCCCGCCTGGTCGTGCTGGGCCCCGACGCACCCCGCATCCGGCCGGCGCTGGCCACCCACGAGTGCGTGATCGTCGAGCAGGCCGACGTCGGCGCGGGCGAGATTGGCTCGCTCCGAGCCGCTCTCGCCACGCTCGAGCCGGTCCGCCCCTCTGCAGTCCTGGCGTGGCCGGTGGACCTCCCCCACGTCCGGGTCGGCACCATCGAGCGTCTCCTCGAGCGCTACCGCCTCTCTCCCGCACCCGCTGTGGTCCCTTCGTTCGCCGAGCGGCGCGGCCATCCGGTGCTCTGGGACCGGACCCTCTTCGCCGAGCTGGCCGAGAGCCCCGCCGCGACCCGGCACGGGGCGCGGGCGGTGCTGTTGGCGCACGAGCCGGAGCTCGCCACCGTGCCCGTAGACGATCCGGCGGTGATCGACGATCTGAACACGCCGGAGGACTACGAGAGGCTGGTGAGAGAGGTGAATCGGGATATTTACTGACAGGTGTCACCGGCCACTTGCCACCAGCATTTGACAATCCCGAGTAATTCCTTTAGGATTCGGTTTCGCCATGGCAACTTCATTGCAACTTCTGACACACAAAGGACTTCGGGACTCTCAATGAGCAGCGGCATCGAAGCCCAAGTCCTCCAGCAGTACAAGTACGGCTTCGTCACCGACATCGAGGCCGAGGTCGTTCCGCCCGGGTTGAACGAAGACGTCATCCGACTCATTTCGGAGAAGAAGGGCGAGCCGGCCTGGATGCTTGATTGGCGCCTCCGGGCCTACCGCAACTGGCTGAAAATGCCCGAGCCGCACTGGGCGAACGTGCGATACGGACCGGTCGACTACCAGGCGATCAGCTATTACGCGGCTCCCAAGCGGCGGCCCCAGCTGGACAGCCTGGATCAGGTGGACCCCAAGCTGCTCGAGACGTTCGAGAAGCTCGGCATCCCGATCGAGGAGCGGAAGCGGCTTGCGGGCGTGGCGGTCGATGCCGTCTTCGACTCCGTGTCGGTCGCCACCACGTTCCGGGAGGAGCTCAAGAAGCACGGCGTGATCTTCTGCGCCATCTCGGAGGCGATCCGCGAATACCCCGCGCTGGTGCAGGAGTACCTCGGCTCCGTGGTGCCCTACAACGACAACTTTTTCGCCGCGCTCAACTCGGCGGTGTTCACGGACGGCTCGTTCGTCTACGTGCCGAAGGGCGTACGCTGCCCGCTCGAGCTATCGACGTACTTCCGGATCAACGCCGAATCGACCGGGCAGTTCGAGCGCACGCTGATCATCGCTGAGGAGGGGAGCTACGTGAGCTACCTCGAGGGGTGCTCGGCCCCGGTGCGCGACGAGAACCAGCTGCACGCGGCGGTGGTGGAGCTCGTGGCGCTGGACCATGCGACCATCAAGTACTCGACGATCCAGAACTGGTACCCGGGCGACGAGGAAGGCCGTGGCGGGATCTACAACTTCGTCACGAAGCGCGGCGCGTGTCGCGGCCGGGCGTCGAAGATCTCCTGGACACAGGTCGAGACCGGCTCGGCCATCACCTGGAAGTATCCCGGCTGCATCCTCCAGGGTGACGATTCGATCGGCGAGTTCTACTCGGTGGCGGTGACGAACAATCGGCAGCAGGCGGACACCGGCACCAAGATGATCCACATGGGCAAGAACACCCGCTCCACTATCGTGTCGAAGGGCATCTCGGCGGGTCGCGGTCAGAACACGTATCGCGGCCTCGTGAAGATCCTCAAGGGCGCGGAGTCCGCCCGGAACTACTCGCAGTGCGATTCGATGTTGATTGGCGACAAGTGCGGCGCGCACACGTTCCCGTACATCGACGTGCGCAACAGCACCGCCATCATGGAGCACGAGGCGTCCACGTCGAAGATCGGAGAGGATCAGATCTTCTACGCGAAGCAGCGGGGACTCTCCGCGGAGGATGCCGTGTCGATGATCGTGAATGGTTTCTGTAAGGAAGTCTTCAAAGAGCTGCCGATGGAGTTCGCGGTCGAGGCGCAACGGCTGCTCGGCATCAGTCTCGAAGGGAGTGTCGGGTGACCGGACGTGGGAAACGGGAAACGGGAAAGGTGCTGCTCGAGGTCACGGACCTTCACGCCGCCGTCGAAGGCAAAGAGATCCTCAAAGGCGTCGACCTGACGGTGCGAGCCGGTGAGGTGCACGCGATCATGGGGCCGAATGGATCGGGGAAGAGCACGTTGGCGCAGGTGCTCGCCGGCCATCCGGCCTACGCCGTCACCGCGGGCCGGGCGCTGTACGAGGGCAAGGACCTGCTCTCGATGGCTCCCGAGGAGCGCGCGCGCGAGGGGGTGTTCCTCGCGTTTCAGTACCCGGTGGCGATCCGCGGCATCACGAACGCCTACTTCCTGCGCGCCGCGGTGAACGCGATGCGGAAGCATAAGGGCGTCGAGGAGCTGGGGCCGGTCGAATTCATGGACGCGCTCGAAGAGAAGCTGAAGGTGATCGGCTGGGACTCGAGCTATCTGAGCCGACCGGTGAACGAGGGCTTCTCGGGAGGAGAGAAGAAGCGCAACGAGATTCTCCAGCTCGCGGTGCTCGACCCCAAGCTCGCGATCTTGGACGAGACCGATTCCGGGCTCGACATCGACGCGGTCAAGACGGTGGCGCAGACCGTCGACAAGCTGCGCCGGCCCGACAACGCAACCGTCCTCGTCACGCACTACTACCGGATCCTCACGCACATCCAGCCCGATGTCGTGCACGTCCTGGCGGGCGGTCGAATCGTCAAATCCGGCGGCAAGGAGTTGGCGCTCGAGCTCGAGGAAAAGGGCTACGACTGGCTGCGCGACGAGGTGGCCGTGGCATGACCGCCGTCAGCGACCGCTATCTCGCGGAGTTCAGGGCGTTTTCGGGTAACGGCGCCGGATCCGCGCCGGCGTGGCTCAAGGAGATCCGCGAAGGCGCAATCGCGCGGTTCGTCGAGCTGGGCTTCCCCACCATGAAACAGGAGGAGTGGCGCTTCACCAGCGTCGCGCCGATCGCGGACGCCGCATTCACGCTCGCGCAGACGCCGCGCTCCCCGCTCCCCGCTCCCGCGGGCATCGAGCACGTGTGCGTCAGTGCCGGCCCGCGCGTCGTCTTCGTGGACGGCCGCTACGTTGCCGAGCTGTCCACCGCGACGGGCTTACCTCGCGGGGTCCACACCGGGAGTCTCGCCGCCGCGCTGGCGTCGGGGTCGAGCTCCGTCGGAGATGCGGTACGGGCCCACCTCGCGCGTCATGCGCCCTGGCAGCAGAGTCCCTTCACGGCGCTCAATACCGCCTTCCTCGCGGATGGAGCGTTCGTGCACGTGTCCGCCGGTGTGGCGCTCGATCGGCCACTCGAGGTGGTCTACGTGGCGACGGGCCACGGGGAGGGGGCGGGGGGCACCGGCGGGCCCCGCCCGACCGTCTCACACCCGCGAACCCTGATCGTTCTCGACTCCAACGCGCAGGCCACCGTCGTCGAGAGCTACGCCGCCGTCTCCGGCGGCGTGTACTGGACGAACGCCGTCACGGAAGCCGTCATCGGAAACGGGGCACGTCTCGAGCTGTTCCGAGTGCAGCGCGAAGGCCCGGAGGGCATTCAGGTCGCGACGACACATACGCGACAGGAACGCGACAGTTATCTAGCACTGCATCTCGTTTCGGTGGGTGCGGCGCTCGCCCGGCATGACATCAACACCGTCCTCGACGGCGCCGGCGCCGAGCTGATTCTCAACGGCCTGTACCTCCTGGACGGCGCGCAGCACACGGATCACCACACCGTGATCGACCACGCGCAGCCGCACTGCGCCAGCCACGAGTTCTTCAACGGCGTGCTGGCCGAGCGGGCGCACGGCGTCTTCAACGGACGCATCATCGTGCGCCCGGGTGCCCAGCGAACGGACTCGAAGCAGACCAACAACAACCTCCTGCTGTCGACCGAAGCGCGCGCCGACAGCCAGCCGCAGCTCGAGATCTACGCCGACGACGTGAAGTGCACGCACGGATCCACGGTCGGTCCGATCGACCAGACCCAGTTGTACTACCTCCGGAGCCGCGGGCTCTCGCTCGAGGCGGCGCGGAGCATCCTCACGTATGGATTCGGTGCGGAGATCCTGGATCGCATGCGGCATCCGGATGTACGGGCCCGGCTCGATCGGCTGGTGCGAGAGCGGCTCGCCGCGGGGGCGGGGACGGGGGTGGGGGCGGGGGGCTGATGCTCGACTTCGCTCGCATCCGCGCGGACTTCCCGCTCCTGGCACAGCGGGAGAACGGCCACCGGTTGGTCTATCTCGACAACGCGGCGACTACGCAGAAGCCGCAGGCGGTGCTCGACGCGATCCTCGAGTACTACCGCACCGCCAACGCGAATGTCCATCGCGGGGCGTATGGCCTCGCCATCCGCGCCACCGAGGCGTACGAGGCCGCGCGCGCAACGGTGGCGGCGTTCGTCCACGCCTGGAGCCCGGAGGGTGTGGTGTTCACCCGGGGCACGACGGAGGCGATCAACCTCGTGGCCGGGTCCTACGGGCGCGCCACGCTGGCGACCGGGGACTCGGTGGTCGTCACCGGGATGGACCATCATTCGAACCTGGTGCCATGGCAGATCCTGTGTCAGGAGAAGGGCGCCACGCTGCGCATGGTGGACATCACCGATGATGGACGGATCGACCTCTCCGATTTCGGGCGGGCGCTCGAGCGCCGGCCGAAGATCGTCGCGTTCCCCTACGTGTCGAACGCCCTCGGCACCGTCAATCCGGCGGCACAGATCGCGAAGCTCGCGCACGCGGTCGGCGCGGTGGTGGTGGTGGATGGCGCACAGTCGACGCCACACGTGAAGGTCGACCTGCAGGCGCTCGATTGCGACTTCTACGCGCTCTCGGGGCACAAGATGCTCGGGCCGATGGGTTCTGGCGCGCTGGTCGCCAAGCCCGACCTGCTCGACGCGATGCCACCGTACCACGGCGGCGGCGAGATGATCTCCCGCGTCTGGGACGACCACTCCACGTACAATAAGATCCCGCACAAGTTCGAGGCGGGCACACCGAACGTGGAAGGGGCGGTGGGGCTCGCCGCCGCGATCGCCTATCTTGAGCGCATCGGACTCGATCGCATCGCCGATCACGAGCAGGCGCTCGCGGCGGCGGCGATCGACCGCCTCACCCAGATCGAGGGCGTGACCGTGTATGGTCCCCGTCCGCGCGCCGGAAGCCACCGCGCCGGCGTCGTCTCGTTCACGTACGGCGACATCCACCCTCACGACATTGCCACGATTCTCGACCAGGACGGGATCTGCATCCGCGCGGGACACCATTGTACGCAGCCGCTGATGCGACGGTTGAACGTCCCCGCGACGGCGCGCGCTTCGTTCTATGTGTACAACGGACCGGACGATGTCGACGCCCTCGCCGGTGCGCTGGTCAAGGCCGGAGCGCTCTTTGGATACGTCCCGGCCTGAGCCGCAGCTCAGCGCCCTCTACCAGGAGCTGATCCTCGACCACTACCGGCGCCCTCGGAACAAGGGGACACTCGAGGATGCGACCCACTCCGTTTCGCTGAACAATCCTCTCTGCGGAGACGAAATCGACCTGCAGCTCCGTGTCGACCACGACATCATAAAGGAAGCGCGGTTCGTGGGGCGGGGCTGCTCCATCAGTCAGGCGTCCGCGTCGATGATGACGCAGCTGCTCAAGGAGCGCACGGTCCCCCAGGCGATCGCCCTCGCCGAGCGGATGAGCGCCATGATGCAGGGCGACGACGGTGCAGCCCGTGACAAGGCGCTGGGCGATCTGCGTGCGCTGGCGGGCGTCTCGAAGTTCCCGGTGCGCATCAAATGCGCCCTGCTTCCGTGGAACGCGTTGACGGACGCGATGAAGGCTGGACGGGGCTAGATTAGCCTCGTCCTCATGACGTCCCCTTCCCCGCTCGTCCTCGACCGCGTCAGCAAGCGCTTCGCGGGCCACACTGCCGTCGACCAACTCTCGCTTTCGGTCCCCTCGGGTGTCGTGTACGGCCTGCTCGGCCCGAACGGCGCCGGCAAGACGACCACGATCCGGATGATCATGGACATCCTGCAGCCGGACGACGGCGCGGTGCGGCTGTTCGGGCAGCCCTCCGGAGGCCGGGCGCACGCCGAGCGGATCGGCTACCTGCCGGAAGAACGTGGCCTCTACCGCAAGATGCGCGTGCTCGACGTGCTTGTGTTCTTAGCCGAGATGAAAGGGATGGAGCGGCGCCAGGCACGGGATCGCGCTGGTGCATGGCTCGAGCGCCTGGGCCTCGCGCAGTGGGCGCCCCGCCCCATCGACGAGCTGTCCAAGGGCATGCAGCAGAAGGTGCAGTTCATCTCGACGATCCTCCACGACCCGGACCTGGTCGTCCTCGACGAGCCCTTTTCGGGGCTCGATCCCGTGAACACCGAGGCGATGAAGGACATCGTGCTCGACCTCCACCAGCGCGGGAAGACGATCCTGTTCTCGACCCACATCATGGAGCAGGCCGAAAAGCTGTGCGACCAGCTCTGCATCATCGCCCACGGGCGCAAGCTGGTGGACGGCCCGCTCTCCGAGATCAAGCGTACGCATGGCGGACACCACCTGGTGATCGGGTTTGACGGCAATGCGGGCGGGGCCACCCGGGTGTTCGCCGACAAGACGCTCGTGAACAAGGTCGACAATTACGGGCAGTACGCGGAGCTCGAGCTCGCGCCGGGCGCCGACGCGCAGCGGATTCTCTCCGACCTGGTGGCTTCGGGTGCCCGTCTCTCGCGCTTCGAGCTGCAGGAAGCCTCGCTCCACAAGATCTTCATCGACCTGGTCGGTCCGGATGCCCGCAATGCGGAGGGTCGGGAGCTCCATGCGTAAGATCTGGGCGGTGGTGCGACGAGAGTTCGTCGAACGCGTGCGACGTCGCTGGTTCTGGATCATGGCGCTCGTGGGGCCGCTGTTCTTCGGCGCGGTGTTCGTGCTTCCCTCCGTGCTCGCGCGGGGGGGCGGCGTGAGGCAAATCGTGGTGGTGGATGCCACAGCCGGTCCGTTGGGGCGCCGGATCACCGACTCGCTCAACGCGACCCGCGCCTTTGATGCGGTGGTCGTTCGAGCCGGCGGGCGGGTCCTCGATTCGCTCACCGCGGAAGTGGAGCAGAAGCGGCTCAGCGGATTCCTGATCCTGACCGACGCGACGGTCGACTCGGGGAAGGCCGAATACCGCGGGTCGAACGTCTCGGGACTCGCGACTGTCGGAACGCTCCGGCGCGTCGTCGGGGACGCGGTGAGCGCCGCGCGGCTCGAGCGCGCTGGTGTGGATCCCCGGATCGTGGCGGAGGCCCGCGTCCCCTTGCACCTCGCGACTCATCCGATCGCGCGCGGTGGCGCCACCGCCCAGACCGGCGAGCAATCGTTCTCGTTGGCCTATTTCATGGGAATCATTCTGTACACGGCGATCCTCCTCTACGGCATCAACGTCATGAGCTCGGTGCTCGAGGAGAAGACGACCCGGATCGTCGAGGTGCTGGTCTCTTCCGTACGCCCGTTCGAGCTGATGTTGGGCAAAGTCGTGGGCGTGGGTGCGGTCTCGATACTCCAGTTCCTGATCTGGGGCGTGGGTGGCCGGCTGCTCCTCGCGCGCCACGGGAGCCCGGTCACGGGAGGCGACGCCGCCAACGGCGAGGAAATCTTCCAGGTCCCGCACGTGAGCGGCGGGACGCTCGCGATCTTCATGGCGTACTTCCTTGGCGGGTTTTTCCTGTATTCGGCCATGTTCGCCGCCGTAGGCGCCATCTCGTCCACGGAGCAGGAGGCGCGGCAGGCACAGCAGCCGGTGGCATGGCTGCTCGTGCTGTCGTTCGTCAGCATGTTCGCGTTACTGAACGATCCCAACTCGACCCTGGCCGTCACCCTGTCGCTCGTGCCGCTCAGCGCACCGATCGCGATGCCCGTGCGATGGGCGGCGGGGAATATCCCGGGCTACGAGATCGCGCTGTCGCTGGCGATCCTGGTCGTGTCGATCGTGGGAGTCACATGGATTGCGGCGAGGATATACAGGGTCGGCATACTGATGACAGGAAAGAGGCCGAGCATTCGGGAACTCGCGCGCTGGGTAAGGACCGCCTAGGAAGGGCAAAAGCTAGACGCACAGACGCGCGGGGGTGAACAGGTTCGCGTGAGCAGGATACTCACTGCGTGAGGATGGTTACGTGCCTGGCTGCGGCCTCCCTACCCTCATCACGTGCCCATCCATCATACCCTGAAGGCCTGGCAGCATGCACAGCGGCTCGCAGTCGAATGTGCCAGGGCTGCCAACCGGTTCCCCGATTTCGAGCAGTTGGCGCTCGCCGACCAGTTACGACGTGCGTGTTACAGCATTCCGTTGAACATCGCTGAGGGGACGACGCGAAGAGGGACCCGGGACTATCGCAAGTTCCTGGACACCGCCTGGGGCTCGCTCGCGGAAGTTCAGTCAGCACTGGCAATCGCACGGGATGTAGGCTATCTCCAGCCGTCCGAGTTCGGGCGCTTAGAGGCGCTAGCTACAGAAACCAGTAAGACCCTGTTCGGCTTGCTGCGAAAAATCAGCCAAGCCTCGGATCGTCCTAGACCCCGCTGACTGTTTTCCGCTGTGCGTCTGTGCGTCTAGCTTTTGCCCATCCTGCCGGACTAGCTTTTCGGCATGTCTTACGACCATGACGTCGTTGTCGTAGGCGCAGGGCACGCGGGGACTGAGGCCGCCGTGATGGCTGCGCGACTCGGCGCCCGTACCCTCCTGTTGACCTCCAACCTCGACACCATCGGCCAGATGTCCTGCAACCCCGCGATCGGCGGGATTGCGAAGGGCACCGTGGTCCGCGAGATCGACGCGCTCGGCGGCATCATGGGGCGGGCGACCGATCGCGCCACGATTCAGTTTCGAATGCTCAACCGGTCCAAGGGCCCAGCGGTTTGGGCCCCCCGCGCGCAGTGCGATCGCACGCTGTACCGCCGCGCTGTGCGCGGACTGCTCGAGACATTTCCCAACATCGAGCTGACCCAGGGCATGGTCACGAGGCTGCTTGTCGACCAGGGAGGCACGCGCGTCGCCGGCGTCGTGACCGACGACGGCCGGACGTTCCACTCGCGCGCCGTCGTGATCACGGCGGGAACGTTCTTACGCGGCCGCATTCATGTCGGCACAGACACGCAGATCCCAGCGGGGCGCGCCGGCGATCAACCGGCCGTCGATATCGCCCAACACATTGAATCACTTGGACTTATATCATCGCGCTTCAAGACTGGGACGCCGCCACGGGTGGATGGGCGGAGCGTTGATTGGTCGAAGGTCGAGCGTCAGGATGGGGACCCCGACGCCTATCGGTTCTCGTCTTACGAACGAGTCGAGCGTCCACGACAGGTGCCCTGCTGGATCACGTGGGCCGGCGAGGAGGTCAAGGAGATTATCCGGGCTCACCTCAAAGAGTCCGCGCTGTACGGCGGCGCCATTAGTGGGCGGGGCCCGCGTTACTGCCCCTCGGTCGAGGACAAGATCGTAAAGTTCCCCGACGCCACGCGGCACCAGGTTTTTCTCGAGCCGGAAGGGCTCGACACCTCGGAACTATATGTGAACGGCCTGTCCACTTCCCTGCCCGTCTCGGTTCAGCTCGCTTTTCTCCGCGCGGTACCCGGCCTGGAGCGGGCCCGCATGACCCGGCCCGGCTATGCCATCGAGTATGACTACTATCCGCCCACCCAGCTCACGCCCTGGCTCGAGACGAAGCCGGTCGAGCATCTCTTCTTCGCCGGCCAGATCAACGGGACGACCGGGTACGAGGAGGCCGCCGGTCAGGGAGCCGTGGCAGGGATCAACGCGGTTCGCCGCATCCGCGGCGCCGAGCCGGTGGTGCTCGGGCGCGATGACGCGTACATCGGAGTGCTGGTAGATGACCTCGTGACGCGGGGCGTCGACGAGCCATATCGCCTGTTCACATCGCGCTCGGAGTTTCGGCTCCTGCTCCGGCAGGACAATGCTCTGCGCCGGCTCGTGCCGCTGGCGGAGCGGCTGGGCCTCCTCTCGGCCGCCGAGCTCGGCATAGCGGAGCGACGGCTAGGAGACGAGGAGGACGTGCTCGCGCTCGCTCGCGCGACGACGATTACTCCAGACGCGGCTGAGTCTGTCCTCGCGACTACCGGCACCCGGCTGCAGGAGCCCGAACGAGTGGCTGCCGTGGCACGGCGGCCCGGCGTCTCGCTTCGAGCAGCCCTCCAGGCAGCCGGCGTGCGCGTCGCGGCCGACGAAGCCGCCATCGCGAGCGCTGGCATCGAGCTCAAGTACGATGGCTACCTCGCGCGCGAGCGGGAGGCTGCGGCGCGGCTCGCGGAGCTAGCCTCGTTCGCGTTGCCGACAGATCTGCCCTACCTCGAGTTCAAGAGTCTAGCGACCGAGGCCCGCCAGAAACTTGAGCACGTGCGTCCCGGTTCCCTCGCCCAGGCCGCCCGCATTCCCGGCGTGTCGCCCAGCGATCTCCACAACCTCGTTGTCGAGACCATGCGCTGGCGCCGGCGTGTCGCGTAATTCCCCCTTCGCTATAGCCCGGGAATCGCTGTTTCACGTGAAACTGTCCATCGGTTTCACGTGAAACTCAGGCTTTACGTCAAGTGTACCAAACCCTATATTGTGGCTTGGTATACGTAGTAGCAGCATAACTTATTGTGATACAATATTTTACGAGATGTCTCGCGTAATCGCCATCGCCAATCAAAAGGGCGGCGTCGGAAAAACGACGACCGCGGTCAATCTCGCGGCGTCCCTCGCGACCGCCGAGCGCAAGACATTGCTGGTCGACGCCGACCCGCAGGGAAACTCCACGAGCGGCGTCGGCATCGAGCGCGATCGCATCCGCTACTCGCTCTACGACGCGCTGCTCGACGGTCGCGCGCTCGAAGACGCGCGTTTCGCGCACGTGCATTTCCCGTATCTCGACGTCATCGCCGCCACCCAGGATCTCGTCGGGGCTGAACTGGAGCTCGTGAACAAGCAGGGGCGCGAGACGATGATGCGGCGCGCCCTGAGAGACGTGCGCGACCAATACCAATACATCGTGATCGACTGCCCGCCCTCACTCGGCCTGCTCACCCTGAACATGCTCACCGCCGCGGACAGCCTCCTGATCCCCATCCAATGCGAGTACTACGCCCTGGAGGGACTGTCCCAGCTGCTCAACACGGTGAAGCTGGTGCAGCGGAACTTCAACCCCGCGCTCGCGATCGATGGGGTGCTCCTCACGATGTACGACGCGCGGCTGAATCTCTCGAAGCAAGTGGCGGACGAGGCCAAGGAGTACTTCGGCTCGCAGATGTTCAGCATAACGATCCCTCGGAACGTTCGCCTGGCCGAGGCGCCGAGCTTCGGGAAACCGATTCTGCTGTATGACGTGCAGTCGGTCGGGGCGAAGAGCTATCTGGCCGTCGCGCAGGAGCTGATCCGCCGCGTCGAACGCAGCGGCTCGGCCCCCGCCTCCCCTACCCCACCCGCCGCTGAACCGCTGCCGGAGGTGCCCGCATGACGGAAACGCTTGCTGGTCGCCGTCGTCTCGGCCGGGGCCTCGAAGCCCTGCTGGGACCCACTCGCGAAGAAGCCGA
>DASQIB010000288.1:0-2729 GCA_035631795.1 Gemmatimonadales bacterium | reverse complement strand
TTATACGGCGGCGGTGTTCCTCGCCGTGGGCGACACGAGTTTTGCCGATTCGGCGCTCACCCGGTTACACGTGGCGGGGCGGAACCCCGAGGCCTGGCTGTTGAGCGGCCTGCTGGCCGCGAGACGAAACCAGGAAATGGCCGCCCGAGCTTTGCTCGCCGGCGCGCTCGCCGCCGGGGCTGACAGCGCGGAAGCCGGTGCCGCGCTGGCCGCCCTGGACGCGCGCCACCAGCGCTGGGCTCAGGCGGCCGCCGAAGCGCGAACGGTGCTCCTCACCGCTCGGGGAACGCTGCGACATCCGTTTCCGCGCGACGGGCTCTCGGCCGCCTTGACCCCGTTCGTTCTGAGCGGGCCGACCGGCACGGCCGATAGTCTTCTGGCCGTGGCGGTGGCCGCGCGACCCGGGTGGTACAAGCTGCACGAGCTCCACGCGGTAGCGGCGTTGCGCGCTGGTCACTGCGACACGGCGGCCGACGAGTTCATCCTGCTGGTGGACTTCGGAATCGAGCTGGTGGACGCGCCGCAGTGGGTAGAGCGGTGCCGCCAGGCGCTGCGGCGCTAGGCGCCCGTTTGCTCGCCCAACACCGCCTTCACTTCGCTCGCCGCCGCGATCGCGTGGTCGACGTCGCGTGACAGCGCGCGCGCCTGCTGCGTGGCGCGCGTGAGATCGTCGAGCGCCACCGCGACGCCAGCGGACCGGAGCCGGAGCAGATCGAACCGCACGTTCTGCATCGCGAGCACGCACGATTCGAGCTGGTCGGCCACGACCTGGCGGCGGGTCAGGAGATCCGTGAGCGCTTGGCGCTGGCGCGCGAGCAGCCCGACTTGTCGCTCCCGCTCCGCACTTTCGCTCTGCCGCCTGGTCGCCTCGATCTTCTCGTCGAGGCGGGCGAGCGCGCCCGCGTCCACCGTTCCGCTCATGGCGTGCAGCGTCCGGGCGAGCTCCTCGGCACGACCGAGCAACCCGTCCGCGGTCGCCACGACGTCGGGGAGGAGCTTCCGCTCCGACTTGGGGAGACGGTCGACAATCCGCAGGATCGCCTTGCGATCGCCGCGGGCCTGCTGAATCGGCTCGACCTGGCGGCCGAACTCGTCGGTGGTCGCGCGCGGCAAGTCGACGGGGCGACTGCCGGCTGCGGCCAGGCGGGCCTCGATGGCGTCCGGCGCGGGCGGTCGCGCGAACACGTCTCGCCAGGAATATCCCGCGTGCCATAGCCGGACATAGCGAGGCAGGAGCGCGGTCCCTCCCCAGATCGCGGCGACGAACACCGACCAGGTTGGCGCGTGGCTCCCCGTGGCGACGTCGATCACGAACAGCGAGCCGCAGACCGCCGCCCAGGTCACGAACCGGCTACGGAACTCGCGAACGATTTCTGGCTCCCCGCTCGGTGCCAGCGTCGGCCGATCGCGTACTCCAGCGCGGTCGATGCGCCGCGCCGCGCGGTCCAAGGAACGCGCGGGACTGGAGCGCGGCGGCGACTTCGGTACCGGGCGAAGCTCGCGTGAGGCAGGGGGAACGCTCGGGCGTCGCGCCTGATACATCGTCGCGCTGCGGGCTTCGAGCGCGCGTCGGAGCGCGTCGGCGGTAGGCCAGCGGTCCTCAGGATCCTTTTCGAGCGAGCGCATGACGCAGGCAGCGAGCTCCTCCGGCACGTCTCGCCTCTTGTCCGTGACCAGCGGTGCTTGCTCGGTGATGTGTTTGAGCAGGATGCCGGGCACCGTGGGCGCGTGGAACGGAAGCTCACCCGTGAGCATCTGATAGGCGACCACGCCGAGGCTGTAAATATCCGACCGGCCATCGATCTCGCGGTCGCCGGCTGCCTGCTCCGGGCTCATGTAGTGCGGAGTCCCGATCGCCACGCCCGTGCCCGTGAGCGTAGCGCCCGCGGTGGTCGACGAAAGCGCCTTCGCGATTCCGAAGTCCGTCACGACGACCCGCCCCCGGCTGCCCTCGAGCAGGATGTTGTCCGGTTTCACGTCGCGGTGAATGATTCCGAGCGCGTGCGCGGCGCCCAGGGCGTCAGCCGTCTCCAGCATGATGCGGCGTGCCTCGTCGGGCGGAAGTCGACCGCGACGCTTGAGCTTGGCCCCGAGTGACTCTCCATCTACGTAGGCCATGACGAAGTACACCAGGCCGTCGGGTCCCTCGCCGACGGAGTGGATGGGGACGATGTGCGGGTGCGACAGGCGGGCCGCGGTCTCGGCCTCGCGCAGAAAGCGCAGCCGGATCTCCTCCCGGAACGCGAGCTCTGGGGGCAGGACTTTGACGGCGACCTGACGCTTCAAGCGCTCGTCGCGGGCGGTGAACACCACGCCCATGCCGCCCCGGCCGATTTCCCCTTCGAGCGTATAGGCGCTGCCGAGCGCTTGGGTCAGGCGGGTGGTCAGTGACTTGTCTGCGTCGTTCATCCGGGTTCGCGTGAAGGCCGCGGGGATAGATTAGCCGGGCGACGCCGAGCCTGCAACCGGCTAGCGGCTTTCGACTTACGCTTCGCCGCCGCGATGGCGCGCGGTACGGTGGCTAATAGGCAGCCCCTGCCTTATTGGCCGCTGGCGAGTGGAACGTGCGTGCTCAGCCCGGTGTTTTTGGTGGCACGGACGATGCTAACTGGCTCCCGATCGATGCTGACAACACTCTCACACGAGTTGAACGCCCATGTCTGAACGACTGACGCTTCCGGTGCTCCCGCTCCGGGAGGTCGTGCTGTTTCCGGGCGTCTCGATGCCGA
>DASQIB010000287.1:0-3017 GCA_035631795.1 Gemmatimonadales bacterium | reverse complement strand
GAACTCGAGCACGCTCACGCGCATCGCCTCATAGCTGCGGCCGCCGAGCTCCGCCACGCTCCGCAGCCACGCCGCGTTCTCCAGTTCCTGCTGGGCAAGTCCCTTGACCACGTCCAGCAGCTTCTGGGTAACCAGACGCTCCAGTTCGCCGAAGGGCTGCTTTTCGAATACCACGCGGACGTGGCGTGCGGTGTTGGGGTTGCACTTGCGGAGGATCAACGCGCGGACCTCCCGAAACAGCGGCGCGGGCTCGTCCCCCAGCTCGCGTTTCAACTGCTCCTTGCGCTGATGGTCCGCCAACCGCGCGAGCTCCCCGCTCGGCAGCTTCAAGAACTTGTCCATCTTGTCGTAAATGTCGGTGCGGTTCGGCGCCGGGGGCGTTCGCTTCCCCGAGAGCAGCTGGGAGACGTAGGACTCGGTGACTTGAGCGGCCTGGGCGAGATCACGCTGCTCCAGGCCGAATTCCTCTAACCGGCGTCTGATTACTAGGGAGACATCCACGGGCGTCCTCTTGTACGTTGACTTGACACAATAAGTTAACTATTAAAGTCACTCTTTACCAGTCTCCTGATAAACTTGACAAACAAAAGTACACCGCCATAAGTTGCAACAGGTCAATCGTTTGTTGAAGACACCGAAGCACAAGGATAAGGCTGGCCCAATCGCCCTCGTCACCGGCGCCAACCGGGGCCTGGGCTTTGAGATCGCCCGCCAATTGCTCGCCCGAGGCCTGCGCATCGTGCTGACGGGCCGCGACGAGGCCGCCACGCGCCGCGCCCTCGAGGCCCTCGGCGCGGCGGGCACGAGCGCGCTCGCCGTGCGGCTCGACGTCACGGACCCCGCGAGCATCGCCGCCGCCCGACGCACGGCCGAAGCGCGGCTCGGCCCCGTGGACGTCGTGGTCAACAACGCCGCGGTGCTCATCCACGAGAGCGACGATCTGCTCTCGATCCCTCGAGACGCGTTTCGCACGACGTTCGACACCAATGTGTTCGGCGCGATCGAGGTGTGCCGCGTGTTCGTACCTCCCATGGCGGAGCGCGGGTACGGGCGCGTCGTCAACATGTCGTCGGGCGTGGGACAGTTCGCTCGCTTGTCCACCTACGCGCCGGCGTACTCGATCTCGAAGGCGGCGCTCAATGCATTCACTCGCGTTCTCGCAGCGACCTATCAGGGCAAGGGCGTGCTCGTCAACGCGGTCGATCCGGGATGGGTCCGCACCGACATGGGCGGCAAGTCCGCGCCCCGGTCGGTCGAGCAGGGCGCGGACACGGCGGTGTGGCTCGCGACCCTGCCGGAGCATGGCCCGACGGGAGGATTCTTCAGGGATCGGCGGGGCATTCCCTGGTGAAGCGCGTTGACGGCGAACATTATTGACACCGCCCGCAACCCCATGGTACTACTCGGCATGACTCGAGAACGTTTTGGCGTGCGCGCGATCCTGCTTGCCGGGCTGTGGGCGCTCTTCACCGTAAGCGCGATGCATCCGGCGCGCGCACAGAGTGTTCCCGTCGACGTCCGCGTGGACGCCAGAGACAGGCTGGATTCCCTGCTGCACGCGTACGGGCCGACACTCAAGATGAAGTTCTACCGGGACTCGAATGACCCGTTTCAATTCGAGGGAGTTCTCGATAAGGACCTGCACTACGCGTGGCGGTTCGAGCTACAGATCAATGTCACGCCACAGAACACGATCGGGATTCGCGTCTATCCCATGTACACGCACAGAATCAACATGGAAAGAGTTCGCGATCCGAACGGCCTCGCTCTTCGACTCTTACGTCTCTCGGCTCACAACTTCCTCCACTGGGGCGTGGACGACGCATCACATGTGTTCGCGGCGTACCAGTTCACCCTCGAGTCCGGCTTCCCGCAGGAGGCGATCAAGGAGGTGCTGCGGAGCATCCCGTTGGTGGACGAGTCGTTCGGGGAGGTCGTGCAGTTCATCGAGTAGCGGGCGGCGCCAGCGATTGTACGAACGCGGCGTACACCGTTTCCGACCACCAGCCGCGGCACTTCTCGATCTCCACAAAGGCCGCCTCGCGCGAGAGCGCTGGCCGATACGGGCGCGCGGTCGTGAGCGCATCGTACACGTCCACGACCCCAACGATCTGCGCCGAGATAGGGATTTCGTCGCCGCGCAGGCGGTCAGGGTAGCCGGTGCCGTCGTACCGCTCGTGATGCCAGCGGATGATCGGCTTCAAGTCCCACGGAAATTCGACGGCCGCGAGCAGCTCCAGGCCCCAGATCGGGTGCATCTGCACAACCTCGAATTCCGCGTGCGTGAGCGGGCCGGGCTTGTTCAGGATCTCGTGCGGGACCCGCACCTTCCCCAGGTCGTGGAGGTACGCGCCGAGGCGGATGGTGGTCTGGGTGGTCTCGTCGAGCGTGAGGACGCGCGCCACGGCCATCGCGTGCTGCGCTACGCGCTCGCAGTGGCCGAAGGTGTAGCTGTCCGTGGACTCGATCGACTGCCCCCACTCGCGCACCACCGCGAAGTAGGTGGTTTCGAGCTCGGACACCTTGCCGCCGACGTATACGAGGTCGACACGCGCGTCGAGTCGACCAAAGAGTCGGTGGGCGGCGTTCAGCAGCGTAAGCGCTTCCTGATTCCGCCCCATCGCCTGATAGGCCAGGGCCAGCTCGTACGACGCCTCCGCCTGGTTCAGCACCGAGCCGGCGTTCACCGCCAGCTCGATCGCCGAGCGCAAGCGTGATTCGGCGAGCGCGGCGCGACCGGTCTCGCGGTACACCATGCCGATGATCCGGTAGGCTTCGGACTTGTCGCTCCGGGCGTCGATCTGGTCGAAGATGGCGAGGGCGGCCTCGGCGTTGCGGCGGGCCTCCTCGTAGCGCCCCCGCACCACGTGCACCTCGGCGTGATTCACGAGGCACATCCCCTGCAGGTGCGCGTCGCCCGCCCGCTCGGCGATCTCGTAACTCTGCCGGAAGTAGCGGTCCGCCTGGTCGTACTGCCGCAGGTCCGTGTGCGCGATGCCCAGGTTGGCGTACGCAAT
>DASQIB010000286.1:0-3570 GCA_035631795.1 Gemmatimonadales bacterium | reverse complement strand
ACCGCCATGCGCGTGCACGGGGACATGCGGGCCTCCTTCCGCAGGGAGCGGCGACGAGGCCTCAACGTTGCCGTGGATGAGGGCGCGGGGCTAGAGGGCCCCTGCGGTTCCTACGACTGTTCGGGCGGGACGTGCGGGTATCGCGGGAGAACGCGGGCTCAGCGACTGACGGGCCAAGGGCCCTAGCCGACCGTCGCCGGCTACAAACAACCGGTCCGCAGGGAAGACGACGGATCGGGATGCACGTGTTCAAAGGAGTTCGGCACGTTGGCCCCCTTTTGGCCCCCGCGATTCTGTGTCTATCACGCTGCACCAAACGGCTGCGGCGAAGCCCCTAGCCGCAGACGGCATGCATGGGCGACGATGAACCACCGTGGCGTTCGATGACCGAACGTGCCCGCCGCTTTGAGGGGGCAGCGCCGCAAGGCGTCCCGGTTCGAATCCGGGCCAGGGCACTCTAAGAATGATGGATGGCCAGCGGGAGCCGCTGGCCATTTGGTTTTTGGCGAGTTGGACGAATGAGGGGTTTGGGACGCGCGATCCCTACGACGCGGTCACCGTGACCGGTTGTGGTTCCGAATCCACGATCGCCTTCGTTATCAGGAGCATCGTCCCGGCAAAGAGCAGCGTGTCGGCCACGAAGTTGATCGCCGTTATTTCGTCTGACACGTTGCCCGCGAGAAACAACTGGGGGACGTAGAGAACGAGGGTAAGCAGCAGCATGAGTAATCCGGCGAACATGCCGCTGGAGCCGGCGTATTTCCTGCCAAACATCGCGATCCCAAACGCGATCAGCAGTATGCCGGTCAGATATGCCAGCACGAGTGACAGAGGCACCCACGACGCGGTGACTTGGGTATCCGGCACGCCGGGTGAGTACTCGGGATGGATGAAGTGCTCGAACCCGTAGAAGATCAGGACCATTCCGGTCCAGAGTCGGGCCATGGCAGCCAGGCTGCTCGCACGCGTTGGCCAGCGGTCCCGCACGGCGGTGCCAAACAGCGCCAGGGCGCCCATCGAAAACGTGGTCTCGCGTACGGCCACAATCCAGGCCATGCGAGCCGCGGGGTGCCTAACGACACCCGGCAGCCATAACAGCAGAACAATGAGCGCGAACAGGAGGGCGAGAAAAATCGCCGACCAGCGGATGTATCGCCTGGCCACAAAGCTCAATGCGGCAGCCAGGTGTGCCACCCCCACGAAGTACGTGATGAAGAGACGCGCCGGCAGCCATTTTGGGACTAATGTGACTAAGGTTGTCGCCTCGGTGAAATGCTCGCCCGCGAACGTCGCCAGCGATGCCGCGACCAGCACGGGGCCGAGGGCGACGAATCTGACCCGCGCCGATGAAGATTCGGACAGAAGATCCCGTCGGTAGGTCCACAGGCCGGCCAGCAGGAACCCGAGTCCCAGTGCCGAAGGCCAGAAGATGAGTGGGGAGATCACGGGCGAGCATTCCAATGATGGAATTGGATGGTCACGCTACCGTTCCCTGGCGAGATTCTCAAGCCCGGAGCTAACACAGTCCGGACAAGGAGCGCCCTGTCACGATCGCGTTCCGTGGGGCAATTTCGGCGTCACCGGCTCTCTCATGAGGGACAACCATGCGCAGGGCTGTCGGCATTGCGGTGCTCCTGATTGCGCTCGCGTCCACGCTCCGAGCCCAGGGAAAGTTTCCTCCCGACTCCTTCACGAACTTGAAGGTCCTGCCCAAGAACATCGGGAAGCAAGAGCTGATCGCGACGATGCGCGGCTTTGCCCTGGGGCTGGGCGTGCGATGCACCTACTGTCACGTGGGGCGGGAAGGCGCCCCCCTCGACTCGCTCAAGTACGCGTCGGACGACAAGCGCACCAAGCGGGCCGCCCGCGTGATGATCGACATGGTGAAGCACATCAACGAGGAGCATCTCGCCGACGTCCCCAGCCGTCCGGAGCCGCACGTTGTGGTGAAGTGCGAGACGTGCCACCGCGGCGTGGCTCGGCCCCGCCTGTTGACCGACGAGCTCGCGCTCTATCTGGCGGATTCGGGGCTCGCGGCCACGACGCGCCACTACCGGGAGCTGCGCGATCACTACTACGGCAGCGAGGCGTACGATTTCCGGGAGTTTCCCTTGGTGGATTTGGCGCGGAGTGAAGCCCGCGCGAAGCGCGTCGACAACGCGATCGGCCTGCTGCAGCTCGCCGCCGAGTTCTTCCCCAATTCCGGAATGACACCCGCGGCCAAAGGGGACATCTATCTCGACAAGGGAGACACCGCGTCGGCGTTGTCGAGCTACCGGGAGGCGCTGGCCAAGGACTCGACGATGGGATTTGTCCGGGCACGGATCCAACTGCTCACGAACGGAGCGCCCAAGCGGCCCTAACATGCCCTTGCGCAACCCGCGAGCGTGTTGGCGCGTCTAATGGTCGATGCGTGCCTTCATCACGGTCGTCGCACTCTCCCTCGCGGTCGCCGTCAACCGCCCACGAGGTCTGCCCCAACCCGCGTGCGGCACGACGGCTCAGCGACTCATTGACGACTACCTGGCGGCGATTGGCGGCTATGCCGCGGTCGAGCACATTCATACCCGCCGGATGCGCGGCGCGTATGACGAAGGACCGCTGCATGCGACCACCGATATCGCCTGGGCGCGGCCGGCGACGCGACGCGTGAACGTGCACGCTCCGGGTTTCGAATACGCGGAGGGGTTCGACGGGTCGACGTGGGAGTACAACTTCGCGACCCACGTCCTGACGCGCGACAGCGGAGCCGCCGCGGACGCGGGACGCCGCGGAGCGGAGTTCGATGAGTCCTTTATCGACGCTCGAGCCAAGGGGCATCACGTCGAGCTCGTCGGCCTCGACACGCTCGATCAGCGTGAGACGTGTGCGCTGCGGGTCACCCTGGCCGATGGATGGGAAAAGGAGTACTACTTCGACCCGCGCACGTATCTCATCGTCGCCGTGCGGAAGGCGATGCCGGTGCACGCGACCGGCCCTGCGGTGATCTCGCTCAGCTACTACAGCGATTGGCGTCGCGTCTCCGGGGTTCTCACTCCTCATACCTTCATCGAGCGGGAGCGCGGATCGGGGCGGACCATGAACATCCTCCATTGGGATCTCATCGAATTGAACCCAGTGCTCACACCGACCGCGCTTGCGGTGCCGTCCGTTACCCATTGAAACCTCCCCGTGATCTGCCGCACACAGGGGGGGGCGCCGTGGTCTGCACGAGACGTCGCAACCTGCGGTAGTCCAAGCCATTGCTGCGCTTCCGCGCCCTATGCCCGGATGCGGCACGCCTCCTGCCCCAGGAGGTCGCGGATGGAACCCAAGCGGATATGTACGGGCCGCCAGTGGGTTGGCTCGCTACGCACTCGAACATGAACGGAGGGGTTCGAATGAACCGCAAGGGTTTTACGCTCATTGAGCTGTTGATCGTAGTGGTGATCATCGGCATTCTGGCCGCCATCGCGATCCCGAAGTTCGCCAACACCAAGGCGAAGGCGTATATCGCCTCGATGAAGTCGGACCTTCGGAACCTGGTGACCGCCGAGGAAGCGTTCTTCGCCGACTCGGTCAAGTACAGCG
>DASQIB010000285.1:0-6357 GCA_035631795.1 Gemmatimonadales bacterium | reverse complement strand
GTCCAGGCAGCCGCACGCCGGCGTCGCCTTTCGCGGGCAAATAGCTGTTCGCGGCGAGACGCAGGGCGCCGCCGTGGGAGGTGGGGTCGAACCAGCCGCTGAGCGGGGGCATGCCGAGCTTGAAAGATAGGTGTCAGCTGGTCGGTGTCAGGTGCCCGTCTTCAGCCCGGACACCGGCCGCCGGCCACTTGTATCTTTCCCCCCGATGCGCCAAGACCACATCCGCAACTTCTGCATCGTGGCCCACATCGACCACGGCAAGTCCACGCTCGCCGACCGCCTCATCGAGCTCACCGGCACGCTCGATAAGCGCCTGATGCGCGAGCAGGTGCTCGATACCATGGATCTCGAGCGGGAGCGCGGCATCACGATCAAGCTCAACGCCGTGCGCATGAACTACCACGCGAAGGATGGGGGCGTCTACGAGCTCAATCTCATCGATACGCCGGGGCACGTGGACTTCACCTACGAGGTGTCGCGGTCGCTGCAGGCCTGTGAGGGCGCGATCCTCGTGGTCGATGCTTCGCAGGGGATTCAGGCGCAAACGATCTCCAATCTCTTCCTGGCCCTGGACGCCGGGCTCGAGATCATCCCGGTCTTGAACAAGATCGATCTGCCCGGTGCCGAGCCCGAGCGCCGGGCGCAGGAGCTCCACGAGCTGATCGGGGCGAAGCCGGAGGAGATCATCCGAATCTCCGCAAAGGAAGGCACGAACGTGCCGGGCTTGCTCGAAGCCGTGGTGCGGCGCGTGCCTGCGCCGAAAGGCAACCCGGACGCACCGCTCCGGGCGTTGATCTTCGACTCCTACTACGACCGCTATCGCGGCGCCGTTCCAAGCGTCCGCGTGGTCGACGGCACCATACGCCCGGGCATGAAAATCGCCTTCGGGGCGCATCCCGACGACCTCTACGAGGTCGACGAGGTCGGCTACTTGCAGCTGGGGCACAAACCCACCGACCAGCTCGAGAGCGGAGAGGTGGGCTACGTGGTGGCGAACGTGCGCGGCGTGCAGGAGACGCGCCCCGGCGACACCGTGCTCGACGCCGAGCACCGCGACGTCCCCCTCCTGCCCGGCTACCGGGACATCAAGTCCATGGTGTTCGCTGGGCTGTATCCCACCGAGCCCAACCAGTTCGAGGACCTGCGAGACGCCCTGGCTAAGCTCCAGCTCAACGACGCGTCGCTCCACTACGAGCCCGAATCGTCGGTCGCCCTGGGGTTCGGCTTCCGGTGTGGGTTTCTCGGCCTGCTGCACATGGAGATCGTGCGGGAGCGGCTCGAGCGCGAATTCAACCTCGATCTCATCAGCACCGTGCCCAACGTGGAGTACCACGTCCATAAGACGGACGGCACGGTGGAGCTCGTCGAAAACCCGAGCCTCATGCCGCACGGCTCGGAGATCGATCACATCGAGGAGCCCTACGTGAAGGCGCGCATCGTGGCCCCGGCGGAGTATATCGGCGCGATCATGAAGCTCGGACAGGAGCGTCGCGGCGTGTACGCCGGCATGCACTATGTGGACCCGACCCGGGTCGAGTTCGGATGGGAGTTCCCGCTCGCCGAGATCATTCTCGACTTCTACGACAAACTGAAGACCATCTCGCGGGGGTACGCGTCGCTCGATTACGAGTTCCTCGAGTACCGGCGCTCCGAGCTCGTGAAGCTCGACATGCTGCTGAACGGCGACGCGGTGGACGCGTTCTCGGTGATCATCCACCGCGACAAGGCGTACGAGTGGGGCCGCAAGATCGCGGAGAAGCTGCGGGAGCTGATCCCCCGACAGCTGTTCGAGGTGGTGATCCAGGCGGCGATCGGCACCAAGGTCATCGCGCGGGAAACGATCCGCCCGCTCCGCAAGAACGTGACGGCGAAATGCTACGGCGGCGACGTCACGCGCAAGCGCAAGCTGCTCGAGAAGCAGAAGGAAGGGAAAAAGCGTATGAAGCAGGTCGGGACCGTCGAGATCCCGCAGGAAGCGTTTCTCGCGGTGCTCCAGGTTGACTAGTCTGGTCATCCAGACCGCCTTCCTCGGCGACGTCGTGCTCACGACGCCCCTGCTCGAAGCGCTCGCCACCCGCCACGGGCCCGTCGACGTCGTCACCACGCCCGCCGCCGCGGCGCTGGTCGAGACACACCCGGCGGTGCGTCGCGTCATTCCCTACGACAAGCGTGGCGCCGAGCGCGGCCTCGCGGGATTCGCGAGGGTGGTGCGCACCCTCCGAGCCGAACGCTACGAGGTGGCGTATCTTCCCCACCGTTCGTTGCGAAGCGCGGCGCTCGCCTGGCTGGCGGGCATCCCCCGGCGGATCGGCTTCGCGGACGGGTGGCCGCCGCTCTACACGGAGTCGCGCGCCCGTGCGACGCAGGGGCACGAGATCGACCGGCTGCTTGCGCTCGGCGACGTCACCGCTCCACATGGCGCCCGTCCTTCGCTGCACATCACGGTGGCGGACCGGGCCGCGACGGAGGGATTCTTCCGCGCGCAGGAGATTCACGAGCCATTCATCGCGCTCGCGCCGGGCTCGATCTGGGGCTCGAAGCGCTGGGCCTATTATCCGGAGCTGGCGCAGCGGCTCGTCGCGAGCGTCGCGATCGTGGTGGTCGGCAGCCCGGAGGACAGGGCGCTCGGAGACGTGGTCGTGCGGGCCGTGGAAGCCGGAGCGACTCCGGGGCGCGCGGTGAACGCTTGTGGGTCGCTCACGCTGCGGCAGTCCGCTGAGGCGATTCGGCGAGCCAAAGCGCTCGTGACGAACGACAGCGCACCGCTGCACCTGGCCCAGGCCGTCGCGACGCCGACGATCGCGATCTTCGGCTCCACCGTGCCGGCGTTCGGCTTCGGGCCGCGCGGCCCGCGAGACCAGGTGGTCGAGCTCACGGGGCTGCCGTGCCGCCCGTGCTCCCGGCACGGACCGCCGGTGTGTCCGTTGCGCCACCACCGCTGCATGCGGGATGTGGGGGTCGAGCGGGTGCTGGCAGCGATCGCGGCCGCCGGCGCGCTCGGACCGGGGGCGGGGGCGGGGGCGGGCGCGGGGGCGGCGTGAGACGAGGAGGCGCATGCGCTACGTAGTCGGGATCGATATCGGCGGCACCAACATCGTCGCGGGGACCGTGGCCGAGGACGGGTCCGAGGTGCTGGGCCTCGTCTCGGAGCCGACCATCGCCGAGCAGGGGGCGAACGCGGTGGTCGATCGCATCGCCAAGCTCGCCCGCGCTTCGATGGGCGCGGCGCGCGGCAAGGAGATCGCGGGCGTCGGGATCGGCTCGCCGGGCCCGCTCAACACGACGACCGGCGTCGTCCTCCTGACGCCGAACCTCGGGTGGACCAACTTCCCGCTGCGCGACCGGCTCACCCAGGCATTGGGCCTGCCCGCGACGCTCGACAACGACGCGAATTGCGCCATCTTCGGCGAGTGGTGGCGCGGCGCGGCGCGCGGCGTGCGGCACGTGGTAGGGCTCACCATCGGGACTGGGATCGGTGGCGGCATCGTGCTGGATGGCGAGGTGTATCGCGGTGGGTCGGACATCGCGGGCGAGATCGGCCACATGACGGTCGACCTGAACGGCCGGCGCTGCAAGTGCGGCAACTACGGGTGCCTCGAGGCATACGCCTCGGGTCCAGCGATCGCGGCCCGTGCGGTGGAAGGAATCGAAGCCGGGGCCGACACCTCACTGCCCAAGTACGTGAACGGCGACCTCACGAAGATCACCGCCCAGCTGGTGTACGAGGCCGCGCACGATGGCGACGATTACGCGCTCGAGGTGGTGAAGGACACCGCGAAGTTCCTGGGCGCCGGCGTCGCGAATATCATCAACATCTTCAACCCGCAGGTCGTGGTGATCTGCGGCGGCGTGACGCTCGCGGGCGAGCGGCTGTTCGTGCCGCTCCGCGGCGAGGCCAAGCGGCGTGCCTTCAAGCCGGCCGTGGAGGTCTGCCGCATCGTACCGGGCGAGCTCACCGGCACGGCGGGTGTTTACGGCGCCGCGGCCGTCTTCATGCGCCGCACGTGGGGGCGCGTGTGAAGCGTCTCGGCGTAATCGGGTCCATGGTGTGGGACACGATCCACGGCCGGGATCCCGCCCAGCCGGCGGTCGAAGAGTGGGGCGGCATCTCCTACTCGCTCGCCGCGCTCGACGCGACTCTCGCGGACGACTGGCAGATCGTCCCGTTGATCAAGGTGGGCCAGGATCTGGCCGCCCGAGCCAATGCCTTCCTGAAGACCCTCAGACACCTGCCACCGGACACCCGTTTTCTCGAAGTCCCGATTCCCAACAATCGCGTCACCCTTCGGTACTACCAGCTCGAGCGCCGCTGCGAGCAGATGTCCGGCGGCGTGCCGCCGTGGACCTGGCCGGAACTCGGTCCCCACGTCCAGGATCTCGACGCGCTGTACGTGAATTTCATTTCGGGCTACGAGCTCGATCTCGCGACCGCGCGGCTGCTGCGCCGGGGGTTTCCGCGATTCGTGTACGCCGATCTGCACAGCTTGTTCTTGGGCAAGGAGCCGGACGGCACGCGCGTCCCTCGTCCCCTGCCCGACGCGCCCGACTGGTTCGGGTGCTTCGACATGGTGCAGCTCAACGAGGACGAGCTGGAGCAGCTGGGTGACGACCCCCTGGTCACGGCCGCCGGAGCGCTCGCGCGCGGCTGCGCGACCCTGGTCGTGACGCTCGGCTCCCGCGGCGCGGCGTACTTCACGGGGAGCCCGGTCCGCACCGCGCGGATCTCGCCCGAGGGCGCCACCGTCGAGGCCGGCGACCCGACCGGGTGCGGCGACGTGTTCGGAGCGTCCGTCGTGGCGTCGCTCGTGGCGGGCCGCAGCCTGGAGGAGGCGCTCCGGTTGGGTACGCGCATGGGCGCGCGCAACGTGTCGCACCGCGGCGCCAGCGGCTTACGCGACCACCTGCTCGGCAAACTGTCCACGGTATGACCCGGCTGGTCGAGGTACCCTCGCAGTTCGACGACCGCTCCTTCGATCAATTCGCGGGCGCGTTCGCGGAGGCGACGAAGAACGGCGAGCGCCTGTTGTTCGACGCGCACGCGGCGGAATGGGCGTCGCCCTACGGCCTCGTGGGGCTGCTCGCCGCGGGCCAGGCGGCGCGCGGCGCGGGTGGCGCGGAGCGTCCCCTCCTGACCGCGCCGACGCAGAGCGACGTGCTCACGTACTGGACGCGGGCCGGTTTTTTCCGCGAGGCGGCCGAGTTGTTCGAGATCCACGGCAAGCTGCCCCGCGCCAAGCCCGCCGAGGACAGCGACGTGTTGCTCCCCGTGACGCCGGTGCGCGCCGCGGAAGACGTGCACGAAGTCGTCTCGAACATTCAACAACGCGCGTCGGCGATCCTCGCGGCCGAGCTGGGACTCGAACCGAAGGCGACGATGGGCTTCGCTATGGCGCTTTCGGAGGCGTGTCAGAATATTGTAGAGCACGCGGGCACGGGCGGATGGGTGGCCGTGCAGGCGTATCACTGGCGGCGCAAGCTCGCGAAGCGCGTGGTCGTGATCGCGGTCGCCGATGCCGGGGTGGGATTCCGCCACTCGCTCGAGCCCACGCAAAGCAAGCGATTCGGCGAGCGCTGGGGCGATGCCGCGGCCCTCGAGGCGGCCTTGATTCAAGGCGTGAGCCGCTTCCGCGATCCCGGCCGCGGGCAGGGCCTGGCCGGCATCCGGCGCTACCTCGCCCGCTGGGACGGCAAGATCGCGATCCGAAGCGGTACCGCACGGATCGCGATCGTGCCCAAGTGGGATGACGACGTCCCGTTGAAAGACGGCCTCCCGGCGTTTCCGGGTGCCCAGGTGCTCATCATCATACCCGAGCAGGGGACCAGCAAGCGGTGATACAGCACATCGACGTGCACGCGGTGCTCCAGGAGTCCGTGTCCGGCGTTTACGCGGACCTGGTCACGCGGCCCACCGGGCGCGTCGTGCGAGAGGGCATCGAGCGGGTGATGGCTGCGGCGGCCGGCGACGTCGCGATCGCACGCATCGACTTCACCGGGGTCGGCTGCATCGACTACTCCTGCGCCGACGAAATCGTCGCGAAGCTGCTGCGTGACCGGCCCGCCGTGCTGGTGCTCATGGGGTTGTCGGACGGCCACCGGGAGGCGATCGAGCCCGTGCTCGCGGGCCACCGGCTCGCGGCCCTCATCGAGCGAGCCGACGGGACGCTCGAGGCGGTCGGCGCTCCCGAGGCGGCCATGGCGCTGCTCGCAGAGCTGGTAGAGCGGCGGCTGGCCGCGCCGACTCCCGGAGGGACCTTCGCCCTGAGCCAGTGAAGCGCCGCCTCGGCTTCTCCACCCGCGCCATCCACGGCGACCCCGAGGGGCGCCCCGATTGGGCGCCGGTCGTCACCCCGTTGTACC
>DASQIB010000284.1:0-12308 GCA_035631795.1 Gemmatimonadales bacterium | reverse complement strand
CCCAGTTTGTCTGCCATCAGAAGAGTCCCTCGATCGTCCCGTCCGGGTGCACCCGGATCTTTTCCGCCGCGGGCGTCTTCGACAGCCCCGGCATGGTCATGATGTCGCCCGCGAGCGCCACGACGAACCCCGCGCCCGCGGCAGGAAGAATGTCGCGCACCTGCAGCGTGAAGCCGCTCGGAGCGCCCAGCTTGGCGGCATCGTCCGAAAAGGAGTACTGCGTTTTCGCCATGCACACCGGAGTCTCCCCCAGGCCGAGCGCGGGGAGCTGCTCGAGCGCTCGCGCCGCCGCCGGCGCGAATGCGACACTCGCGGCGCCATAAATCTCCTGCGCGATCGTCTCGATCTTTTCCCGGATCGGCCGGCGCTCGTCGTACAACGGCTTGAACTTTGCCGTGCGCCCGTCGAGCAGTTTGAGCACCGCCTCCGCCACGGCTATCCCGCCTTCCCCACCCTTCTCCCACACCTCACACAGCTCGACGCCGACACCCTCGGCCGCGCACTCGGCCCGCACGGCGTCGAGCTCTGCCTCAGTGTCGCTGGTGAACCGATTGAGCGCCACCACCACAGGCACGCCGAATTTCTTCACGTTCCGGATGTGGCGGCGGAGATTCGCTGCACCCCGCTGCACCGCAGCGGGGTCAGCCGCGCTAAGCGCGTCCTTTTTCACGCCGCCATGCATCTTCAGCGCCCGCACCGTGGCCACCAGGATCGCGGCCTCGGGATTGAGGCCCGCCATGCGGCACTTGATGTCGAAAAACTTCTCCGCGCCGAGATCGGCGCCGAACCCGGCTTCCGTCAGGACCACGTCGCAGAGCGAGAGGGCGAGCTTGGTGGCCACCACCGAATTACAACCGTGCGCGATGTTCCCGAACGGCCCGCAATGAATGAATGCAGGGCCGCCTTCGAGCGTCTGCACGAGGTTGGGGTTCACGGCGTCCTTGAGCAGCAGCGTCATGGCGCCGTACGCCTTGAGATCACTCGCGCGCACCGGCTTCTTGTCGCCGGTGAGTCCCACGATGATGCGGGCCAGCCGCTGCTCCAAGTCCTCGATCCCGGTGGCGAGGGCCATGATCGCCATGATCTCGGAGCCTGGGATGATCACGAACCGCTCCTCGCGCGCGGGGCCGGCGTTCAGCCCGCCCAGGCCGACGATGATGTTGCGGAGCGCCCGGTCGTTCATGTCGATCGTGCGGGGCCAGGTGATGCGCCGGGTGTCCAGGCCGAGGGCGTTCCCGTGATGCAGGTGCGCGTCGAGCATGGCCGACAGCAGGTTGTGCGCGCTCGCGATGGCGTGGAAGTCGCCCGTGAAATGGAGATTGATGTCCTCCATCGGCACGACCTGCGCGTAGCCGCCCCCCGCGGCCCCGCCCTTGACACCGAACACCGGTCCGAGCGACGGCTCGCGGATACACAGGGCGACCCGCTTGCCGATCTTGCGGAGCGCCTGCGTCACGCCGACGGTCACCGTCGACTTCCCTTCCCCTGCGGGTGTGGGATTGATCCCCGTGACCAGGACCAGGCGTCCGTTCGGCGGGCGCCGGGCGAGTGCTTTGAGCCGCACCTTCGCCTTGTACTTGCCGTAGAGCTCGACTTCGTCGTCGACGAGCCCCAGCTCGGCAGCGATGTCGGCGACCGGCCTGAGTTTGGCCGCCTGAGCGATGGCGATGTCGCTGGGCACCCTGGCCGTTGTGGTCACGCCTCCCTCCCCTCCTCTCTCCCCTGCTAGAGGGTCGTGGCGATCCGCGCGCCGAACACGCGGGCCGCGTTGTCGCTCGTCAGCCGCTCGATGGTCTCGATGGCCTCGCGGCGCGCCCGCGCCAGGCCCTCCGCCACCGCCCGCACGAACGCGGGCTCGTTGCGCCGGCCCCGATGCGGGACGGGCGCGAGATAGGGCGCGTCCGTTTCGACTAACAGGCGGCTCGACGGGTAGGCGGTCAGTGGCAACGCCCCACTCCAGTTCTTGAAGGTGATCATTCCGGAGAAGGAAAAGTACGCGCCAATCGCCACCCCCGCTTCCGCGACCTGGGGGCCGGCGCTGAACGAATGCAGCACCACCGTGGCGGCGGTCGACCGGAGCATCGCGGCCATGTCGTCGTCCGCCTCGCGCGCGTGCACCACGACCGGCTTTCCGGTCGCGGCACCCAGCGCCAGCTGAGCCTCGAAGGCACGGCGCTGCGACTCGCGCGGCGAGTGATCGTAATGGTAGTCGAGCCCGGTTTCGCCGAGCGCCACCACCTCGGGCAGGTCCAGCAGGTCTCTCAGACGGGCGGCTCGATCCGGCGACCAGTCGCGAGCCTCGTGGGGGTGGAGGCCGGCCGTGGCGGACAGGCCGGCCTGCGCCCGAGCCAGCGCCACGGCGCGCTCACTCTCGGCCGGCGTCCCGCCGATCACGATGATATGGGTGACGCCCGCCGCGCGCGCGCGCGCGAGGACGGCCTCCCGGTCCCCGTCGAACGCTCCATCGCCCAGATGGCAGTGGGCGTCGACCAGCACGTCAGACGGCCGCTTTGGAGCGGGCGCCCCCTCCCCCGGCCGGTGACCCCCCCCCTCCAGCGGGAGCTTGCGGGGGAGGCGGCGTGCCGGCCGACTCCGCCCCGCCGTGCCGATAGATCCGGGCGCCGCGCGCGTCCTGGCCCGGCCAGCGCTTCTCGATGTACATGAGGAGGGGCGCGGCGATATAGACGGACGAGAACGTGCCCGTGAAAATCGCGAACGTCATGACGAGCGCGAACGGCCGCAGGACCTCTCCGGCGAGCAGCACGAGCGCGATCGTCGTCGCCATGGTGGTCCCGTGCGTGAGCACCGACCGCGGCAGGGTCTCATTGATGGACAGGTTCAGGATCTCGTACAGGTTCTGGCGCCGGAACTTGCGCAGGTTTTCGCGGACTCGATCGAAGATGATGATCGTGTCGTTCAGCGAGTACCCGACCATGGTGAGGACGGCGCCCACCACCACCAGGCTCACCTCGAGATCGAGATAGCGAATGAAGGCGATCGTGGTCAGAATGTCGTGGAACGTCGCGAGCACAGCGGCGAGGCCGAACCGCCACTCGAACCGAAACGCGAGATAGATGAGCGTGACGATGAACGAGAAGAAGATCGCCAGGAACGCCTTGCCCTGGAGCTCGCGTCCGACCTTGGGACCAACGGCCTCGGTCCGGACGATCGAGTACTGACCCGCGCCGAGCCCGTGCGCCAGCGCGGAGTCCACCGCGGCCGCCGTGGCTTGCGTCGTGCCCTCGGCGGTGGTCCCGGCGGCGCCCAACCGCGCCTGCACCTTGTATTCGCTCGGCCCACCGAACTGCTGGATCTCCGCATCGCGGATGCCCGCCGCGTCGAGCGCGCTCCGGATCCGCTCCGCGCTCACCGGCTGCACCGTCTGCACCTGAATCAGCGTACCGCCGGTGAACTCGATCGAGTAGTTCAACCCGCGTATCAGAAACAGGGAGAAGCCGGGAATGATGATCGCCGCCGTGAGCCCGTAAGCCCAGCGGCGCCATTTGATGAAATCGTAATCGGCGTTGGCGAAGAGTCGAATCATCTCACACGCTCAGGGTGACCATGTCCGGCCGACGATCGAGCCAGATCATGTAGAAGGTGCGAACGACGAAGACGGCGGTGATCATCGACGCCGCGATGCCGATGATCAGGGTGATGGCGAAGCCCTGGACTGGACCCGTACCCACCAGATAAAGAATGAAAGCAGTCAAGGCCGTGCTGACGTTCGAGTCGATGATCGCGCTCATGGCGTGCTTGAATCCTTCGTCCACGGCTGTCCGCACCAGCTTGTCGTGTTGCAGCTCCTCGCGGATTCGCTCGAAGATCAGCACGTTCGCGTCGACCGCGATACCGACGGACAGGACCAGGCCCGCAAGGCCGGGGAGCGTGAGCGTGAAGCCGAACCCCGCGAGGCCGGCGAGCGTGAACACGACATAGAGCCCGAGCGCGGCGACCGCCAGCGCGCCCGAGAGCCGGTAGTAGCCCACCATGATCAGGATGACGAGCGCCACGCCCACGACGCCCGCGCGGATGCCGTCCCGGATGGAGTCCTGTCCGAGCGAGGGGCCGATGGTGCGCTCCTCGATGATCGTCAGCGGCGCCGGCAAGGCACCGGCCTTGAGCACCAGGGCCAGGTCCTGCGCTTCCTGCAAGGGCTTGGCCCCGAGCTCGATCTGACCGCGTTGGCCGATCTGGGTCTTGATCACGGGCGGTTGACCCACGACCCGCCCGTCGAGGATGATCGCCATGTAGTCGTTGACGTGCCGCCCGGTCTCCCGCTCGAAGGTGCGGCCGCCACGGCGCGACAGCGTGAACGTCACCACCGACTGGTTGGTGAGGGGATCGCGCAGCGCCTTGGCGTCCTGTAGCTCCTCGCCGGTAATGATGGGCCGGTCCTCCACGGCGTAGAACGTCCGGTAGCTGCGCCCGGCGCGCGCCAGGACTTCGGTGCCCCATTTCAGCTCGAGCCCTCGAGGAATGAGCCGTTGCACCTCCGGCCGCGCCAGCAGGCTCTCCGCCACCGGCACGTTTTCCTCCGGCACCAGGTATTCACCCGGCATCTGCCCCTGGAACAGCAGCGACGAGAGCGCCCCCGGCGCATTGACGTCGCTCGTGTCTTTCGGCGCGGGCTTGCCCGTGGGCGACTTGGCCTTGGCTTTCGCCGTATCCTTGCCGAACAACTGCGTCACGCTCGCGGCCGGAGCGCCCTGCCCGCCCGCTTTCACGCCGGCCAGGCGCAGCGCCTTGTCGATGTCGGGGAGAGCGTCGCGAAACTTGTTCTGCATGTCCGTGATGCGGAACTCGAGAAATGCGGTGCGCTGAATGATGCCCTTGGCGCGCGCCGGATCCTTCTCGCCCGCCAGCTCGACGATCAACCGGCACCGGCCCTGGACCTGCACCACGGGCTCCGTCGTGCCGAACTCGTCGATCCGCGTACGGACCACGTGCGCCGCGCGTTGGATGGCGTCCGCGCAGTCGGGCACCGGACCCTTCGACTGGTCGACCTCGAGGGCGAGGTGGATGCCGCCTTGCAGGTCGAGCCCCAGGTTGATCGGCACGCGGCGGACCGTCGTGTCTTTCATGCGACCGGTGGACGGGTCGCGTACGCGCTGCGTGACATTCGTGGGAATCAAGGCCCAGATACTCAGCACCAGCAGGATACCGACGGCGAAGAGTCTCGAGCGAATCGTCCCTAGCATCGCGTCCCTACCCGTTGAGGATCGAGCGTGCCGCTATGGCATCCCGCTCGATCTGGTCCACCAGCGCCTGCCGTGACGGAAATGTCTGCGTCTCACGCAACCGGTCCACCCACTCCACCGTGACGGTCGCGCCGTACAAGTCCCCGTCATAGTCGAACAGATGAATCTCGAGGCCCCGAGCGTGCACGCCGAACGTCGGGCGTGCGCCCTGATTCATCATACCACCGTACACCGCGTCCTTGTCCTCTTCCCTTTTCCCCGGCAGTCTCACCCGCACCGCGTATACCCCGTCCGGCGGGAGGAGCTTCCGGGGGTCGGGGGACGTCAGGTTGAGCGTCGGCACACCGATCGTCCGGCCCCGTCCAGCCCCCCGCTCCACCGTACCCCGCAGACTATAGGGGCGTCCCAGCCCACGCGCCGCCGAGCGGAGGTCGCCGTGCGCCACCGCGGTCCGGATCAGCGACGAGGAGATCGGCTGGCCGTCGTCTGTCACCGCGGGGACGACCTCGACCGCGAACCCGTCCTCACGCCCCAGCCGCCGCACCAGCTCCACGTCGCCCGAGCGTCCACGCCCGAACCCGTGGTCGTAGCCCAGGACCAGCTCCTCCATCCCGAACCGCGCACGCAGCACGTCGCGCACAAAATCTTCGGGGCCGAGACGCGCCAGCTCGGTCGTGAAGGCGATCACCTCGAGGCGGTCGATCCCGAGCGCCGCGACCAAGGCCCGCTTCTCGTCCGGCAGCGTGAGCAGCCGCGGAGCCGCGGTCGGGTTCACGACCTCGAGCGGGTGCGGATCGAACGTCACCAGTAAGCTCGGCCGCCCGGCGGCGTGGCCGCGCCGCACGACTTCGTTCAGCACCGCGCGGTGCCCGCGATGGATTCCGTCGAACGTGCCGACCGTGGCGACGGTGCCGCTCACGGCTCCGCCACCACCACGCGCGGCTTGAGCTGGTCGCCGACGCGCTCCGCCACGGCCACGAGCCGCCCGTCCGCGAACAACGCGACCCTCCCCGCTTCCCCCGCACTAGCCGGCAGCGGCCGCCCGTGAACGACGGTCTCGCGCCCGGCGGGATCGAGATCGCGACGCGGCAAATCGCGCACGAGCTCGGCGGGATCCCGCAGGTCTCGAGGCGTCACGGCCGGTGGCGCCACCGCGTCCGCCAGACGATACGGGCCCACCCGTGTCCGCGTGAGGGCCGCGAGGTGCGCGCCGCAGCCGAGGGCCTCTCCCACGTCTCGCGCCAGGCTGCGAAGATACGTCCCGCCGCTCACCGTGGCCCGAAAGCCGACGTCGGGCGGCGCGAACCGATCGACGTCGAGCTCGGCCACCTCCACCCGGCGCGCCGCGAGAGACACGGCTTCACCGCGCCGCGCGCGGCGGTACGCCCGCTCCCCACCGATCTTCACGGCCGAGTAGGCCGGCGGGCGCTGCTCGTAGGTCCCGCGGAACCGCGCCAGCACCTGCTCGACACCCGCGCGCCCCACCTCCCGCCAGGCCTCCGAGACGGCGACCGGCATCCCGGTGGCGTCGTCGGTGGTGGTCGTCGTTCCCAGACGGATCACGCCCTCGTATGCCTTGTCCCAGTCCGCCGCGAACGTCGCCAGCCGGGTGGCCCGCCCGGCGACGACCACGAGCAGCCCGGCCGCGAACGGATCGAGCGTGCCCAGATGGCCCACCCGCTCCGTGCCGAGAGCGCGGCGGACGCAGTCGACCACGTCGTGCGACGTGGGGCCGTCCGGTCCTCCCGGCTTCGCGACGAGCGCCACGCCGGAGATCAGCCCGAGTCCTCCTTGAGGTCTCGCAGCACGCGATCGATCCGTTGCGCGTGCTCGAGGCCGCGGTCGAGCTCGAACCGGACCTCGGGCGTCACGCGCAGCGTGAGCTCCCGAGCGAGCTGCGCGCGCAGGAACCGGGCGGCGCTGGCCAGCCCCTCGAGCGACTTCGCCTTTTCTTCCTCGCTGCCCATCACGCTCACCCGCACGCGCGCGTGCGAGAGGTCGGGGGAGACCTCGACTCCGGTGACCGTGACGAACCCGATTCGCGGATCCCGCACGTGCTCCGTCAGAAACGCCGCCACGGTCTGGCGAATCGACTCGGCCACGCGCTCGGGACGGTGGTGGCTTGCGCGTCGTACCATATCAGAAGAAACTCGTGCTCGTGTCCACGATGCGGGCGCCGTCGGCGCCCTCGATCAGCCGGTCCGCCTCCCGCAACACGCTCTCCGCGTGCACGCGGTCGGTCGACACCACACACACCGTCAGCTCCGCGCGCTGCCACAGGTCGTGATGCGCCGTCTCGGCCGCCGAGACGTTGAACTTGTGGTGCAGGCGATCCTTGAGGCTCTTCAAGACGTGCCGCTTGTCCTTGAGGGAGTGACAGGCCGCGAGGTGTAGCTCCCACGTCATGACTCCCACGATCACGCGGGCGTCAGCGAGCGGGCGACCTCCTCGATCCGATAGGCCTCGATCAGGTCACCGACCTTGAGGTCGTTGAAGTTCTCGACGCCGATCCCGCACTCGAAGCCTTCCCGTACCTCGCGGACATCGTCCTTGAAGCGCTTGAGGGACGCGAGGGTGCCGTCGTAGACCTCGACGCCGTCGCGGATCACGCGCACGCGCGCGGTGCGCGGGATGACCCCGGAGCGCACGAAGCTCCCGGCGATCGTGCCGACCTTCGCGATCTTGAACAGCTGTCGCACCTCGGCTTCGCCCAGGACGACTTCCTTCTTCTCCGGCGCGAGCAGGCCCGCCATGGCCGCCTTCACCTCTTCCACGGCCTCGTAGATGATCCGGTAGGTGCGGATCTCCACTTTCTCCCGCTCCGCGGACGCGCGGGCGTTCGAGTCGGGCCGGACGTGGAATCCAACGATGATCGCGTTCGAGGCCTTGGCCAGCAGGACGTCGGAGTCGGTGATCGCGCCCACGCCCCGATGCACGACCTCGACCTTGACCTCGGGGGTCGACAGCTGGGCGAGCGCGTCGGCGAGCGCCTCCGCGGGTCCACCCTGATCCGCCTTGATGATGATCCGCAGCGTCGCGACGCCGCCTTCGGCCCGCTCCGCCATGAAGTCCTCGAGGGTCTTCACGCGACCCGAGCGGCGATGCTGCGCTTCCCGCTCCAGGCGCTGGCGCTTCTGCGCGATGTCGCGCGCGGCGGCCGCGTCCGCCATCACCTGGAACGTGTCCCCGGCCTCAGGCACGCCCTCGAAGCCCAGCACCTGCACGGGCGTGGCCGGGCCGGCGGTGTCGACCGTCTGGCCGCGCTCGTCGTACATGGCGCGCACGCGTCCGTAGAACTGGCCGCAGATGAAGTCGTCGCCTACGTGCAGCGTCCCGTTCTGGACGAGCACGGTGGCGAGTGGGCCCTTGCCCGGGTCGAGCGTCGCCTCGAGCACGGTGCCTTGCGCCTTGCGCGCGGGATTCGCCTTGAGATCCAGCAACTCGGCCTGCAGCAGGATCTGATCGAGCAGCTCCTGCACGTTCTTTCCGGTCTTGGCGGAAATCGGCGTCGCCAGCGTCGTCCCGCCGAACTCCTCGAGCACCACGCCATGCGCCAGGAGATCCTGCTTGACTTTCTGCACGTTCGCGGTGGGCAGGTCGATTTTGTTGATCGCGACGACGATCGGCACGCCCGCGTTCTTGGCGTGCGAGATCGCCTCGACCGTCTGCGGCATGATCGCGTCGTCGGCCGCCACGACGAGCACCACGATGTCGGTGACCTGGGCGCCGCGCGCCCGCATCGCCGTGAACGCTTCGTGACCCGGCGTATCGAGGAAGGTGATGGACCGCCCGTCCTTCAGCTTGACCTGGTAGGCGCCGATGTGCTGCGTGATGCCGCCGGCCTCGCCGGCGACGACGTTGGCCTTGCGGACGTAGTCGAGCAGCGACGTCTTTCCGTGGTCGACGTGTCCCATGACCGTGACCACCGGCGAGCGCGCCTCGCGTGCCTCGCCGTCATCCTTCGTCGCGTCCTCGGGCGCGGCAACGGCGTACTCCTCCTCCCGCACGGCCTGGAACCCGAACGCCGAGGCGATCAGCTCGATCATGTCGAAATCGAGGCGCTGGTTGATGGTCACCATCTGTTGGAGCTCCTTGAAGGCGAAGCCCACGATCTCCTTGGCGGGGACCTTCAGGGTGCTCGCGAGCTCCGACACCGTAATGAACTCGGTGACCCGCACCAGCGTCTTCTCGCGCTCCTTCTCGTCGCGCCGCTTCTGCTCTTCGACCTCCCGGAAGCTCGGGCCCTCCTCGCGGCGGTGCACGCCTTTGCGGGCGACGGGACCTTTGATCGAGGCGAGCGTGCGCGAGATGTTCTGCGCGACCGCCTCCTGATCCACGAGCGACTTCTTGCCCTTCTTGCGCTTCTTGCCCTTCTCCCGTCGCCGCTCTTCGAGCGGAATCGCGCCCGGCGCGGCAGAGGCGACGGGGCGCGGGGGAGCAGGCACGGCGCCGCCGGGCGTCGCGCTGGCCACCGGCTTGGGCCGGACGGGCGTGGGGATCACGGACCGTGGCGGCGGTGGCGCGAACGCCGCCGCGGGCGGTGGCGGCGGGGGGGACGCGGTCGGCGCGCCGAACGCGGCGGCGAGCGGCGGCTGGACGCCCGGTTCCTCCGCGACCGGGAGGTCGCGGAACAATGCGGCGGCCCGCTCTTCGAGCGACGGCTTCTCCTCGGCGTCGACGGCCTTGGCCGCCTCCAGCGCCTCGCGGGCCTTGAGCTCGCGCTCCGCCTCGATGGCGGCTTCCGCCTGTGCTTCGGCCTCCACCGCGGCCATCTCGGCCGCGGTCCGCCTGCGCCGCTTCGGACGGGCGTCGGGGGCCACCGCGGCAGGCTCCACCGCCTTGACGGCGCGGCGCCGTTTGGGCGGCGCCGGCGCTTCCTTCTGCTTGCGCTTCTCCCGCTCCCAGGCGGCGCGCATCAACGCCACCTGCTCTGGCTTGAGCGGCGAGAGGTGACTGCGCACGAAGATGTCCCGCTCCTTGAGCATGCCCAGGAGCTGCTCGGACGAAATCCCAAACTCAGCCGCCAGATCGTGAATCCGCGTCGTCGCCACTCACTCCTCCAAAGACCCGACCAACCCCCGGGCCAGCGCGGCATCCGCCACGCCGACCGCCTGCACCGATGACCGCCCCCGCCCCCGCCCACCCCCCAACCCTGCGCCGAGGCGATCCGCCGCCGGACCCACGAGCACGGGCACACCCCGCGCCCGCGCCAGCCGCTCCACCTTGTCGCGGGTCCGTGGGCTCGCGTCCGCCGCGAGCACCACGCACGCGAGCGCATTGCGCTGCAACCGCGCCCGCACGCCCGCCACGCCGATCACCACGCCTCCCGCCCGAACCCCGAGCCCCAACAGCCGGACCAACCGGTCCGTCACGCGGCGGGCGCGGGCGCCGGCCCGTCCGTCTTGCCGCCGTCAGGGCTCGCCTCCGGCTCCTCCTCGCCGCCTTCCTCGGTCATCTCGTTCAGGAAGGCCATGAGCTTGTCGGCGATGTCGGGCGTCATGCCCGCGATCTTGTCCACATCCTCGCGCTCGAGGTCGAGGATGTCTCGCAGGGTCTTGTGTCCCGCCTGTTCGAGCACGTCGACCAGCTCGACCGGCAGCCCCTTGAGCTCGCGCAGAGCCACTTTGGTGGCGGCCTCTTCCTCCGCGGGCGGCAGCGGCGCGAACAGGGGCCCCTCGCCGCCGCGCTCCAGCCACTCGCGGCTCGAGTAGAGATCGATCTTCCAGCCTGTGAGCTCGGAGGCGAGCCGGACATTCTGTCCGTTCCGCCCGATGGCGAGCGACAGCTGGTCCTCGTCCACGATCGCCTGAATGGTCTTGGTGTCGGGATCCGAGAACACGCGAGCCACGCGCGCCGGCGCGAGGGAAAGCTTCGCGAACCGCTCGGGATCGGGGGACCAGGGCACGATATCGATGCGCTCGCCGCCGAGCTCATTGACGACGGCCTGGACGCGCGAGCCCTTGAGACCCACGCACGCGCCCACCGGGTCGATCGAATCGTCGCGCGACGACACCGCGATCTTGGTGCGGCTGCCGGCCTCCCGCGCGGTCGCGCGGATCTCCACGATCTGCTGCTGGATCTCCGGCACCTCGAGCTTGAACAGCGCTTTGACGAACAACGGGTCGGCCCGCGAGAGAATGAGCCGCGGACCCTTGGGCGTCTCCTCGATGCGCTTCAACACGGCGCGGATCGTGTCGCCCTGATGGAAGTGCTCGCGGTGATTCTGCTCGCGGTAGGGGATGATCGCCTCGGCCTCCCGGAACTTGGCGAGCATCACGACGATCTTGCCGCGCTCGATCTGTTGGACCTCGCCCGACAGGAGCTCACCCACCTTGTCGGTGAATTCCTCCCGGATGCGGGCCCGCTCGCCTTCGCGCACGCGTTGGATGATGCGCTGTTTCGCGGCCTGGACCGCCGTGCGGCCGAACGCGTCGAACGGCACCTCCTCCTCGAGCACATCGCCCACCTGGAAGTCCGCGTCCTCGAAACGCGCCTCCTCGAGCGCCACCTGCGAGCCCGGGTCCTCCACCGCCTCGACCACCGTGCGCAGCACCGCGATCCGGATCGTGCCCTTCCGCTCGTCGATCCCGATCTCGGCGCGGACATTGGGGCCGTAGCGTTTCACGAGGGCAGCATGCAGGCCGTCCTTCAAGAGATCCAGCAATTCCGTCCGCTCCAATTGCTTGGTACTGGTCAGCTCACGGATCGCGGACACCACGTCACTTGTATTCGTCGTCATGGGTTCCTCTGTCTCACCAATCCACGGCCAAACGCGCGTTGCGAATACCAGTCAACGGCACGGGTCGCGGCGCCGCGCCTTCCGGCTGGAGCACGACCGTCGCCTCGTCGGGCACGGCCACGATACGGGCCCGGACCCGTCCTAATCCCGCGACCGTGGCCTTGACCTCTTGCCCCACGAATCGCACCCAGTGGCGATGCCAGCGCAGCGGCCGCTCGAGCCCGGGACTCGACACCTCGAGGATGTAGCGGCGGCCGAGCGGACCATCCGCATCGAGCCACGCCTCGAGCGCGCGGCTCGCCGTGGCACAATCGTCCACGGTCACCCGCTGCGACGGAGCGTCCCACTCGATGCGCACTTGAACAAGC
>DASQIB010000283.1:0-4361 GCA_035631795.1 Gemmatimonadales bacterium | reverse complement strand
ACTTCCAAGATGCTCGCCGGCACAGTGCTCGGGTTCTGGACCTCGAGGGCGTTGTCGAACAGGCTGCACGCCGTCGTCGAGAGCAGCCCGAGGATCAGCATCGCGGAGTATTTCATCGGTCGCTCTCCTCAGTAGCTCAGGTTGACGGTGAAGATCCATTGCTCGAGCTGCGGCAGGTCGGCCTGCTCCCAGGCGCTGAAATTCCCGCCCCGCGTGCCGCCAAGGAACATCGCCTCGGGCTCGAGGCCCGGATAACTCGTCCACGTGAAGAGATTGCGGCCAGTGAGCGACACGATCGCCCGGCTCGCCCCGATCTTCTCCACCCACTCCTCCGGCAGGGTGTAGGAGGCGGTCAGTTGACGAAACTTCAGGAACTTCGCGTCGTTGATGTAGAAGTCGGGTATGCCGCCGGTCTGAATCTCGGCGACGGTGATCGGGTTGCCTTGAAGCGGCCGGAAGTTCTCGAGGCACCGGATGAAAATGGTGCAGCGCACCCGAGTGTTGCCGTCGAGCTTTTTGTAGCCGGTCTTGAAGTCGAAGAGGCCGTCCACCCGCAGCCGGTTCCACAGGGTGACGGACGGGCTGAACGCACCTTCCACGTTCGGGATCGTGCGGCCGAGGTACACGACGGGCGCGCTGCTGCAGGCAACGCCACCGCCGTTCCCGTCGTCGCAGAGCACGTTGATGGCATTCCCCGCACCATCCAGCTGGGCGCTTACGACGCGCTTCGCGAACCAGGAGCCGACCGGGTAGCCCACCTTGTGGAGCAGGAACGTTCCGGGCGACACCGATGTCACGCCGGGCAGGAGGCTCTCGATCTTGTTGTTGTTCGTGGCCAGGTTGAACGTCAGGTCGACGGTGACCGGGCCCCGCGAATACGGCCGCCCGTGCGCCAGGAGCTCGATCCCTTGGTTGAGGACCGCCCCGGCGTTGAAGTACTGTTGGCCGGAAAAGCCGATGGACGGCGCGATGTCACGCTGCAGGATCTCGTCCGTGGTCCGCTTGCGGTAATACGTGAATTCCAGGCCGACGCGGTCGTTCCAGAGCCCGATGTCGAATCCCAGCTCGAACTCCTTGCCGCGCTCCGGTCCGAGGGCCGCGTTCCCGATGTTCTGGGGCGTCACCGCGGTGACGTCGCCCGGGCCGGTCGCGGGGGCGTAGGTGCGAACCGCCGCATTGTAGGGCGGCGCCCGCCCTGACTCGCCGTACGCCGCGCGCAGGCGCAGCTGGTTCACGAACGACCACGACCAGAACGGCTCGTCGCTCATCACCCAGCTCACGCTCGCCTTCGGGTAGTAGACGCGATTGAAGTTCACGCCGAACGTGCTCTGATCGTCCGAACGGAGGCCCGCCGTGACGAACACGCGGTCCCGCCAGGCGATCTGCTCCTGCCCATAAGCGCCGATGCTCTTCGTCTCCTCGAGGCCGCCGGCGTTACTGCGCGGCCCCGTGGTCGCGTCGATCGAGGACAGCCCGGGCGCCGGGAAGAACTGCCCGTCGGCGAAGGCCGTGTCGATGAGGGTGTGGTAGAACTGGAGTCCCGCGGAGGAGCTCGACTTGAGCGTGGGGGACAGGTCGAAGGTAGCCGTCGCGGCGTAGTCGACCGTCGTGTTGTCCACCGCGCGGTTGGTCCGGGCGATGTACCCTAGCGCGTCCGAGCCGAAGAAAATCTGCAACGAGTCGATGAGCGGCTGGTACAGCTGGTTCAGCTCACGCGTCCGATCCACGCCGAACGTGATCCGGTGCGTGAACCATTTGACCGGGCGATGCTGCAGCTGCACGCTGCCGGTGAAGCGGTCCAGGCTTTGCGAGAAGTGGTACTCCTCGTCGTAGGCGACAGGGAGGCCACTGTGGAATCCCTTTCGGAACGTGCCCAGGTTGAGCGGGTTCATGAACACCGTCGTGAACATTCGGCCGCCACAGCCCGCTTCGCAGCTCAGGTCGGTCGGCCCGCTGACATAGCCCATGTTCGCCGAGATCGTCACCTTGTCGCTGGGGGTGACGGTGACGTTGGCGCGGCCGTTGCTATGCCGAAGATCGTTGCTCGGCTCGGCGCCGCCCTGCAGCTCCGTGCCCCCCGCCACGAAGTACTTCACCGTATTCGACCCGCCGCTCACGCTTGCCTGGTAGTCCGAGATGTGGCCGGTCCGAAAAATGTCTCCCACCTGAGCTTCTAGGTCCCTGAGGTTGATCGAGAGGAGGTTCCCCGCGGTGTCCACCTGGTAATTCGTGGGGAAGCGTCCCTCGGGATTCGCGAAGTAGTCGACGCCCTGACGCATGATGAAGTTCCAGCGCGCTGGGCCGGAATCGCCGTGCTTGGTGATGATTTGAATCACGCCGTTCGACGCCTCGGTGCCGTACAAAGTGGCAGCGGCGGGGCCCTTGACGATCTCGATGCTCTCGATCTCGTCTGGATTGAAGTCGTTGAACCGGGAGATGGAGCTCGACCCGAAGTCTTGATTCGTCGGTCCGGAGGCGAAGTCGGCGTCCACGCGCACGCCGTCCACATACACGAGCGGCTGGCTCGTCAGCGAGAAGCTCGAGGCGCCGCGGATCCGGATGCGGGAGCCGGAGCCGACGGCTCCCGTCGCGGGCTGGATCAACACACCAGCCGCGCGACCATTCAACAGGCTCTGGACGTCGTTCACCGGGGTGGTCTGGGTGATGCTGGCAGCGTCGACCAGGGAGACCGCGTTGCCGATCTGGCGCCGCTCGGTAGCGGCGGGCGTGCCCGTCACCACGATCCGCGACAGGTCGAGCGCTCGCTGCTCCAGCGTGATTCTGACGCTGGTGTCGCCCACGGCGACCGTGTCCTCGGTGGGCCGGTATCCGATGGTGCGGACCTGGAGGACCGCGCTCGTTCCTGGGACGTCCACGAAACGAAAGCGACCGGCGGGGTCGGTGACCACGCGGAGCGCCGTACCGGCAACGGTGACGACCGCGCTCGGAACGGCCTCACCCGTCGTGCGGTTCGTGACGGTCCCGGCGATCGGACCGCCCTGTGCCGCGACCCACCGCGGCGGGAGGGCAAGGACGACGAAAAGACCGGCTACGACTGGAGAGAATCGCATGCCGCCTCCGGAGGGAGAGGAGGCAGCTATTCTACCGGCGTACCTCGCCGGCGCAAGTAGAAACGTCCCTACTCCGCCGGCACCGCCTCCCGCGTCCCGAGCTTCCGCTCGATCTCCCGCGTGATGTGCATCGAGCAGAACTTCGGCCCGCACATCGCACAGAACTCGGCGCTCTTGAAGTACTCGGCGGGGAGCGATTCGTCGTGCAGCTCGCGCGCCCGGGCGGGGTCGAGCGACAAGCGGAACTGCTCGTTCCAGTCGAAAGCGTAGCGCGCGCGCGACAGGGCGTCGTCACGGTCGCGGGCTCCGGACCGCCCGCGTGCGACGTCGGCCGCGTGCGCGGCGATCTTGTAGGCGATTACGCCCTCCCGCACTTCTTCGGCGTTGGGCAGGCCGAGATGCTCCTTGCGCGTCACGTAGCACAGCATGTCCGCCCCGTACCATCCGATCATGGCCGCGCCGATGGCCGAGGTGATGTGGTCGTAGCCCGGCGCGATGTCGGTCACGAGCGGCCCGAGCGTGTAGAAGGGCGCTTCATGACAGATCTGTTTCTCCTTCCGGACATTCTCCTCGATCAGGTGCATCGGGATGTGGCCCGGCCCCTCGATCATCACCTGCACGTCCTGCGCCCACGCCCGCGTCGTGAGCTCCCCCAACGTCTCGAGCTCGGCGAATTGCGCGCGGTCATTTGCGTCGGCGAGCGAGCCGGGCCGGAGCGCGTCGCCCAGGGAGAGGGTGACGTCGTACTTTCGGGCGATCTCGAGGATGCGATCGAAATGCGTGTAGAACGGGTTCTGCTGGTTGTGGTGCATCATCCAGTACGCGTGCAGCGAGCCGCCCCGCGACACGATCCCGGTCACGCGCCCGAGCGCGAGGCCGACGTACTCGCGGAGAATCCCGCAGTGCACCGTCACGTAGTCGACTCCCTGCTGCGCCTGGCGCTCGACCATGTCGAGCAGGTCGTCGGCGGTCAGGTCTTCGACCCGCTTCACATCCGTCACGGCCTGATAGATGGGCACGGTGCCGATCGGCACCGGAGAGGCATCGAGGATGGCCTGGCGGATCGCGTCGATGTCGCCCCCGGTCGAGAGGTCCATCACCGTGTCCGCGCCGTAGTGGACGGCATGATGCAGCTTCTCGAGCTCCTCGTCGATGTTCGACTCGACCGCCGAGTTGCCGATGTTGGCGTTGATCTTGACGCGCGACACCTTGCCGATCGCCATCGGGTCGAGGCGCTTCGCGAGGTGATTCACGTTCGCCGGAATGATGAGTCGCCCCCGGGCGACCTCG
>DASQIB010000282.1:0-5487 GCA_035631795.1 Gemmatimonadales bacterium | reverse complement strand
TTGCTTACGCTCCCCGATTCGACCATCGTGTACAGCGGTCATGGACCCGAAACCACCGTGGGCCGCGAGCGCCACGCCAACCCCTTCCTCACCGGCGCCTATCGCCTCTCCTAGGCCGCGGCCCACGTGCCTGCGGTGCGGTGCCGAGGTACGGCCTCGACCGTGGGGCTGTAAGGACCCCTGCTCGAACTGCGGCTTCATTTACCCGCTGGGCGACTGTTCCGACTGACGCCGGCGTGGGCCACCTTCTTGCCCTGGCGCTGCTCGCCATCGATTGCGTGGTCCGTGCCTGGCGGATCCAGCTCGCGGTCTGGACCGCGGGAGGCCGTCTGTCCTTTGACGACGCGTTTCGCCTCAATCTCTACGGCGAAGCGGCATCACAGCTGACCCCCAACCGCCTCGGGGGCGAACCCGCGCGCTTCCTGGGCCTCACCGAAGCGCGGCTGCGGCCGGTGACGGCAATCGTGGCGATCGGCGTCGAGGTGGCATCGGAGTGGCCGGTGTTCCTCATCGCGGGCGCCGCGCTGTTCGCATACTACGTCCCCGACTGGCATGTCGCCGCCGCCGCGTGGCTGCGCCGTCACCGCGCCGGCGAGCTGGTGAGCGTCGAGGTCGTCGCCCTGCTGATCCTCATCATCGTGTACCTGCTCCAGCGGCTCGCCCGCGCGGGATTCGTGCGCCATCGCGTGCGGCGGCAGTGGCGGGTGGCCTGGGCCCACGTGCGCCGCGCTCCCTGGTGGGCGCTCGGGGCGGGTGCGCTGCTGACCGTGATCAGCGTGGTCGCCCGGGCGCTCATTCTGCCGGCGTTCGCGTGGGGGCTGCCCCACGGGTCCGTCCCGCCGTTCGGAGAGATGTTCTTCGGAGCGCTGGCCCTGATTCATGCGCCACTCGTGGTGCCGCTGCCGTCGGGCGGCGGAGGGCTCGAGGTCGCGTTTTTGAACGGCTTCGCGGGTGACTTCGGGGACCGCCAGGTCACGATGCTCCTCCTGTGGCGCTTCTATACCGCCGTGCTCCTCACTGTGCTCGGCGTCTATGCGATGGTGCGCTACCTTGGCTACCGGGCCGCGGTCCAGGTGTTCAAGATCGGATGGGGAAAGCGCAGAGGGGAGGCGACGTGACGAATCCACGCATCCAGCCGCTCACGCCGGACCAGGCCGTCCCCGAGGTCCGGCCCATCTTCGAGACGTTCCTCCGGGAGCGCGGGAACATCCCCAACATGTTCTGCACCGTGGCCCTGCGCCCGGCGCATCTGCGGACGCTGATCGCGCATTTTCGCACCGTGATGAACGAGGGAACGGTGCCTCCACTTCTCAAGGAGCTCTTGTGGGTGCGGATCTCCCACCTGAACCGGTGCCGCTACTGACTCAATTCCCACACTGCCCTGGCGGGGCAGAAAGGTGCGAGCGCGGAGCTGATCGGGGCGATTCAGGATCGAGGCGGGCGCGCCCCCATCGAGGCCCTGGAGCCGGGGTGGCGAACCGCGCTCGAGTACGCGGACGTGATCCATCGCTCGGGGCACGACGTGAGCGACGAGCTCTATGGGCGCCTCAAGGCGACTTGGGACGACGGGCAAATCGTCGAGATCACCCTGGTCATCGGAATGACGGAGTACTTCAATCGTTTCAACGACAGCCTGCGTGTGGAGCCGACGAAATGATCTACGCGGGCGGGGGCGGGGTGATGCCCACGAGCACGATCGTTCGCTCGAGCGCGCGTTCTACACCGTGGGGGACGCCTTCGGGTGCCAGGACGAGGTCGCCGGCGCTCGCCTCGTGGGTCTCGTCTCCCACGATGAACCTCGCCTTTCCACTGACAACGAAATAGAATTTGTCGGCGTCCGGATGGGCGTGGACCTTCTGTTCCTGGCCCGGCTCGAAGCAGTTGAGGCCGACGAGGAGCCGGGGGGAGCGGAAGCAGTCGACCTTGGCCATCTTCGTGGCCGAGAAACGCGCGCGCAGCGCGAGATGCTGCAGCAGAGCCTGGGCATTCATGGGCGATTCCTGGTTCGAGACCGACGGCGCCGTGACCGAACGACGGACGGAGGCGATGAGCGCGACCCGCGTCGAGCGTGACTCTCTGGGTGAGCTGCCCGTTCCCGCCGACGCGCTGTACGGAATCCAGACGGAACGCGCGCGGCGCAATTTCCCGATCTCCCACCTCCGTCCCCTGGCGCCGTTCGTCGACGCGGTCGTCCGCATAAAAAAGGCCGCCGCCCTCACACACAAGGAAACCGGTCGCCTCGATGCCAAGCTCGCCGACGCCATCACGCGGGCAGCGGACGAAGTGCTGGGCGGTCAGCATCGAGACCAGTTCGTGGTGGACCCCTACCAGGCGGGGGCGGGGACCTCACACAACATGAACGTGAACGAGGTGCTCGCCAACCGGGCGAACGAGCTGTTGGGGGCCCGGCGCGGCGTCTACGCGCCGGTGCACCCGAACGACCACGTCAATATGGCGCAGTCCACGAACGACGTGATCCCGACGGCCATCCGCCTGGCGGCGCTGGGCGAGCTGCCGTCGCTTCTCGACGCCATGCGCGCGCTCGCCACCGCCTTCCTCGGGAAGGGTAAGGCGTTCGATCGCATTCTCAAGTCCGGACGCACCCACCTGCAGGATGCGACGCCGATCCGGCTCGGCCAGGAGTTCACCGCCTACGGCCATACCGTGGAGCGCAACCGCGACCGGATCGCTGCTGCCGCGGACGCGCTGCGCGAGCTTGGGATCGGGGGCACGGCCGTTGGCACGGGGCTGAACGCCGAGCGGGCCTATCCGGCGCTCATGGTGAAGCATCTCCGCGCGATCACCGGCCTCGAGGTACGGGAAGGGAAGGACCGTGTCCAGCTGATGCAGTCCATGGGCGACGCAGCGGCATTCTCCGGCGCCCTGCGGACCTACGCGATGGATCTGGGCAAGATCGCGAGCGACCTTCGGCTGCTCGCGTCCGGCCCGCGCACCGGACTGGCGGAGATCATCCTGCCCCCGGTCCAACCGGGGTCGAGCATCATGCCCGGGAAAGTGAACCCGTCGATCGCCGAGATGGTGAACATGGTCTGCTATCAGGCGCTCGGAAACGACGTCACGGTCGGCGCGGCCAGTGAAGCGGGCCAGCTCGAGCTCAACGTCATGATGCCCGTGATCGCCCACAATGTCCTGTTCACGATGATGATCCTCACGAGCGCGACGCGGGTGTTCGCCGAGCGGTGCGTCGAGGGCATCGAAGCCGATCCGATGCAGGCCGAGCACTGGCTCGAGCGCAGCCCGGCGCTCGTCACGGCCCTGGCGCCCAAGATCGGCTACGCGGAAGCGGCGAAACTCGCGCAGGAGGCTGTGGCGAAGAACGTCACAGTACGCCAGCTCGTCATGGAGAAAGGCGTGCTCAAGGGGAAAGATCTCGACGAAGTGCTCGATCTCCTGGCCATGACGGAGCTCGGAGTTCCGGGGCAACGGAAGTGAGCGCAGCGAGCACGGCCGTCTGCAGTCCGACATTCCAGAAGGAGGTATCCGCATGAGCTGGATCGTCGCTGGACTGATTGGTGGCGTGGGCGCGTTCCTGGCCGATTGGGTGATGTGGGGCAAAGTCTTCACCGGGCCGGAAATGCAAGCGTTCGGCACGTTTCCGCCGACGCCCGAGGAAGGAAAGAAAATGATGGCGGCGAACATGCCGAAATCCGCGCTCCTCGCGCTGCTGTTCGGCGTGCTCTTCGCGTGGTTCTACGGACAGTTCCGAGGCGCGCTCTGGGTGAAGAGCGGAGGCCTGCTCGCCGGCATGGAGTTCGCCACCGTTCTCTGGCTCCCGACCATCTTCCTCTCGGCACTCGGGAGCGGTGTCTGGTACGACAAAGTACGCCCGTTGCTCAAAGCAACTGCCATCTCGTGGCTGGTGCGCATGAATGTGACGGGGCTCCTGGTCGGCCTGCTGATGAAGTAGCGGAGATCACATCGCCGGGGGGGGTCGTGATTCGAGTCACCGAACCCGACCCCTCACCTTCGTTATCCGTTGCGGCATGCGCACGACGCTCCTTGTCGCAACGGCCCTCTCGGTGCTCGCGGTCTCCGGCGCGCACGCGCAACAGCGATTCCGACTCGGCCCCACGTACTCCGCGATCTCGCTCGAGGACCTCTCGGGCACGAGTCACACGTTCTCCTCGTTCGGCGGCACGGTGGCCCTCATCACCGGCGATGATGGTGAGACCGGGCTGGCGATCGCCCGCTACCACGATCTGTCGACCGATGGCCGGGCGCGGCGGCTCACGTTGTTCGGGCTCGATTCGTACTACTATCCCGTGGGAGCGCGCGGGGTCATCAGCCCATTCGCCGCGGCGACGCTCGGTCTCGCCCGCGTGACGGAAGCGAAACCCGGGTGCCTGTTGCTCTGCGGGGACACCGTGTCCACTACGAGTCAGCTCGCGCTCGCATTCGGCCTGGGCGTCCGGCTCAACGCCGGGAATGCCGCGGTGGCCACGCTCGCGGGTCGGTTCCTCCAGGTGCCGGGCAGCGACGTCCAGGCGCTCGAAGCCGTGGCGAACGCGTCCGTTGCGTTCGGCGGCCTGCGCACGGGCGAGTTCCTTGAAGGGACATTGGGGCCCAGCGCGAGCGTCTTCATCCCCGTATCGGGCCCCCTGCGTGGACGCGGGCCGCTCGCCGGTGTCCGGTTTCGCCGGGATACGAAAAAGGCGGGCACGGTGGGATTGCAAATCGACTTCGCGCCCCTCGAGGTCACGTCCGGAAGCTGCGCCCCCGGCTGCCAACCCAACGCCATCCTGTTCGCGCCGGGCTACGAGACATCGGTCCGTCCGCTGTGGGGCAGGCTCTACGCCGAAGCGGGTGTCCTGCTGGCCGGCATCTATACGCAGGGCCCGGACCGCGGCATGGCGCAGGGCCTGCACGGCGGTGTGGGAGCCGACTTCTACGCCGGGCGCCTCATGTGGAACGCGAACGGGCGGCTGCTATGGCTCCAACGGCATTCCGGCGAGAATGTCTTCGGAGTCCAGGTGGGGGCGAGCGTGAGTCCAAGACTGAAGTCGGGAGAAGTCGGGAGAAGTCGGTAGAGGACGGCAGAGGTTCTGCAGAGCCCCACCTCTTCCGACTCCTGCCGACCTCCGCGACCTCTACCGACTGGCCATTGAATCCCGTAACCCTCTATCGCATATTCACTCCATGCGCGTCACCACGTGGGCCGAGTACGGCTTGATCGTGTCCCTGAACCTCGCCAAGCGCGCGGGGCAGGGCCCGGTCGCGGCGCGCGAGCTCGCCGAGCAGGAGCGGCTACCCCACGATTACGTCGAGCAGATTCTCCTCCGCCTGCGACGCGGTGGCCTGGTCGAGTCCGTGCGCGGAGCCAAAGGCGGCTACCACCTCGCGCGGGAGCCGCAAGCGATCAGCGTCAAGGATGTGATCCAGGCCTCCGAGCACGTGACGTTCGAAGTCAACTGCGATCTCCACCCCGTCGATCCCCAGCGATGTAGTCCGGACGCGTCGTGCAGCATT
>DASQIB010000281.1:0-4575 GCA_035631795.1 Gemmatimonadales bacterium | reverse complement strand
TCGGCAGCGCGGTCGTGATGCCCGAGGTGTTCCTCAAGGCGCTCACGGTGGCGCGCAACCTGAATGGGGGAAGGCCCGCGGGGTTCACGGCGTGCGACTGCGATATGCAGCGTCACTACCGGCCCCGAGTCAATGTCGTGGAACGCCCGACGCTCGGGGGTGGCCGTGGGGTCCAACTCACCGGACACCACGAAATCCTGATTCCGCTCTTGGCGTGGGCGGTGCTACGCGAGCTCGAAGCCCGCTGACCCTAGGCGTCGGCGGGACGGCCCTTGATCATCTCGCGAATCTTGTCCGCGGTGCTCGGACTGATCACCCGTAGGACGAGATAGAAGATGAAGCCGAGGGCGGCCAACCAGAGCAGGGTCATGGCCAGCGCGATCAGACCGCCGAGCACGCTGAACACGATCTTGAGGCCGAGCCACGCCAGCACGGCGAAGAGCGCGAAACCCAGGATGCTGCGAAGCATGAGAGATTCCTCCGTGGAGCTCCGACGAGGGGCCCGTACGACGGAATGTAGCAGCGGGTTTCAGGAGGACGCCAGGCGGTGAAGGCCGTCGCTGTCGCGATCGTCGGGGGGGGAGCCGTGGGAGCCGCGTGCGCCCGGTCGGCGGCACGTCGTGGATTGGAAGTCGCGATCTTCGAGCCCGGCCCGGCCCCCGCCGCCGCGTCCCCCGCCTCCGCCGGCATGCTGGCGGCCCAGATTGAACCGGGCGATGAGGCACTCGTCTCCCTCTCTGTCCGCGCCCGCGACCTGTACGAGCCGCTCGCCCCAGCGCTGCAGGAGACCACCGGCATCGACATCGGCTTTTGGCGCGCCGGGATCGCCTCCCTCGCGTTCGACGAGCCCGCGGCGGACCGGCTCAAGGAAGACGTCGCTCGGCAGCGCCAGGCGGGCCTTCGGTGCGACTGGCTCGACGCCGGGGAAATCGGTGAGCGTTGGCCCGGGGCCAGTCCGGATTGCCTCGGCGCCCTGTTCGCTCCCGAGGACGGAGCCCTGGACCCGGAAGCGCTCGCGCGCGCGTGTCTCGCCGACGCTCGCCGGCTCGGCGCGACCCAGCACGTTGAGAAAGTCGAAGCCCTCCAGCTCGCCGGGGATCGGATCACCGGCGTCGTCACGGCACGCGGCACGACGCCGGTCGAGCACGCCGTGCTCGCCGCGGGCGTGTGGTCGCCACAGGTCCGCGGCCTGCCCCGCGCGCTACCGATCGAGCCCGTGCGCGGTCAGATGGCGGCCACCGCATGGCCCGACGGGACTCCCCCGGCGATCCTCTATCAGGACCATGGCTACGTGCTCGCGCGCGGCGGCGAGGCGCTGCTCGGCAGCACCATGGAGCGTGCCGGCTATGACGCGCGCGTCACGAACGAGGGGCTTGCCCAGATCTTCCGCGGCGCCGTCCGGCTACTTCCCGCGCTACGCACGCAACCGGTGCAGCGGATGTGGGCCGGACTCCGCCCGGCGACGCCGGACGGCCGGCCCATTCTGGGGCGCGATCCCGCGGTCGAACGACTGTGGTACGCGGCCGGTCACGGGCGCAACGGGATTCTGCTGGCGGCGCTGACGGGCGAGATCATCGCCGATCTGCTCGCCGAGGGCGAGACGGAGGTGGACCTTGCGCCCTTCGGCATCGACCGTTTTCCACCGGCCACCTAGCAGCGGACGCCCGATGTATCGCACCTGCGCGTTCTGTAACGGCAACCTTCCGGGCGATGGCGGTCCCTCCGGGCTCGGCGTGGGCCAGCGGCTCGCGTTCGACGAGTGGAAAGCTCGGCTCTGGGTGATCTGTCCGAAGTGCTCCCGTTGGAACCTCGCGCCGCTCGAGGACCGTCTCGAAAAAATCGAGGCGCTGGCCCGCGCCGCCGGTGCAGGCCGCGTGGCGGCGGCTACCGAGCAGGTCGCCCTGATCCGGTGGCAGCAGTATGACTTGGTGCGCGTCGGAAAGCCCCGACGGTTGGAATTCGCGACGTGGCGCTACGGTGAGCGTCTCAAGGCTCGGCGCCGCGAGCAGCTCAAGTTCGTCCTGCCCGTCACGATCGCCGCCGTGGGCCTCGCCGTGGCCGTGAACGTGACGGCAGGCGGCTCGCTCGGCGTCTTCGTGTGGAACGTGCCGCGCGGAGCTCAATGGCTCTACACGCGGATGGTCGGCCGTCGCTCGGTGAGCGTGGCCGAGCCACCCATTTGCGAGCGCTGCGGGAGTGTACTCCAAGTCCGGGCGCGTCACATCGCCTATGCCCGCGTGGTAAGACAGGCCCAGAGCGACCTCGCGCTCATTCTGAGCTGCCCGAATTGCCACGCCGAGGGAGCCATGCTGGTCGGCCGCGACGCACAGATGGCCTTACGACAAGGGCTGACGTACCTGGCCCTGGCCCGCTCGGGCCGTCAGCGCGTCGAGGACGCGGCGCGACTGGTGGAAGGCGCAGGCGGACCTGAGCAGCTGATTCACGACGTCGCCCGCCGGGAGCTCACGTTGCGCAGCCTGGCGCCGGAGCGACGCCTGGCGCTCGAGATGGCGGTAGATGAGCGCGCGGAAGTCGCGGAGTTGGAACGCCAGTGGCGGGAGGCCGAGGAACTGGCCGACATCGCCGACGGGTTGTTGTCCACGACGACGGAGCTGGAAGAAGAGCTGCAGCGCCTCAAGAAGCGCCCGGAGGGCGATCAACCGTCCAGTTGAAATTCGGTCTTTTGCCGTCTCTCCGGCTCCACTATCTTCCGAATCCTCATGGCTACAACGCTCACCCAGCTCGCCGCTCGAAAACCCGCATGGCTCAAGGTGCCGGCCCCCGGGGGGCCGAACTACACCGAGCTGAAGCACCTCATGCGAGACCTATCGCTCCACACGGTGTGCGAAGAGGCGCACTGCCCCAACATCGGGGAGTGCTGGGAGCACCGCGCCGCCACGTTCATGATCCTGGGCGACGTCTGCACTCGAAACTGCACTTACTGCGCGGTCGCCCACGGCACGCCGGCCGCTCTCGACCACCACGAGCCGGGCCGCCTCGCCACCGCGGTTGAGCGGATGGGGCTGCGGCACGTCGTCATCACGAGCGTGGACCGCGACGACCTGCCGAACGGCGGCGCGGAGATGTTCGCGGCCGCGATTGCCGAGATCCGGCGCCGCACGCCCGGGACGTCCGTCGAGGTGCTCATCCCCGACTTCAAGGGCAGCGCCGAGGCACTGCGGATCGTGGTCGAGGCGAAGCCCGATATTCTCAACCACAATCTCGAAACGGTCGAGCGGCTGTACCGCCTGGCCAGGCCGGGGGGACGCTATCCGCGGGCGCTCGAGCTGTTGCGGCGCGCAAAGGCGCTCGACGCGAGCCTGCGCACCAAATCCGGTCTCATCTGCGGCCTCGGCGAGGAATGGGATGAGCTGTTGGTCGCCATGCGCGATCTGCGGACGCAAGGCGTCGATATCCTGACGGTCGGCCAGTACCTCCGCCCGTCGAGTCAGCATCTTCCCATTGCGCGCTATTATCGACCCGACGAGTTCGCCGAGCTGCGTCGCCTCGGCATGGCCATGGGGTATCGCCACGTGGAGGCGGGACCGCTCGTGCGGTCGAGCTACCACGCATGGGAGCAGGTCGAGCGCGCGAACCTGTCCGCCTCCCGCTAGCCGCCCCCCCGACCGTCATGGCTACGGCGACCGCCCAGCCCGCCAACCAGACCGCGTCCTCTGACGTGGAGCGGCGCATGCTCCGCCAGATGCTCCTCATTCGTCACTTCGAGGAGAAGGCCGCGGAAGCATACGCGCTGGGCAAGATCGGCGGCTTCTGTCATCTGTACATCGGCCAGGAAGCCGTCGCGGTCGGCTCGCTCGCCGCGCTGCGCGACGACGACTACGTGATCTCCTCGTATCGCGAGCACGGCCAGGCGTTGGTGCGGGGCGTGTCGCCCAACGCCGTGATGGCGGAGTTGTTCGGGAAGGCGACCGGGTGCTCGAAGGGCAAAGGCGGGTCGATGCACCTGTTCGACGCCGAGAAGCGCTTCATGGGCGGTCACGGCATCGTCGGGGGCCACATTCCCCTCGCGGCCGGCATCGGGTTCGCGATCCGGTATCGAGGCGGCGATCAGGTCTGCATCTGCTACTTCGGAGAGGCAGCCGTCAACATCGGCGCCTTCCACGAGGCGCTGAACATGGCATCCGTGTACAAGCTGCCGGTCATCTTCTGCTGCGAGAACAACCGGTACGGTATGGGCACGGCGTTCGAGCGCGTCGCGGCGGTGACAGACGTGGTGGAGCACGCGTGCAGCTACGACATGGCCGCCGAGCTCGTGGACGGCATGGACGCCCTCGCCGTGTACGGCGCGACGCGCCGGGCCGTGGACCGGGCACGGAAACGAGGGCACCCCACGCTGCTCGAGGTGCGGACCTATCGCTACATGGGCCACTCCATGTCCGATCCGCTCCACGGCGTCTATCGGACGAAGGAAGAGGTGGAAGAGCAGCGCAAACGTGACCCGATCTCACAGCTCGCCATGAAGCTCAAGGAAGAGGGTACGCTGGATCAGGCCGGCCTCGACGCGCTCGACGCGGAGATCCGCGCGGAAGTGGAGGAGGCGGTCCGATTCGCGGA
>DASQIB010000280.1:0-33397 GCA_035631795.1 Gemmatimonadales bacterium | reverse complement strand
CGACCCGTTCGAGTCGAGCATGACCGACACCTTGAACGGCGCGAACATCGCGTCGACCGCGACGGCCAGCAGCTGCTCCCCGGCGGCCATGTTGCTCCCGCCGATCCACACCGCCGTGTTGTGGAGATCCTTGGGCCCCCGGGTGAACAAACAGCCGAGGATCAGATCGCGGACGTCGGGCTCGGTCACGCCGCCGTAGCTCATGATCTGGTCGGCGCCGGCGTCGTACGCCACCACTTGATCGAACACGCTCGGCAGCCGGGAGCTGTCGAGCTGCAGCAGGAGCTTACGCATCAGGATTCCGGCTCTCGATGAGCGGGCGCAGGGCTCGAAAAGCAGTCGAGGGGCGGCCCTCCGCCCCTCGACATGGAACTAGAGGCGACTGCCCGACGATCAACCCTTGTCCGCGCCGCCGGCGAACGGATGCGACGCCGTCTTGGCCTGGGAGATGACCTGATCGACCTTGGGCTGCCCCTTGAGGGCGCGCTCGATCGATTCTTTGGTCGCCCGATAGTTGAAATCGTAGATCTTCTTGTCAACCTTCGCTTCCCAGTGGATGAACACGCCTACCAGGATGCAATAGTCGTCCACCTTGTCCCGCGGGATGACGCCCGATGAGACGCTGTCTACCACCGCCCGGGCCACGGCCGCCTGCGCCGGCCCGAACATCTGCACGGCCTGCGTGGCGTTCTTGATCGTGACCTTGTTGAACAGGAGCGTGTCGGGTTTCGCGGGCAGATTGGGCGTGACGACGGCGAGCAGCTTCGTGAAGCCGTCGGTGTTGTTCGACAACGTATTGACGAACGCCTGCCCCGCGTGGCCCGACTTCGACCCGATGATCAGGTCGATGTGGGCGATCTCGTTTCCGTCGCCTACCAACGACTCACCAATGAAGAAATCCGCTGCCATAACTACCTCCCGATCCGGATGGGGTCCACGAGTTCACTTGCTGGCCGTCACGAATGCGGTGTGAGAGCAGCGTGGTCAGAGGGTGTGGAGGGCCACGCCGTCCCGCGTCTGCGGGTAGCTCCTACGGAACCGTATCGATGGGGTGCTAACCTGCCGGCCGCCTCGGCGGGTGTCAAGGCCGCGCGGCTCGTCGCTCTATGGGATGTCTTCGGGGGCTATCCGGGCGGCGGACCACCGGTCGCGACGCGCCACACTTCGTCCGCCAGCCATTCGAGACGCTGCTGCGCGTAATCGAGCTCCGCGGGCGTCATCCGTTTCGCGCGCCGGGCGATCTCGCGTGTGTGCGCCATCAGCTCGTCCAGGAGTTCGCGCAACGAGCCGTTGCTGCGACGCTCGGCGCGGGGTCGCGCCTTCATGCGCTCTGGATTCCCAGCGCCCGCTCTTCCGCGGTCTTGAATTCGGCGGCCGCCGCCCGCACCGTCGACGCGAGCCCCCGCTCGGCCAGGAAGCTCTCCACCAAGCGCAGACCGAGGTAATACCCGGAGCGCTCGGGCAGGACCTTGCCACCCATCAGGCGGGCGGCGGGGGTGAGCCCGCCCGAGAGGAACCGCAGCCGCAGGCCGAGTCCCGACGCGTCGAGCAGCGGCGCGGCCGTGCGCCGTAGGAACGCGTCGAGCTCCCGGATCCGGCGATACTGCCGGCGCGTGTATCCGAAATACTCCCACGGCTCGAATCCCGGCGCGACCGCCTGCGCCGTCGCCACCGCCGCCCCCTCGTTGGTGAGGAGCTCCCGCAGCGAGGCCCGGCTCCCCGAATCCCAGTAGTCGTAGTGGCCGCGCAGGTCGACCACGAGACGTTTCAGGTCCGCCCGGCTCAGCGGCGAGGTGTAGCGGATCGCGTGCGCCACCTCGTGCGCGATCCACAGCGCCAGCAAGTGCGGCGCGAGCCCCATGCCAAACGTCTGCGGGTTGGCCCGACCGGTAAAGTGCTCGAGACACACGAACGCGATGCCCCGTCCGCCGACCACCAGCTCCCCGGCGTTCGCGCCGCCCACTCCCACCATCAGGTACAGGTCGACCGGACAGTCCGCCTCGAGCTGCTCGAGCGATCGCTGCAATGCGTCCTCCGCGATCACGGCCACATCCACGTCCTCGAGCAGGCGCTGAAGATCGGCGCGGTCGGCCTTGAGCGCCGCGCCGATCACCTGCTCGGCGTGGGGCGATGTCGGATCGAGGACGTAGTTGTGCCAGTAGCTGTGGAGGACCGGCCGGTGACGCTCGAGATAGTCGTGGTAGGCCGCGGGGGGGTCGGGCGCGGCGAGGACCGCGAGGAACTCCGGCACGAGGTTGACGAGCATGAAGGCGGCCGGCCCCAATTTGGGAATCGACCGCGCCGGAGACAAGCGCGCGCCTCCGGGTTCATGCCTTGACTTTTCGGGTCAGCTGTGGTCCCGCATCTTGCGGCTCATTTCAGCGAGGAACCGCCGCTCGGCAGGTGTGAGGCTGTCGATGCCACGCGCGGAGATCTTGTCGAGGACCCGGTCGATCTCCGCCTGCGCCGGATCGCGTTCCGCCCGGCCGCGCTTCGGCGCGTCGCTCGCCCGCGCCGCCCGCCCCGGGTGCACCAGCACGCTGGGCTGCGACGCGCGGCGCAGGTGCCGCTCCGCGCGCCCCAGTCGCCAATCCGCCACCTTCAGGTAGAGAAACCCCGTCGCGAACCCGCCCAGGTGCGCGAGATGCGCGACCCCGTCGCTCGAGGGGAGCAGCGCGAGCACGAGCGAGACCGCGACAATGAATGTCACGAGCCACTTCGCCGGGACCGGCTCGGGCAGGGGGAAGACGTTGATCGGCTCGTTCGGCGATGCCCAGGCGAACGCGAGCAGGACGCCGTACACCGCCGCGGATGCGCCGACCACGGTGCCGACGGGCCGGAACTGCATCAGCACGAACGACAGCCCCGCGCCCCCGAGCCCGCACAGCAGGTAGTATCCCAGGAACGGCCCACTGCCCATGCGCTCTTCCACCTGCGGCCCGAACACGAACAACGCGAGCAGGTTCACGGCGAGGTGGAGCGGACCGGCATGGAGGAACATGTAGGTGACGAACGTCCACGGCCGCGCTACCGCGGCGAGCGGCGCGAACCCAAAGTTCGTTTCGAACCACGGGTTCACGAAGATCGTCAGCTGGAGCAGGAAGACGACCAGATTGGCGACGATCAACCGTCGCACCCACGGCGTCATGCCGAACATCCGCTGCGGGCCCATCGATTACTTATCCCCCGCGCGCGCTCCCTGAGTTCCCGGCCAGGCGGCAGATCCGCTCGCACAGCTCCGGAAAGTCGATTCCCGCCGCCCGGGCGGCCTGCGGGAGGAGGCTAGTTCGCGTCATGCCGGGCAGCGTGTTCGCCTCCAAACAAAAGATGTCTCCCTCCGGGCTCAACCGGAAGTCGACGCGCGAATACCCTCCGAGTTTCAACGCCCGGTGCGCCGCGAGCGCCAGCTCCTGAAGCTGCCGTGTCAGCGCCGTGTCCAGCTTTGCCGGGAAAATCTCCTCCGACATGCCGAGGGTATACTTGCATTCGTAATCGAAGAGCTCGTGCTTCGGAATGATCTCGCCGACCGGCAGCGGTACCTCCCCCAGAATCCCGACCGTCAGCTCTCGCCCGGAGATGAATTGCTCCGCCATGACCTCGGCATCGTACACCCGGGCGCGCTCCACGGCGGCGTCCAGGCCCTCGGCGTTCTTGACCAGGGACATCCCCACCGAGGAGCCCATTCGTGACGGTTTCACCACCACCGGCCAGCCCAGCGCGGTCGTGACATCCTCCGCCGCCACCGGGGCCATGAACCACGCGGGGACGGGCACGCCGGCCGCGCGGAACAACCGTTTCGAGAGATCCTTGTCCATTGCGAGTGCGCTTCCGAGCGCGCCGCTGCCGGTATAGGGCACGCCGATCACGTCGAGGACCGCCTGGAGCGTCCCCCCCTCGCCACGGCCCGCGTGCAGGCACAGGAGGAGGACATCCGCGTCGCGAATGGGCGGCAGGGCGGCAAGCCCGTTCGAGAGCAGCGCGCGCTCGCGATCGTCCAGATCCACCACGTCCGGGGGCGCCCGGCCGACGGCGCCCGTGAGCAGCCGCGCCTCGTCCGCCGCGGACAGGAGCCCGTTGACCGTGTCCACGACAGCCACCGTGTGCTTGCGGCCGCGCAGCGCCTCCACGATCTGGGCCGCGCCGGCGAATGCGACCGTGCGCTCGGCCGTCGCGCCGCCCGTAATGACGGTGACCCGCATCAACGGATCCCGGCGAGCTGGTGGAGCACGTCGTAGCGAGTGACGATCCCGGCGATCTTGCCGTCGCGCCGGACCAGCGCCGCCGGCGTCTCACGGGAGAGCAGGCTGGTGAGCCGCTCCACGGGAAGATCCGCGTCGACCACCGGGAATGGCGCGTCCATCACGTCCTGCACCGGCCGATCGAGCGTCGCCGGCTCCTCGAGGGCTCGGGCCATCAGGACCTGCTCGGCCACCGCGCCCACGCCGTCGCCGCCATCGAGCACCGGCAGCTGCGACACGTTGTAGGTGCTCATCAGATTCAGCGCTTGCCGCACCGTCGCGGTGGGGGCGACCGAGATCAGGGGCGGGGCGCCCGAGTTGCGAGCGTCGAGCAGCACGGCGACGGACACCCGCTCCGCCTCGAGGATTTGGTTCTCGCGCAGCCATTCGTCGTTGAAGACCTTCGAGAGATACCGCTCCCCCGTGTCCGCGAGCACCGTGACTACGAGCGCTTCGGGATCGTTCAGCCGCCGCGCCACGTCGAGCGCTGCCACCACGTTGACGCCGGTCGAGCCCCCGGCGAACAGCGCTTCCTCCTTGGCCAGGCGCCGCGCCATGAGCATCGCGTCCTTGTCGGACACGGTGATCCATTCGTCGATCACGTCCCAGTGCAGCGACGTCGGCAGCTTATCCCCGCCGATTCCCTCGATCTTGTACGGGTGGCCTTCGGTCTTGTGGTGCGTGCGCGCGTATTCCGTATAGATCGAGCCGGCCGGGTCGCCCGCCACCACGCGGATCCGCGGGTTCTTCTCCTTGAGGAAGCGGCCGGCGCCGCTCACCGTCCCGCCGGTTCCGGGTGCGCACACGAAGTGCGTGATCTTTCCCGCCGTCTGCTCCCACAGCTCGGGACCGGTGGTGCGGTAATGCACCTCGGGGTTGACGGGATTGTAGTGTTGGTCGGCGAAAATGGCATTCGGGTGCGCCGCCGCGATCGCCCGGCCCTTCATGATGTAGTTCTCAGGGTGATCGGGCGGCACCGCGGTCGGCGTGATGATGACTTCGGCACCGAGCGCGCGCAGCAGCCGAGCCTTCTCCTGTGACATCTTGTCGGGCATCGTGAAGACGCAGCGGTACCCTTTCACCGCCGCGGCGATGGCGAGCCCCACGCCCGTGTTGCCGGAGGTCGCTTCCACGATCAGGCCGCCCGGTTTCAGGCGACCCTCCCGCTCCGCGGCCTCGATCATCGCCAGCCCGATCCGGTCCTTCACTGACCCGCCGGGGTTGAAGAACTCGGCCTTCGCGAACACCGGTGTGCGGATGCCGTGCGTGACCCGGTTCAGCCGGATCAGAGGCGTCCAGCCGATCGTCTCGAGGATGTTGGCGTACGGCTTAGTGTGGGGTGGCACTGTCCGGCTTCGCATGCGCGGTATCGGGCCGGGCGCGGCTCGTGTCTGCACCCCGGAGCAACGAGTCCCGCCGGACAGGCGCGGTGTCGCGCGCCGGCGCGCGCACGGGCGCCGGGGCAGGAGCTGCCTGTGGGGGCGGGGGGGGAGGTGGGGGGGGCGGCCGAACGGGCGCCGGCCGCGGCGACGTCGTGTCCGGCTCCCCACGCAGCGCGGGATTCCCGGTCTGCGGGTGCCGAAACTCCACTGGTTGGAGAAACGCCGTAGCGATCGGCAGGCCGTGCCGCCGCGCGGGCGCGAAACGCAGCTTGCGTGCCCCGGAGAGCGCTGCCGAGTCGAGGGCCGGATAGCCGCTCGATTCCGCCACCCTGCTCGACTCGGGGGACATGCGGCCAACGGAGTCGACGAACAGGCGAAGCACCACGTCACCCTCGACCTTCTGATCGTACAGGCGCGGCGGATACTGGATCGGCGAGTCGCCATTGAGCGCGACGGGAGGCTCCTGGTCGGCGGGCGCGCCGGATCCGCCCCCTACGTCATCGGGCGGAGGGGAGCGACGGCATCCCGCACCGACCGCCAGCATGCCGAAAAGGACCAGCCGCCACGTGGTCACGCTTCCTCCCTGAGCTGCTTCTTCCACGCCGCCAGCCGGTTCAACGCCTCGAGCGGCGAGAGCGCGTTTACGTCCAGCTCGCCGAGCTCGGCGAGCAACGGATGTGGAGGAGCGGCAGCCCCGAACAGACCGAGCTGCGCGGCGTCCGGCGCCGGAGGTGGGGTCTGGCGCGCGACGTGATGACCGGTTTCGAGCAGCGCGAGGACTTGCCACGCCCGCGCCACGACCGGGGCGGGGAGGCCGGCGAGCTGCCCAACGTGGATGCCGTACGAGCGGTCCGCGCCACCGGGCTCGAGGCGATGCAGGAACACGATTTCCTCCCCGGCCTCACGCACGGCGACGTTGAAGTTGCGCGCATGCGCAAGCTCCTCGGTCAGCTGCGTCAGCTCGTGATAGTGGGTCGCGAAGATCGTTTTGCATCCGATCGTGTTGTGCAGGAACTCGGTGACGGCCCACGCGATCGCGACCCCATCGTATGTTGACGTGCCCCGGCCGATCTCGTCCAGCAAGACTAGACTCCTGGCGGTCGCCCCATGAAGGATCGCGCTCGTCTCGCTCATCTCCACCATGAACGTCGACTGGCCGCGCACCAGGTTGTCGGAAGCGCCCACTCGGGTGAACAGGCGGTCGACGACGCCGACCACAGCGCGCCGCGCGGGCACGAACGCCCCCATCTGGGCGAGCAACACACTCAGCCCCACCTGCCGCAACACCGTCGACTTGCCCGCCATGTTCGGCCCAGTGAGCACGATCACGCGCCCCGCCTCGTCGAGTCGAACGTCGTTCGGAATGAACGCCTCGCGCGCCATCATGCGCTCGACCACCGGGTGCCGGCTGCCCTCGAGCTCGATCACGAGTCCCGCGTTCACCTCGGGGCGGACGTAGCCATCGCGGTGGGAGAGGTCGGCCAGCGCGCTCCACACATCGAGCCGGGCGAGCACCCCGGCGGACCCCTGCGTCCGCGTGATCGCCGCGGCGACACGGCCGCGCAGGATATCGAGGAGCTCCGCTTCGCGTACGGCGATCCGCTCCTCGGCGCCCAACACCTTTGCTTCGTACGCCTTGAGCTCCGGGGTCACGAACCGCTCCGCGCCGGTCAGGGTCTGGCGCCGCTCGTAGTCCGCCGGCACGCGATCGCGGTGCGGGTTCGTCACCTCGAGGTAATAGCCGAAGACCTTGTTGAAGCCGACTTTCAGCGACGCGATCCCGGTGCGCTCGCGTTCCCGCGCCTGGAGCCCGGCGATGTACTGCTTCCCGCCGTCCCGCGCGTCCTTGAGATCATCGAGCTCGCGATCGTACCCCGCGCGGATGGCGTCGCCCTCCGACGCCTGTGCCGGGGGGCGCTCCACCAGCGCGCGGGCGAGCTCGTCGCTCAGGTCCTGCAGGAGGTCGAATCGATCCGCGGCCTCTTCGAGGAGCGTCGCCCTGCCGCGGTTCTCCAGGCCGTCGAGCGCGGCGCGCGCGTCCGGCAACCGGAGGATTGAATCTCGCAAGGCGCCCAGCTCCCGCGGGGTGGCCCGCCCTAGCGCGGCCCGGCCCGCGAGGCGTTCCAGATCGCGGACGCCGTCCAGCGCTTCCCGCAATCGTTCCCGTCCGCGAGCATCGGTGGCGAGCACCTGCACCGCGTCGAGGCGGGCGTTGATCGTCGCCGGATCCACGAGTGGCGCCAGGAGCCAACGGCGCAGTAGGCGGGCGCCCATGGGCGTGGTCGTGCGATCGAGCACGTCGAGCAACGTGGCCCCCGATGCACCGGGTCGGAGCGGCTCGACCAGCTCCAGGTTGCGGCGCGTCATCTCGTCGAGCGGTAAGAGATCGCCGGCCCGGAGAACCCGGGGACGGGTGATGTGCGGGAGGCCGCCCGGCTTGAGCTCCCGGGCATAGCGCAGCAGCGCCCCCGCCGCCCCGAGTGCCACGCGATCCCCCGCTTCGATGCCGAGGCCGTCGAGCGAGGCCAGGCGATACGCCCGGGTGAGATCCTCCCGCGCGAGCTCCGGATCGAACTCCCACGCCTCCCGTTCCACCCGCAGCGCGACGACGAGGCCGAACTGGGCACCGGCGGGTAGCACGACTTCGAGAGCTTCGTACCGGGCGAGCGCGGCGGCGAGATCGTCCGGAGCCACCGTCTCGATCAGCAGCTCTCCGGTGGTGAGATCGAGCGCGGCCAGGCCGGCTTGCGCGCCGCGCGGATCCAGGGCGAGGAGAAAGTTGTTCCGGCCCCGCTCCAGCCAATCGTCCGCGAGCACGCTCCCCGGCGTGACTGTCTCCACCACCTCGCGGCGCACGATGCCCTTCGCGAGCCTGGGATCCTCGACCTGTTCGCAGATGGCCACGCGGTGCCCGAGGCCGATCAACCGTCGCAGATACTCGGGTCCCGCCTTGACCGGCACGCCGGCCAACGGGACGTCCGCTGCGCCCCCGTTGTTGCGAGCCGTGAGCGTGAGACCGAGCTCGCGGGCCGCCAATCGCGCGTCGTCTTCGAACATTTCATAGAAGTCCCCCATGCGGAAGAACAGGACCGTGTCAGGGTACCGGGCCTTGATCTCACGGTACTGTTGCATCACCGGCGTATCTGTGTCGACGCGCGGGGTCACGACTCCTCCACCACGAACGGCTGCCCGCCAATGCGGGTCTTGAGCCGCTTCTGCGCCTGCACGGCCTCGTCGTGGGTCGCGTAGCGCCCCACGCGGACCTTGAAGAGACCGCTCGTGTCGCGGACGACCCGCGCGTCGAAGCCCATCACCTTCAACCGGGTCAACATCTCGTCGACCTGGGCGGCGCTCTTCACCGCGAGGACCTGCACGGCATACGTCGTCGGTTTGACCTGGCTGTCACCCGCCGCAGCGGGTGGAGGAGCGGGCGGTGCGCCGCTGAGCGGCGAGCATCGCGACGCATAGAAGGCGACCTGGTTCTTGAACTCCACGTCGGCACCGGCCCCGTTGAGCGCCTCCTGAATCAGACCGCACCCGTGAACATCGTCCTTGAGGTCGAAATAGGCCCGCGCGCCCCAGAAATCGGCGCGTGGCTTGAGCGGGGAATCGGGATAGTCCAACCGCAGGCGCTCCGCCGCTTGAACGGTGGCGGCAGGATCACCCTGCGCGAAGTAGAGCTGGGTGAGCAATACCTGGGCGGAATCGGCCCACACCGACCGGCCGTATTCCACCACGACCCGCTGCAGGCTCGTTGCGGCCGTCGTCGCGTCCGCCGCGAGCCGGCCGGCTGTGAACAGCGCGCCGGGGTACAGTGAATCCTGCGGGGACAGTCGCGCCACCAGCCGCCGGATCATCGCGCGCGCCGAGTCGGGCCGCGTCTGGGCGACCCGCAGTGCGGCCGCGCGGACGGTGTCGCTCTGGGCGGTGAGGCGGTTGGCCGGGTAGGCGGATAGTAGCGTCAACAGCCACGCCCTACCCGCCCAACCACCTAACCGCCTGGCCGTCTTCAAGCTGCCTCCCGCGCCAGCACCGCGAACGACATCACGAGCTGTTGAATGACGCCCGCCTCGCCGGTCAGGGTGCTCGTCTTGAGGGCGCGATCGGCGTCGAGCGCGAGCCGTAATGCCGTCTCGAGCTCCGGTGTGGTCCACTGCCCCGCCCATCGTGCCCACCGCGCCGCCGCCTGTTCCCAGCTGCCCAGCCCGTAGGGCCGGGAGGCGCGTAAGTGCCCCATCAGGACCGACTCGAGACGCCCGCGCGGCGTTCCGCGGTCGGCCTCCGCGCGAGCCAGCGCTGTGCCGATCAGCGCCGTGCCGAGCGCGTTGACCATTCGGACACCGCTCATGCCCGCTTGCTCGAGCACCGGCTCGACCAGCTGAGCGGCCGCGGCAGCGCGGCGCTCGAGCGCGGCATCGACCAAATCCTGAAGCGTCTCGCCGCGGCGCACGCCAACCAGGGCGGCCACTGCTTCACGGGTCACCGGGAGCCCGGTCTCAACCGTCAACGGCGCAAGTTTCTCGAGCTCGCGCGCCAACGCGCCGAGATCGGTCCCCACCGCCATGAGCAGGAGCTCACGCGCCGCCGGCTCGAGTGTGAGGTCGAGGTGGCGGGCCCGCACGGCCATCCACCGCTCGACGTCCTCGGGCGAAAGCGGCTCGAGAAAGACCGTGGTCGAGCGCCGGGTCAGATCCGGGTCTGGCGGCTCGCCCGCCCCCTGGACCAGGATGAGCACGGTGCTGGGGTTCGGAGCCTCGAGGTACTTGAGGATCCCCCCACGAACTTTCGCGTTCTTTCGGAGCTGCTCGAGTCCGCGCACCACGACCGCCCGCGTGACGGCGAGCATCGGGGGCGTGTTGACGAGCGCGTGGAATGATTCGGGGTCCAAGTCGGCGGCGGCGCGCTGGTCCACGTTGAAGTCCCGGGCGCCCGGCTCCACCGCGCGCTCGACGAGCGCGACCACGGCCTCGTCCTTCAGGACGTCCTCCTCGCCGTGGAGATAATAAATGGGATCAGGCGCACGCTGCTTCAGGCTCCGGAGCAGCGCGTCGAAGGTGAGCGCCCCCATACGGGGCGGAAGTTAACCCCGGCCCGGAGTTGAGAGAAAGCCTACCGTCCCGCGGTTGCGGGCTCGATGCGGGTGGGGCCGTCGGGCGCCGGACTCGCGGCGAACACGCCGGCGCGCGGGTCTTGGAAGGAGACGACCGGGACTCCGGCCTGCAGAACCGGCTTGGGGAACGGCACAGGGGGGAGTGCCGGCACGTGGGCGACAGGTGGGCGGTGCCCAACCTCCAGCGCCACGAGGGCGAGCGCCGCGGCGACGAACAGCGCCGCGGCCACTCCCGCCCGTGCCCCCGCCGGGACGCCGGCGAGGGCTCGGCGTTCCCGCGCGAGCCTCGCGTCGAGCCGGCGCCGGAAGTGGCGCGAGGGCTCGATCGTCTCGGCCGCCTGGAGCGCGATCACGCCCCGCCGCACGGCCGTATCATAGCGGCGGCACGCCTGGCACTGTTCAAGGTGGCGCTCAAAACGGCGCAGCTCGCGTGGGGCCGTGATCAGCCCATCGCGAATGTCCGTATAGCGCGCGAGGAAGTCGGCGCAAGTCATTGGTGCGACAATCTACTACCGCGGAAGGGGACGCGGGGTTCCCCGGCGAGGCTGGTGCGTGGGGTTATGGGGGGTCGGGGAGTTCCCCTAGTCCCCAGACCTATTCGAGCAGCGGAGTGATGAGCTGGGCGAAGCTGTTCCGGGCCCGGTTCAGCCGACTCTTCACCGTTCCGAGGTTGCACCCCGTGATGTCGGCGATCTCGGCGTAGCTCTTCCCTTCGAGCTCACGGAGGACGAACACGGCCCTGTGATGCGTGGGTAGCTGGCTTACGCACTGATCCACCGCTTCCTTGAGATAGCGCTTGCGGTACAGATCGTCCGGCCGGGCGGTCGCGTCCTCGAACTGCAGCGGCCGGTGGTCCGCCTCCCAATGCTTCTTGATCGTCTGGAAGAGCACGAGCGGGTTCCGGCTGCGGTTCCGGAGCTCGTTCTTCGCAAGGTTCGACGCGATCGTATAGATCCAGGTCGAGAACTTCTTCGTCTGGTCGAACCGGTGGAGGTGGCGGAAGACGCGGATGAAGACCTCTTGAACGAGGTCTTCCGCGCGCTCCCGATCCCCTATGGTGCGGTTGATGAAGTTGAGGAGCCGCGTCTGGTACCGATCCACGAGCGTCCCGAACGCCTGGGGATCGCCCGCCAGGTGTTGGAACACGAGCCGGCCGTCATCGAGGTCGTGCAACGCCTGACGCTCGAGAGCGCGCGGCGTTACGACCGGCTGGCTCTTCTGCTGCAGGGTTGCGCGCATGAACGGCTCCTGAGGGACGTTTACCTCTCTCTATAGATACGGCACGAACCGTACCCGTCGCACAGGCGGTGGTAACTGTCGGTGGTTGCACGGCTTCGCCGCCGCGCGCCCGTGGAGTCGGGTCGACACGCCGTCCTCGCCGGGAGACACGGCGCTGCTACACTCGGAGGACGAAGGCCGCCATATAAAGGATAGCCACAATGCTCTTTGCGTCACGGACTTCGCCCGCTTTAATCCGCGCCAGCACCGCCGATAGGGCCTGCGGGACCACCTCGATGAACTCGTCGCGCTCACGCAACGGGGTCCTCTGCTCGAGGCCGCTCGCTAGATAGAGGTGAATGACTTCATCCGTGAACCCGGGCGTCGTGAAGATCGACGTCAGCCGCTCGAGGCGCCCCGCCTTCACTCCTGCCTCCTCTAACAACTCCCGCCGCGCACACGTTTCCGGGTCCTCGCCTGCGTTGAGCGTGCCGGCGGGAATCTCCCACAGGAAGCCCCCGGCGGCGTAGCGGTATTGGCGGATCAAGAGAATGGTCGGGTCCTTCTCCCCGGGGTCCGACGCGCACGGAACGATCGCGGCCGCACCGGGATGCCGGATGATCTCGAGCTGGCCGGTCGAACCGTCGGGGAACCGTACGTTGTCGACATCGAGCCGGACCACCCGTCCGGTGTACACCCGGCGGCTTTCGAGCTGCATGGCGATCCCCTCAGCGGTTGAAGATCCAGGTGATCGGGACTTTGAAGCCCTCGGCGAAGTAGTAGGCCGCGTTACGCCGCGGGTTCGAGCGGATCGGGGAGTTGGGCGCGGGGGAGGTGAAGGGCGCCAGGCCGAGCCGGGTCGCGATGATCTGGAGGCGCAGCATGTGAAACCCGTCGGACACGAGAAGCACCCGCCGGCTCTCCTTGCCCGAGAACCAGCGGGCCACCCCGTCGAGCGACGTGGCCGTGCTGGTCCCCGGCAGCGCGACAACGGCGCTCTCGGGCAGCCCGGCCTTCAGGAGGTAGCGTCGACCGACCTCGGACTCGCTGACCGTGTCGCCCGAGCCCACGCCTCCCGTGACCAGGATGACCGGCGCTAAGCCACGCTGGTATAGCGCGGCTGCGTGGTCGAGACGTGCCCGGAACACGGGCGACGGACGGCCGTTGTATTGCGCGGCACCGAGGACGGCGATCGCGTCCGAGGTCGTGGCCTGATCGTGCGCTCCCGCGAGCGCCACGGCGACAACCACGGCGGCCCACCCGAGGGCGAGCACACCGAGGCCGACGATCGCGGCCCCGAACCGGCGACGCAGAGTCCAGAACGGCATCGGGGGAAAGACAACAAGGGAGGGGGCAAGACGGAAGGGGGCGGGGCCGGGGCCGGGGCGGGGGCGGGGGCGGGGGCGCCACCCATGCGGCTACAGGCTGAGCCAGTAGTTCACCTTCACGAGCAGGACGTTGGTCGGAGGGTCGAGGAACATCTCATGAGCGACGTACTGGCCGAGGTCGAGAGCAGGGTTCAGCAAGTTGGCGTAGCGCGATTGCGACCAGACTACGAACAACGTGGAACCGGGCCGGTATTCCCACCGGAGCACGGCATTGGACCGCAACGACCGCACGCGCGAGTCGGGGTTCGCAAACTGAATCGTATCCGGTGCGGCGTGCACCGTGTAAATCGCCGTTCCCGAGTCGTACGCAATCGGCGCGTTGGTCCCTTGCCCGTACACGGCGAACGAATACGTGCGGGGGGCAAGGAGCTCCTTGAAGTTCGTGTAGCGTCCCGAAAACGTGAACGGCTGCACGTAGAGCTGAAAGCTCACGGTGGGCGTGAAGGTGAGGTTGAGCCGTGTGGTCAAGTCGAGCTGTCGCTGAGACAGCTCACCGAAGATGTAGCAGGCGCGGTACGTCGCCGAACAGGCTGAGTCCGAGTGCGAAGTGACAAACTGTGCCGCGGAGAAGCCCTTCACGTAGCTCGGCCCGAGCTGGAGCGACACGGCGGCGCTTGGGCGAACGGTGATCAGGGGACTCACGGTCAATGACCACGAGCCCGCGGCGTCGCGGAAATACTGAGCATTCAGCGTCCCGTTCACCGGCTGGCGCGTATCCGATGTGATGGTCCCACCCGCCGACCACTGTTCCGGCATCGTCGCGGCCGGCCCCCCGCGGGTCAAGCGGTCGTCGATCCCCTGCTGCTGCTGGTAAACAAAAAAGTTGGCGCTCCAGTAATTGCGCAGCTGCCCGAAGATATTGATGTCGCGCCCGAACTGGATCCGGTCGCCACCAAAATTCCAGGCGAACGCGAGCGGGTCGGTCCCGATGCTCGCTTGCCGGAACACGCGGCCAGGCTTCGTCCACCGGTAGCCCACGAACAGGTCGCCCGCGGTTCGGTCGGTGCGTCGCTGAAACCCCAGATCGTTCACTTCGAAACCCGGGCTGGTGCTACTGAGCGCGAAGGCCCAATTGAAGTTCCCGCCCTCCTTGTTCACGGAGAAGTCGGCGCCCAGCCCCGAGAGGGAGGTCCGCGTGGTGTCATACCGCTCGCGCAGGTAGGGCGCGTCCGGCCGCTGGTAGTAGCGGGTGGGCGACTCCTGGGTCAATCGCAGCGCCAGCGCGTCGCCGGTGACGTAGGTGACCCCGACGGACCCGTATATGGAATAAGCATTGTTGGCCCAGCGGTGGTAAAAGTCCGCCGCTCCGGAGTACGCGCCGGTGCGCAGGGAGTCGAGCGACGCACTCCCGTTGCGGCGATTGACGGCGGTCGCGAGCAGACCGAATCCCGTGTGTCCCCCGACCTCCCGTCGCACGCGGCCGACGACATAGTTGGTGAACGGCTCGACATCCTCGTGCCAACGGACGCTGCTCGAATCGAAGGTCGCCTGCTCCCGAGCCGTCACGGCATCGAGCACACCCACGCTCCATCCGCTCGGTGTCTTGCCGGTGAGCTTCGTCGCGCCGAGGATGGTCGTCTGCGACGGTAGATCGACGAAGCCACTCGACGGCGCTCCGGGCTCGAGCTCGGGCACCCGCCCGATCCGCCGCGAATAGAAGTATTGGGGCGTGTTGCCGAACTGGATGTAGGGGCCGGTCCCACCGAACGCGAAAATGCTCGCCCCTTCCACAAAGAACGGCCGTCGCTCCTGCAGGAACTGCTCGACCGTCGTGAGGTTCACGAAGGCCGGGTCGGACTCCACCTGCCCGAAGTCGGGGTTGACGGCGGCGTCGAGGGTAAGGTTCGAGGTCACGCCGTACTTCACGTCGAGACCGGCCCCGCCGAAGTAGTTGTGCCCATTGTCGAACGGGTTCCCGATCGTGGGGTTGTCGTACGTGCCGCGGCCGAGCGTGTAGGGCAGGAGCTCGAGCCGCTTGGGAGCCGGGATGTCGTGCAATCCCACCAGGTGGCCGAAGCGGGACGCATACCCGGTTTCCGTCTTGGGCTTGAACGACCATTGGCTGAACTGGTTCTTTCGGAACACCCAGCGGAAGAAGTTCACGCCCCACACCTGATCGCGCACCTGCGGAAACCGCAGCTGCGAGAACGGGATCCGCATCTCCACGACCCAGCCGAGCGAATCGACGGCCGTCGCGACATCCCACACCGGGTCCCAGGAGCGGTCCCCGATGAAGAAATCGTTGCTGCAGAGGTCGTCCAACTTCACCCCGGCAGGATTGACGGCGAACTCGAAGGCGGTGCGGTGATCGTGATAACTGTCGAAGTCTACGTAGAAGACGTCGCTCTGGGTGTCGTCGTCGCGGCGCCCCAGACGGCGGGTGATCTTCGACGGCTCGGCGTCGTAGAGCCGCGCGCCGACGTAGATCGCCGCGTCGTCGTAGACGATCATGACGGTCGTCGATTCGTCGGGTGCCCGTCCCTCATCGGGGTCCGTTTCGAGGAAGCCGCGGACAGGCTGCGCCTGGCGCCAGGCGGGGTCATCGAGGCGGCCGTCGAGGATTGGAGCCTGCTGGACACGCACGGCGGTCATGATGGGTACGGCCCGCCGACCCGCGTGGATCAGCGCGGCCGAATCGGCGGAGGGCGACTGCGCCAGCAGCATCGCGGCGACCACGAGCACGATGCGACGATCTCCCTGACGGTCGGGCGGATGGTATTTACACCGAGGTCCTGCGGAGCGCCTGAGATGGAGCTGTCAGGGTTTCGTCAGTAGCTCCTCAAACAGGGCGAGCGCGCGAGGGTCGTCCGACTGGCCCAGCCAGAACAGGGCCTTGCGGCGCACCTCCCGGTCGGGATGCGTGCGGGCGATGCGAATGAGGAGGGGGACGGCTGCATCACCGCGTTGCTGCGACAGCGCGAACACGGCTTGCTCCTTCACCTCGCGGTCCACGTCTCGATCGTCCACGAGGTCGGCGAGGCCCCGCGTGGCCGCATCGCCCGCGGCTTGCCCCAGCCAAAATACCGCCTGGCGACGGGACCGGCGGGAGACGCGGTCGTCCCGCGCGAGCTTGAGCAGCGCCGGCCAGACGGTCACCGAGTCGGCGAGGATCGCGGGCAGGATCGCGTCTTCACCCACGCGTCCATCGGAGCCCCGAGCGAGGTCGAGCAGGAAATCCGTTGCATCGTGCGACGAGACAGTTCCGAGATCGGTGACGCTCGCGCCGGGGCGAGTCACCCAGCGGCCGCCGACGTAGCTGCGCAGCGCCTGGACGATGCCCTTGCGCACGGTGAGCGATACGCGCACCGGCCCCGGCTCGCAGTCGTACTCGACCTCGTCGCCTTCGTAATGGCCATCGAACATGATCGTCTGATGGCCGCAGCGCCCGGAGGAGCAATCGAGGGCGATCACGTTGCGTCCATTGCCACACACCTCGGGACGGGCGGCGAAACTCATTCGGACCGTGCCGTCGGGCGCGGTCGCAATGCGGGTCGCCAGGCGCTGTCCCATCGCGGGGGCCGCCACGACCGTCAGGACCAGCACCACGCGCCTCACTGGTTGATGATCTCCATCAAGGCCTGCGCCGCGCGGGGGTCATGCGATTGACCCAGCCAGAACACCGCCTTTTTGCGAAGCTCCGGGTTGCGCTCGGTTTTCGCGATCTGGATCAGCTTGTCGACCGCACCCGCCTCGTCCCGCTGCGAGTAAACAAAGATCAGCTGCTCTTTCATCTCCTGGTTCTGCATGCGGTCGTAGAGTTCGACGAGCTGACGGAGGTTCGCGCCGGTCTGTCCCGCCCAGAACAACGCTTTCTTTCGCATCTCCACGGGCTCGCGCTCGTTCAAGGCAATGTCCATGAGCCACCGGCCGTTCTCGTCGCCCCCCATCTGCGAGAGCGAAAAGATCACCTTCTCCTTCAACTCCCCATCGGCGAGCTTGGCGTAGAGGCCACGCAAGAACGCCCCGTTTTCGGACGATCTCTCTTGGCCCAGCCAAAAGATCGCCTTTTCCCGGGCCTCCTCGGGCGCCCGTTCGTTGGCGGCGTAGTTCCGGAGAATCTCCCGGGCGCGGGGCTTTTGAATCTGCGACAGCGCGAAGATGGCCTTGTCCTGCAGCTCGGGGTCGGCGGCCGTCCGAAGGATCGAGTCGAGGGCGGTGACGGCTCGGTCGCTTCCCACCTGCGACAACCAGAACACCGCCTGCTGCCGCACCTCGGAATCAGGATCTCGACGGGCCACGTCGAGCAGGATGTCCTCCGTCTCGGCACTCTCCTTTTGGGACACGATGAAAACCGCCTTGCGGCGCAAGCCCGCGGAGCATTCGTCACGCTTCGCCAGCACGTTCTTGAGGATCGGAAGCGCCTTGGCGGGATCCATCTGCATCAGCCCGATGAGCGCCTGCATCCGCACGTCATCATCGTCGTCCCCATTGGGGCAACCGCCGTGTCGGCCAGCTTGGGGCGCCTGGGGCGATTCCGGAGGCTGCGGCGGTTCGGGTGGTTGCGGCGGCTCAGGTGGCTGCGGTGGTTCCGGAGGCTGGGGCGGTTGCGCGTGCTTGGTCACCCAGATCCTCGCCTCCTCGTCGCCCTGCTTGGCGAGCGCCGTCTGGACGCGCGCGAGGAGGGCATCGGCATCCCGCAACGTGGCGGCTTTCGGGTAGCGACGCTGCTGCGTGACGAGCAGGCTGCGCGCCCGGTCGAGATCGTCGTTCTTGTACAGGGCGAAGGCCGACCAATACAGCGCGTCCCCGGCACGGGTGGAGTTCGGATAGAGCCGTGTGAGATCGCCATACAGGTTCGCCGCACTCGCGTAGTCGCCGCGGTTGAACGCCCGGCGCGCCGCGCGCCACAGCGAGTCGGTCGGATCCTGCTCGCCCTGCCACGTCAGCGGAGGCACCGCATCGAGCGCTGTGCTCACCACGACGGGTTGCTGGAAACCGAGGACGGCCGCCACCATGAGTTGCATCCCGAGCATCACAGCGCTCCTTGCGCGCGTGCGGCGGCACCGGCCGGGCTCGCCGTCCGGAGTCGCAGCAGTACGCTTCGTTGTTCCAATCCTTGATCGATCGACTGCACGTCCTCGCGATCGGCACCCGCCGGTAGCTGCGCGATCTGGGCGAGCACGAGCTCCAGGTCCTCGAGCAGACTCTTGAGCCGAACGTCGTTCGCGGCCGGCGAGTCGAGCATGAGCCGGGTGGTGGCCAGTAGATCGCGCGCCTGGGTTGCAAACTGACCGCCGGGCTCCCCGGCGCGTGTCTCGGCCCGGAATCCGGTGAGCAGCGCCTCCGTGCGCGTGAGGTATTGCGCCGCGGCGAGCCGATACGCGAGTGGTGAGGAGACCACGATCTGGGGCGCGCGATCCACCGGTGCGACGCTCCACCGACCGATCGCTACACCGAGTGCGAGCACGGCCGCGATCCCCACGCCCCACCGAAACGCAGGCTGCGTCGCCAACCCCCAGCGTCGGCGGGCGGCGCGCCGTGCCGTGATGGCACGCCACATCTCTTCGCGCGGCGTGTCGCCGGGCGGGGGGGGGCGGTGATAGTCCCGCGCCGCCTCGCGCAGCCACTGCTCGAATCGATCGTCCATCATGAGACCCACTCCCCCGCGAAGTCCGCGAGCGAATCGCGCAGCTTGGCGCGCGCGCGAGACAGTTGCGCCTTCGACGTCCCGGTTTCGATGCCGAGGGTGGCGCCGATTTCCTCGTGCGTATAGCCCTCGACGTCGTGCATCACGAACACCGTGCGATAACCCTCCGGCAGCGCGTCGATCGCCAACGTCAACCGCCGTTTCAAGTCCGGCTCGGCGGATCGCCGGGTGCCCGTCACGCCGGCTGCGTCGTCCAGATCCACCTCCCGGCGGCGCAGGCGCTTCACCTTGCGCAGACCGTTCAGCACCACCGAGGTGGTGATGGCGTGCAGCCAGGTGGAGAACTTGGCCTCGCCGCGAAACGAGCCCAGCCGCTCGAACGCCCGGACGAACGTGTCCTGCGTGAACTCCCGCGCGAGGTCGTCGTCCCCCGCGAGTCGGCAGGCGAGGCGGTACACGCGATCGACATGCGCGTCATAGAGCGCGCGCTCCGCGGCGCCGTCCCCCGCGCGGACTCTGGCAATCAGCTCGCGTTCGTCCACCGGGCTCCGGAGCGGGCGGTGTGGTTAACCCTCCGACACTGTTGCGGCGCGTAGGGTTGCGTGGCGCGCGGGAGGAGCGGGGAGGCTAGCCCTGTCTCAACAGGATGCGGATACCCAGGCCGACGAGCACCGCGAGGAGGAAGGAGGCGAGTGTGCCGACCAGGAAGTATTCCGCGAATTCACGGTCTTCGAGCTGTTTGAAGCGCGCCAGCGACTTGGCGGCGATGATCCAGCCGATGGCGCTGTACTCGCCAAGCAGGACGAGGGTGAGCGTGAGGGCCCGCTCGAGCGCACCGACAGCCCGGCCGCGGGCCACTTCAATGGCCCCCGCATTGCGATCCTCGTCCCGCCGCATCTGCAGCGACGGCAGCTCGAGGACGCTCCGGATCAACACGACCCCCCGCCCCGCCACATAGAGGTATCCGGTGGCGAGCAGGCCCACGCGTCCCCACCAGAGCCCGATGGTGCTGGGGGTCGCAAGCCGGGCGAGGAGCGTCCCGACGACGAGCGCGGCGATCACGACCACCGCTTCGACGAGCAGAAGCGTACGGGCACGCCGGCGACCGTCCACTTGGTCGGGCCAGAGCGTGGCCGCCAGCGTATAGGCGAGCAGCGGCACGACGTACAGTGGGTTCACGCGGCGTTCGCCTCGAGGAGAGCCCGAAACATCTTATCCCCCTGTTCGACCAGGGGCCAGGCCATGCGGCGTCGCAGATGGGAAATCGCGCTCGGCACCACCTTGGGGCGGGGGGGGGGCGCGGGTCGCGGGAAGCGCCAAGACGTGGCCGCATGCCGCTGGCGCTCCGTCCAGCTCCAGTAGAGCGCGGAGTAGTACCGCGCGAAGCCATCGAGGGTGGGGCCGGCGTCGCCGAATCCCCCGAAGGCGAAGAGCAGGCGGTCGCGCTTGGCGGATTCGACGGCCGCGCGGGCCTCGTGGAAACACGGGCCGTCGACTTCGGGTGCGGCGAGCGTGCCGGCCGCGAGCGCCGTGGTCACGGCGCCGCGCCCGCAGCCGATCACCCAGTCGGCCTCCGCGAACGTGAACCGAATCGCGTGCGCGATCTCCCACACGCGCTTGGTGGAGAACAGCAGGCACTGGAGCTCGTCGCCCTGCGTGATGCCGAACCCGGCCGCGAGGTCGAGGCGGTAGGTGCGATTGAGGTCGGCGAGCGCGCGGCGCAGGGTCGCCTGGAGACGGGCGCGGCGCTCGGGCGGCAGGGCGCGGGAGCGGACGGCGTCCGCGATGAGGGCGACATAGAGTTTGGACATTTTATGTCACAAATGATGTATGTGACGTATTTCGTCACAAAATAATACTATGACGTAAAATGTCAATCGTAACTCTGTGCGTTATCGGGTGCCGAAGAGCCGGTCGCCTGCGTCGCCCAGGCCGGGGAGGATGTAGCCGTGCTCGTTCAGCTCACGATCGAGGGCGGCGGCGAAAACGGGGACATCGGGGTGGCGCTCGAGCATGCGGCGCACGCCCTCGGGCGCCGCCACGAGGCACAGGAACCGGACCCGCTGGGCGCCCGCGTGCTTGAGGGCGCTGACGGCGTCGACCGCTGAGCCTCCGGTCGCGAGCATCGGATCGAGCACGAAGAAGTCCCGCGCGTCTTCGCCGGACGGAATCTTGAAGTAGTAGTCCACGGGCTCGAGCGTGTCGTGCTCGCGATAGATGCCGATGTGGCCGACCCGCGCGGAGGGAATGAGCTGGGCGATCCCCTCCACCATGCCGAGGCCGGCGCGGAGGATCGGCACGAGGGCGAGCTTCTTCCCTGCCACCCGGACGCCGCGCATCCGCTCCAGGGGCGTTTCCACCGCGACGGGCTCGAGCGGCAGATCCTTCGTCACCTCATACGCCATGAGCATCGCGATCTCGTTCACGAGCGACTTGAAGTCGCGCGTCCCGGTATTCTTGTCCCGCAGGATCGCGAGCTTGTGCTGGATCAGGGGGTGATCGAGCACCGTCAGATTGGGGAACTTGGGATGCGGCATAAGGGGAGAAGCTATCCCGCCACGCCGGGTCGTCCAGCACTCCCACCGCACCACGCAGCCCGCTAAGTTGTTTCCCTGCATAGCCGGGCCAGGTAGCTCAGTTGGTAGAGCAGCGGACTGAAAATCCGCGTGTCGGCAGTTCGATTCTGCCCCTGGCCACTTCCCGCGCGAGCGGCCTAGAGGAAATTGCCATGAACTACAGCGCCTTCTTCTTCATGGTGCTCTCCTTCACCGGAGCAGGGATAGCGGTTGTCGCGGCCATTGCGTTGGCGATTCGCTACGTCAAGCGGCTCCCAGCAAGTCCGGGCCAACTTTCGGCTGAGGAACTCGACGCCATTCAAGCGCGTCTCGACGAAGTGGAGCGACGCGACGTGCGGGTCGAGGAGCTCGAGGAGCGCCTCGATTTCGTGGAGCGGGCGTTGGGGCGCGCCCGCGAGGCTGCGCCGCTGCGGAATCCCTCGAAGGAGTAAAACGCGCCTCGACGGTAAGCCCGCCGAGGCGCGTTTCGTGTGTACCGCCGGAGTGGCTTACATCTTCACGATATCGCCGCTCGTCACATTGCCCGATCGTCCGAAGTTCTCCGAAGGAATAAAGACGCTCCAGAAATCCTGCCCACTGTTCGCGGGCCCGTTGTCACAGACCGCCATCGTGTAGTTGACCAGGCCCCCCGTGTCCTCGCGGCCGATCGCATCGACCTCCACTCCGCGGGTCGGGTCGCTGCAGGCGGTCGAGCTGTTGCGGTACGCGGTGAAGGCCGTCGCGGGGTCCGACACCGGGTCGGTGGTCAAGGTCGCCGGCACGCCACCGGGGTGGAGATCGCTGTAGTCGGTGCCCGTAAACCTCCCGGTCAGATCGGACCGGATGTCGAAGTCGAACGTCTGGACGTTGTTCCCGGGCGTGGGAGATCCGGTCCCAACCTGGCCCTTGCCGATCACCTCGCCGCTCGTCTGCTGCGCCGCGCACGTCACCGCGAACGTCGTCGACGTGGTCCCTCCCGCAGGCACGGTGATGGTGCGCGGGTTCGCGCCGCTGACGGTGCAGTTGGCCGCCACGCCGGACAATCCGACGGTGTGATCACCCGCGGGTCCGGTGAAGGTCACGCTCCCGTTGTCCGGGATCGGCTGGCTCGCCGCGCCGTTGTCCACGACGACGGTGTAGCCGTCGGGATCGAGATTCGAGCCGGTCGTGCTGGTCGTCACCGTGAGACTGCCATTGCTGCTGGTCGCGGCGCAGCTGATGGCGAAGCTCGCCGACGCCGTCCCGCCCGACGGTACGGTCACCGTCTGCGGGTTCGATCCACTCACCGAGCAGTTCCCGGCGATACCCGACAAGGCAACCGTATGACTCCCCGCCGCGAGCCCGGAGAACGTCACAGTCCCGTTGTCCGTGATCGGTTGGCTTGCCGCGCCATCCACGGTGGCGGTGTAGCCGTCGGGATCGAGGTTCGAGCCCGTCGTGCTGGTCGTCACCGTGAGGTTGCCGGTCGTAGTGGTCGCGGCACACGTGACTGCGAACGTTGTCGAGGTGGTCCCTCCAGCTGGCACGGTGACGGTGCGCGGGTTCGCGCCGCTGACCGTGCAGTTGGCCGCGACGCCGGACAGCCCGACGGCGTGATCACCCGCGGGTCCCGTGAACATCACGCTGCCGTTGTCCGGGATGGGCTGGCTGGCCGCCCCGCCATCCACGACGACGGTGTAGCCGTCCGGGTCGAGGTTCGAGCCGGTCGTGCTCGTCGTCACGGTCAGGCTCCCATTGGTATTCGTGGCCGCACAGGTGATCGCGAAGCTAGCCGTAGCCGTCCCGCCACTTGGCACATTCACGGTCTGGGAGTTCCCGCCACTCGCGGTGCAGTTCGCGGCCACGCCGGAGAGCACGACGGTGTGATTGCCGGCCGAGAGGCCAGAGAAGGTGACACTCCCGTTCGTTCCGATCGCCTGGCTCGCCCCGCCGTCCACCGTGGCGGTATAACCGTCGGGATCGAGGTTCGAGCCGGTGGTGCTGGTGGACACGGTCAGATTACCCGTGGTGGCGGCGCAGCTGATCGCGAAGCTCGTCGTGGCCGTGCCGCCCGCGGGCACGTTCACGGTTCGCGAGCTCCCGCCGCTCACGGTGCAGTTGCCGGCCACGCCACTCAGCGCGACCGAGTGACTGCCGGCCGCGAGCCCCGAAAACGTCACGCTTCCATTCGCACCGATCGCCTGGCTGGCTCCGCCATCGACCGTGACGGTGTACCCGTCGGGATCGATGTTCGAGCCCGTCGTGCTCGTCGACACAGTCAGGTTGCCGGTGGTGGGGCCTGTGGACGTGCAGTTAATGGTGAAGGCCACCTGTGCGGAGCCTCCCAAGGGGATGAGGACGGTCTGCGTCGTGCCGCCGCTCACGGTACAGTTTCCCGCCACACCGCTGATGGCAACGACGTGCGGCCCCGCCAGCACGTCGTTGAACGTCACGCTCCCGTTCGTTGCGACCGATTGGCTCTGCAGCAGGTCGAGGGTGATCGTGTAGCCGTCGGGGTCGAGGCTCGCGCCTGTGGTCGTCGTCGTGATCGTCAGGTTGCCCGTCGGGGCGCCTAACGACGCCGACGGCTTTCGAGTAGGGCTGGTCGTATCATTGCACGCCGCCGCGGCGAGGCCGAACAGGGCGGCAAGAATCGCGGATGTAGCCGTTGCGCGTCGCATGGTCCCTCCTGGGTCGAGGGCTGGAGTCGCAACTGCGGTGCCAGGACGCGCGCATGACCGAGGTGTGGGCGGGGGCGCGGGATAGCCGACTCGCTGCAGGCGCGCAGCAGTGCCTGCGTGCAGCGGTCTGGCGGCTAGTGCTGTGGCTCGACGAGCACCTTCAGAACGCCCGGCTGCTGCGCGTGCTCGAACGCCGCGACGGCGCGCTCGAGCGGGTATCGCGCGTGGATCAGCGGTTCGACACTCACCCGGCCGTCCGCCAGGAGCTCGAGCGCCAGCGCGAACGGCCCGCAGCGCGAGCCGACGAGGGTGAGCTCGTTGACGACGATGGCCGACGCATCGAGCGTCAGCGCGCCGGCATACGTGCTCTTCAAGACGAGGGTACCGCGCGCCCGCAGGGCGCGCTGGGCGATCGCGAACCCATCGCGGTTGCCGGTGCACTCGACCGCGACGTCGAAGGCGCCCTGTTCGACGGCGCCGCTGCGCCGGATGTCGATCCCGCGGGCCGCGAGCAGGCGCAACTTCGCGTCGTGCCGGCCCGTGACGACGAGTCCGCACCGGGTGAGAGCCAGGGTCTGGGCGACGAGCTGGCCGAGCTTGCCATCGCCGACCACGAGCACGCGGTCGCGGGGCCCGACCGCGATCTGCTGCTGGATCTCGAGCGCGGCGGCGAGCGGCTCCGTGAACACGGCCGCGTCCGTGGAGATCGCGTCGGGGACGACATGCAGGTTCTCGACAGGCAAGGTGAGATACTCGGCGAACGCGCCGTGCCGGGCCACGATCCCGAGGACGGTGCGGCGCTCGCAGTGCGTGCGGCGGCCGGCGGTGCAGGCGGCGCAGGAACCGCACACGGCGTTGATCTCGCCGACAACGCGTTTCCCGTTGAGCCGCTCGCTCCCGCGCTCCACGACGCCGACGAACTCGTGCCCAAGGATGCCGGTGAATGGGTAATAGCCTCGCGTGAGCTCTATGTCGGTGTTGCAGATCCCGGCCTTCAGCACCCGAATCAGGGCCTCGCCGGGTGGCGGGTCGGGGATGGGGACGTCGCGGACGTCCAACTGGCGGCTTTCGAGCCACAGGGCGCGCACGGTCCATTAATATGGAAGGGCCTGGGCGGTGACGCGGGGCCCGGGTGTCGGGTCTTCCTGCGTCCACTCTAATCCGGAGACCTCCGTTCGTGTGGTTCCTCGCCGCCCTGCTGGTCGCGGACAGCGTGCCGCCCATGCTTCCCGCTCCCCAACAGTTCATGGTGCCGCTGTCCCGGACGGAGTCGCTTTCGGTCGAAGCGGCGGGCAGCGGCGACCCCGTCGTGATCATCCCTGGCCTGTTCGGCTCGGCGTTCGGGTTCCGGACGCTCGTCCCGCTCCTCGCGGACGCGGGCTACCGCGCCATCGTGATCGAGCCACTGGGCATCGGATCCTCCGCGAGGCCTGAGAAAGCCAACTATTCCCTCACCGCGCAGGCCGACCGGATCGCGGCCGTGCTCGACTCGCTGCACGTGCACGGCGCGCTGCTCATCGCCCACTCGATCGGCGGGTCTGAGGCGTTCCGCCTGTCGTACCGGCGACCGGACCTGGTGCGGGGGCTGTTGTCGATCGAGGGTGGACCGACGGAAACGGCGACGACGGCGGCGTTCAAGCGAGCGCTGCGATTCGCCCCCTGGATCAAGCTGTTCGGCGGCATCCGGCTGATCCGTCGGAAGATCCGGGGGTTGCTGATCGATTCCTCGGGGGACTCGAGCTGGGTGACCGACGACGTCGTGGCGGGGTATACGGCGGGCGCCGCGCGGAACCTGGATGCGACGTTGAAGGCGTACATCGCGATGGCAAATTCCCGGGAGCCGGTCAAGCTCGCCCCTCATCTCGCCGAGGTGCCCTGCCCGGTACGGCTGGTGGTGGGGGGGGTACGGCACGACGGCGACGTGAGCGCCACCGAAGTACAGGAGCTCACCCGGTCGCTGCGCAGTTTTGCCCTCGATTCCGTGCCCGGCGCCGGGCACTTCATCTATGAAGAACAGCCCGGCGCGGTCCTGTCGGCGCTCGCCCGGCTCAAGGCGAGCGTGACCCCGGCCCGGACCAGCGGGTCGGAGTGACGGAGCCGTTCGTCCGTCAAACCTCTGTTTCAGGCTGGAGCGCCATGCGGATCGCGCTGGTCGCCGAGGATTACTATCCCCAGCTCGGGGGCGTGCCCGAGCACGTGCATAATCTCGCCCTGCAGCTGAATGCGTGGGGGCATCCCACGAACGTCATCACGTCGTACATGGGGGCTCACCCGGACGCGGATTTCGTGCGCCGGGTCGGGACCAGCCGGGTGATCTACGCGAACGGCGGCGTCTCGCGTATCACTACCGGCTGGAAGCTGCGGCGCCGGCTCGAGCAACAGTTCCGGGCCGGCCGCTACGACATCGTGCACGTGCACGGCGGTCTCGCCCCCATGCTCGGACTCGCCGCGCCGTTCGCCGCCTGGCGCGCCGGGATTCCGGTGGTAGCGACGTTCCACTCGTGGTTCGCGCGCTCCATCGGCTGCCGCGTGTTCCGCCAGCCGCTCCAGCGGATCTTGGACCGTCATTCGGCGACGATCGCCGTGAGCCAACCGGTCGTAGACGCGAACGCGCGTTATTTCCGCGCGAACTGGGATATCATCCCCAACGGCGTCGACACGACGTTCTTTCGACCGAACGGCCGACGGCCCCACGCCTTCACCGATGATCCCCGGCTCCTGTTCCTGGGCCGCATCGAGCCCCGGAACGGGCTCGGGACGCTGCTCGACGCGATGCCGCGGATTCTGGCTCGGTACCCGGGGGCGGTCCTGACCGTCGCCGGTGATGGCCCGTGGCGGAGCTACTACGAGCGTCGAGCGCGGGAGCTGGGCACGAGTGTACGGTTCGCGGGGCAGGTGTTCGGGGACCGCCCGGCGTTTTACAACCAAGCGGATCTGTACCTCTGCCCGACGACCATTGCGTCATTCGGTGTGACCCTCCTCGAGGCGATGGCCTGCGGCACGCCGATGATCGTGTCCGACAACCTCGGGTTCCGCTCGGTGGTCGACGGCGGCTCCGAGGCGGTGATCATTCCGAAGGACGACCCAGGAGTGTGGGCGGAGACGACCATCGCCTTACTGGCGGATCCGGAGCGGCGGGCCGCCATGGGGCGCGCGGGGGTCGCGAAGGCGGCGGCGTTCGCGTGGCCCCGGATCGCGCGGCAAGAGCTCGCGGTTTACGAGCGTGTGCTCGCCCGGCGCGCGAGGGCGAGCGCCAGGCCCGTGAGCGAGCCGCGATATGTGCGGACGCCGAGGAAGACATCGGTGATCGCCTCGACGAGCCGCTGACCCATCCGCCGGAAGATCCAGGCCCGCGCGCGCGGGTGATCGTACAATAGGCGGGCGAGCCAGCGCCCCACGCGGAGGTCCGCGAGCATCGGGCGAAGGAGCATGGCGTAGGTCTCGCTCACTCGGGCCGGGTCGCTCCCGGTCTCCCAGCCTTCGTGAATCGCCCGGGCGGCGAGCCGCCCACTCCGCGCCGCCGGGCTGATCCCTTCCGCGGTCAGCGGGTCCGCAAGCCCCGCTGCGTCGCCCGTGAGCAGCACCCGACCCCGCGCCAGCGGGCCCGCGCGCGGCCGGATCGGAATTACAAACCCGTGGCGCTCGACGGACCGGGCGACGAGGCCGATCGCTCGGAGGTAGGCCTCGACATGTTGGTGCAGGTTGATCGCCCCGCGGTGGCCCGTGAGCACCCCCACCGAGAGGTGGGTCGCCTTCGGGAACACCCAGGCATATCCGTAGGGGACCGGCCCGACGTCGAAGCGCGGCGCGCTGGCGAACCGGTCAAGCGTGGCATCGTCGACCCGCAACTCGTATTCGAGCGCCGGAATCAGCAGCCGTCCATCATTCCAGCCGGCGAACCGTGCGACGTCGCTATTCGCTCCGTCGGCGCCGATAACGAACCGTGCCCGGACCGGCGCGCGATCCGTGTCAAGACGGACACCGTCCCGTTCGGCGTTCATGCCAGTGACGCGGCATGGAGCCCTGAGTTCGGCGCCTGCGGCGACGGCAGCCGTCGCAAGGGTCTGATCGAGCCGGTCTCGCATCGTCATGCCGACGACGCGGGTGCGCCGCTCGGCGCGAAAATGGAGGTCACGGTCGAGCAGGTGCAGCTCCGCGACGTTGTAGTTCCGCTCGATAACCCCGGTGACTTCTTTGGGCAGGAGCTCGAAGGCGCGGTCCACGAGCCCACCGCCGCACGTCTTGTAGCGCGGCAGAGTTTCGCGCTCGAGCAAGACGACCTTGAGACCTCGTTCCGCGAGCGTGCGCGCCGCGGTCGCGCCCGCGGGCCCGCTGCCGACGACCGCCACGTCGAATATGGCCGACGTTAGATTAGCCGCCATGCCCAAACATGTCGCGCTCGCGATGTTCGTGCTCGTCGCCTGGTGTGTTGCCGTCTCCTGCCGAGCGCAGGAGCCGCAGGGCGGGGCGCCCATGGACATGTCCGCCATGGATTCGGCGGACGAGCACGCCAGCCAGGCCGCACACGAAGCGATGAGCGGTCCAATGGCCGCCGATCCCCACATGACGCTCACGCCGCCCCGGCCCCCCAGTGCCGCCGACTCGAGCCGCGCGGCCGCCCTCGTACGGCAGATCCGCGCGGCACTCGAGCGCTACCGGGATGTTCGCGCGGCTCAGGCGGACGGATTCCGCCAGTTTCTACCAAACGTGAAGCAGCCGGTCTATCACTTCACGAACCGCCGCTGGGCGCTCGCCGAAGTGTTCCGGTTCGATCCCGCGAAGCCGACCTCGCTCCTGTATCGCCAGGAGCCGGATGGCCGGTTCGCGCTCGAGGGCGTGATGTACTCCGCCCCGGCGCGCACGCCGCTCGAGGAGCTCGACCGGCGCATCCCCCTATCAATCGCTCGGTGGCACGAGCACGTGAACTGGTGCCTCCCGAAGCGCGGGCAAGCCGACCGCTGGCCTGAGGTCCGGGACGGCAAACCCGTGTTCGGCCCCAAGTCCCCGGTCGCGACGGCCGACGCGTGCGACGCGGTGGGTGGGAGGTTCTTCCCGCGGCTGTTCGGCTGGATGGTGCATGTCATGGCGTTCGAAAGCGACGATCCGAAGATCATTTGGGGCGGCGGGCACGACCACATGCACTCGTGACCGCGCGGCGCTCGTCGGCGCTCCGGCTCGGCCCGCTCGTGGCGGTGATGTTCTTCACTGTCTCGGGCGGGCCGTTCGGTTTGGAAGGGCTGGTGGGGTCCGTCGGCCCGGGCGTCGCGTTGCTCCTGCTCGTGGCGACGCCACTCCTGTACAGTGTGCCGGAGACGCTGCTCATCGGGGAGCTCGCGTCGATGCTGCCCGTGGAGGGCGGCTACTACCAGTGGGTCAAGCGGGCGTTCGGGCGGTTCTGGGGCTTCTGGAACGGGTGGCTCTCGTGGGTCTACTCGCTCATCGACATGGCGATCTACCCGGTGCTGTGCATCCAGTACGTCAAGTTTTTCGCGCCCGGACTCGACTGGCTCGATGGCTGGCTGCTTGCGCTCGCGATGATCTGGGGAGCGACGTGGCTCAATCTGCGTGGCACGCGCGCCGTGGGCACCGCGTCGGCGTGGTTCGTGGCCGCTGTCCTCGCGCCGTTCGCCGTGCTCGCGGGCGTGGCCCTGGTCCGATGGATCGGCCAACCGGGAACGCCGTTACCGGTAACGCCCTTTCATGCCTCCGGCACGTCGTTCCTGGGCGCCCTCGGGCTCGGCATGTCCCAGAGCATCTGGAATTACTCGGGTTGGGACAACGCCTCGACGATCGGCGGTGAGATCGAGCAGGCGACGTCGACGTATCCGCAGGCGCTGGCGCGGACGCTCCCGCTCGTCACCGTCGTCTACCTGGTTTCGATCGTTCCCGTCCTGGCCCTCACCTCGTGGGCCACGTGGGTGGACGGCGCCTGGCCGGATCTGGCTAGAAACGTGGTGGGACCGTGGCTCGGTCTTTGGATCGCGGTCGCGGGTGTGGTGAGCGCGTTTGCGTTGTTCTCCGCGTTGCTGCTCGCGTATTCACGGATCCCCCTCGTGCTCGCGCAGGACGGCCTCCTGCCCGCGCCCCTCGCCGCCACCGATTCGCGCGGCACGCCTCGCAACGCCGTGCTCGTGTCGGCCGTCGTGTACTCTGTGTTCGCGCTGCTGCCGTTCGGTGGCCTGCTGGCAGGAGACGTGTTGCTGTACACGGCGGCGCTCGCGCTCGAGTTCGCGGCGCTCTTGCGGCTGCGGCGCGCCGAGCCCGGGCTCCGCGGCGCGTTCCGCGTGCCCGTGGGGGTCCCGGTGCTGACGGTGCTCGCGGCGTTCCCCGTGTTGCTGCTCGCCATCGCCGTGGCGCTCGAGGTTCGGAGCCGCACGATCGGCCTGCCCGGCGTGCTGGTGGCGGTGTGCCTGGCGGCGGCGGGCCCGCTTGCCTACGCGGCCCTTCAGAGCCGGGCTCGCGTGGCAGCCCTGCCTCCCTGAGACGCGGGGTTTACCCCATCCCGGCGCAATTCTTCGCCCTCCTTGCGGACCTCGGGAATCGCGCGCAACGTAGCCCTCTCAATTGCTGGCAGGTTGTCACCACTGGTGCACTTTTGTAGGGGGGAACCGTGGTACAGCGTATCTCGTTCGTTTCGCTCGCGCTGAGCCTGGCCGTCGGTGTCGCGGCAGCGCAACAGCGTCCCATCACAGGAAAAGTGGTCAGCGCGGGGACGTCAGCCCCGGTCGCGGGAGCCAGCGTCACCGTGCTCGGCACGCCGATCGGCGCGGTCACCAACGATCAGGGAGCGTTCACGCTCTCCGTGCCGAGCAGCCCGGTCACACTGCTGATTCGGAGCGTGGGCTATCGGAGCCAGCAGGTCCCGGTCGCCCCAGACGCCTCGACGGTCACAATCAACCTCGAGCAGGATGTGTTCAACCTCGAGGCCGTGGTCGTCACCGGCCAGGCGACCGGCGTGGCACAGCGGAACCTGGCGAACGCGGTCACCACGTTGCCGACCGAGGAAATAAACCGGGCCCCGACTCAGACGTTAGAGGCCGCCTTGCAGGGCAAGATCCCCGGCGCCCTCATCCAGGAGAACTCAGGCGCCCCGGGTGGCGGTGCGCAGATCATCATGCGCGGCGTCACCACCATCAACGCAGGTGTGGATCCGCTCATCGTACTGGACGGCATGATCGTCGCGAACGACGCGATTGCGAACGGCATGAACGCGATCACGGCTGCTCAGGCCGGCGGAAATCCGAACAATCAGGACAACAAGGTCAACCGCATCGCCGATTTGATTCCTAACGACATCGAGAGCATCGAGGTGCTGAAGGGCGCGTCCGCGGCTGCGATCTATGGTGGCCAGGCGGCGAACGGAGTGATCATCATCACGACACGGCGGGGCCGTGCCGGCAAGCCCCGATTCAACGTCACGCAGCGGTTCGGCACCTCATCGGTCGCCAATAGCATCGGCTCGCGGCGGTTCGCCGATTCAGCGGAGGCAGTCGCCACCTTCGGCGCGGCCGCAGCCCCGTACTGCACAAAGACAGCCTGCCCCTTCTTCGACAACGAGGCGGCTCTATTTGGACAGCATCCCGTCAACGTCGAGACTGACGCCAGCATGACCGGTGGCAACGACCAGACTCAGTACTACGTCTCCGGGATCGTCAGGAAGGACGGAGGGATCGCCCAAAACACCGGCTATCAGAAGCAGTCGGTTCGGGCGAATCTCGACCAGCTTCTGGGGAGCAAGTTCAGGCTGAGCGTGAACCTAAACGCGATCCACAGCCTCTCGAACCGGGGTCTCTCGAACAACGACAACACTGGGACGAGCCCATACGTCGTGTTGCCCACGACCCCCAGCTTCTTCAACCTGAGCCCGGCGAATAGCGTCTACCCCGTCAATCCATTCACGACTTCAAATCCACTCCAGACGTTCGCCGAGCTCAAGAACGCGGAGGACGTGTGGCGCATCCTGGGTTCGTCGACTCTCAAAGTCGACGCACTCACGACGCCGACCCAGCGCCTGCAGTTCACGCTGACGGGTGGGATCGACTTCTTCGCTCAGCGCAACGACGTCCTGTCGCCGGCCGATCTGCAATTCGAGCCGATCGACGGCCAGCCAGGCACCGTCATCCTTGGGAAGGGCTCCGATCTACGGCAGAACCTGGTCGGGAGTGTGGTGCATAGCTACACACCTGCATCCAACGCCTTTTCAGCGACCACGTCGGCGGGGTTCCAGTATGAGAACCGCGATTTGAACGTCACGAGCGTCGTCGGTCGCACCATTGCGCTCGGGCTGCAGAACGTGAGTCAGGCGACGAGCATCAACTCAACACAGTTCGAGCAGCCCATCAAGAATCTGGGGCTATACGGGCAGGAAGAGGTGTTGGCGGCGAGCCAGCGACTGTTGCTGACGGCAGGGATCCGCGGCGACCGCTCGAGTGTGAACGGGAGCCCGGACCATTACTACATCTATCCGAAGGCCGCGGCTTCGTACCGGTTTGTGCGGCCCATGGGCGGTGTGGATGAGCTGAAGCTGCGCGCCGCCTGGGGCCAGACCGGCAATCCGCCCGTGTTTGGCGCACGCTTCGCATTGGACACGAGCGCGGTGGTCGGAGGTCGGTTCGGGCAGTTCCCATCGTTGCAGCTGGGAGACGATTCGATCAAGCCGGAGCGGAACACGGAGATCGAAGGCGGGCTCGACGTGACGTTTGGCAACCAATTTGCGACCTTGGGCCTGACGCTCTACCAGAAGACCATTACGGACCTCCTCCTCGTCCAGTCCGTGGCCCCATCCACTGGATATCAGACCCGAATCTTCAATGGCGGCGAATTGCGCAACCGCGGCATCGAGGCATGGCTCGCGGTATCGCCGGTGCGGGGGCCTGAGACGAACTGGATTCTTCGCTCGACGTTCTACCTGAACCGCAGCAAGGTCGTAGATCTCCCCGTTCCGAATTTCAACATCCAGGGAATCGGGTTCGGAACATCGCTCGGTGCGTTCCGGATTGCGAAGGACAGTTCGGCCACGCAAATCGTGGGAACGGAGGGCGTAGTCGGCGATGCCAACCCCGACTTCCAGATGTCGCTCTCGAGCGATCTCAACTATAAACGCTTCAGTTTCGGGTTCCTGTGGGATTGGAAGCACGGCGGCGATGTGATCAACCTGACGCAGCTCTTATACGACCTCGCGGGCAATTCCCCCGATCAAGTGCCGGCTGGAAACAACCGTGTCACGAGCTGGTTGGGCGGGCACACTCAGGTTTACGTG